>NZ_CP110678.1:1511250-1812187 GCF_026167545.1 Sphingomonas sp. S1-29 | reverse complement strand
GGGCCGGTGTCCTGTGACAGCGTCGTGCTCGGAGGCCGCCGCCGGCTTGCACGGCCGACCGCCCTTTTTGCTCCCCTCCCTGAAAGGGAGGGGCTGGGGGTGGGTAGGCCGATTGGCTGGCGCGCCGTTCCCTTGCGAACCGACCCACCCCCGACCCCTCCCTTCCAGGGAGGGGAGAAGGAGGGGGAGGGGCGCCAACACGCCCGACAACCACTGGCGCGCCCGGCGTCGCCGCGATAAGTCGATCACGATGGCATCGGCGGCGCGACATGGGGGGATCAGCAGGCGCGGGCTGTTGATCGGCGGGGGCGCTGGGCTGGGGCTCGTCGTCGCCTGGGCGGTGTGGCCGCGCGACTATGTGCCCACCCTGGTGGCGGGTGACCGCGAAACCGCGTTCGGCGCGTTCCTCAAGATCGGCGAGGATGGCCGCGTGATCGTCGCGGTGCCGGTCACCGAGCACGGTCAGGGCGTCTACACCGTGCTGCCGCAGATCGTCGCCGACGAACTCGGCGCCGACTGGCGGACGATCGGCGTCGAGCCCGCGCCGCCTGGCCCCTTCTACGCCAACCCGCTCGCCGCGCGCGAATTGTTCGGCGACGCGATCGACCGCATTCCCGTTCCCGCCGCCGCGCAGGCTGGCCACGCGATGCGGCTGACGCTCACCGGCGGATCGAGCGCGGTGCGCCATTTCGAACCGATTCTTCGCCAGGCGGGCGCGGCGGCGCGGGTGTTGTTGTGCAAGGCGGCGGCGCGCAGCTGGGGCGTCGATTGGCAGGCCTGCACCACCGCCGAAGGCTTCGTCGTCCATGGCGAACAGCGGATGCGCTTCGCCGAGCTCGCTGCGCTGGCCGCCGACGAAGAACTCCCCGACGCGGTCGCGCTGCGCAACGACGATGTCGCGCGGCTGGCGGGCACCCCGGTCGCGCGGCTCGATTCGCCCGCCAAGGTCGATGGATCGGCCAATTTCGCGGGCGACATCCGCTTGCCCGGCATGGTCTTCGCCTCGATCCGCCAGGGGCCGCTCGGCGATACCCGGCTTGTCGGGCATGACGCCAAGGCCGCCGATAATCTGCCCGGCGTGCTCAAGATCGTCGCCAACGAAGCCTGGGTCGCTGGCATCGGCAGCGACTGGTGGGCGGCCAATCGCGCGGTCGAGGCGATCCGCCCGCGCTTCGAAACCCGCGGCGGCGCGCCTTCGACCGACAGTATCGAGGCGGCGTTGCTCGCCGCGATCGACGGGCCGGGCGACCGGATCGCCAAGGCGGGCGATGTCGGCGCGGCGTTCCGCGGCGCGCGCGTCTTTACCGCCGAATATCACGCCGCGATCGGGCTCCACGCCGCGATCGAGCCGACCACCGCCACCGCGACTTTCGAGGATGGCCGGCTGCGGCTCTGGCTGCCGACGCTCGCGCCGATGCTCGCGCGCGCCGCCGCCGCGCGGGTGCTCGGTATCGGCGAGGACCAGGTGACGGTGATCGTGATGCAGGCGGGGGGATCGTTCGGCGCGGGGCTCGAGACGCTCGCCGCCGAACAGGCCGCATTGCTTGCGCGCGAACTGGCGCGCCCGGTCCAGCTCAGCTGGTCGCGCGTCGAGGATATCGGCCGCGACCGCCCGCGCCCCGCCGCGATCGCGCGGATGGCGGGGCGGCTCGACCGCGACGGGCGGCTGAGCGGCTGGCTTGCCAAGATCGGCACCCCCGCGATCGGCACCGAAATGGCAAACCGTCTATTGTCGCGCGACGCCGCCACCGCCTGGTCGCTCGCCCTGCCCGGCCGCGGCGATGCGGTGGCGGTGTCGGGCGCGGTGCCGCCCTATGCGATCCCCAATCACGCGATCGATCACCACTCCGCCGATCTCGGCTTTCCCTGTGGCCATCTGCGCGGCGGGATCGATGCGCTGTCGTGTTTCTTCACCGAAAGCTTCATCGACGAGCTCGCGCAGGTCGCGCAGACCGATGCGAGCTATTTCCGAATCCAGATGCTCGGCCAGAATCTGCGGCTCGCCGCCTGCCTCAACACCGTCGCCTCGCTCGGCGGCTGGCAGGGCGGGGTCGCGGGCAGCGGGCAGGGGATCGCCTGCCACCAGTTTCGCGGCAGCAGCATCGCGGTGCTCGCCGAGGCACGGCTCGAAGCTGGGCAGGTCCGCGTCGATCGCCTCGTCGCCGCGGTCGATTGCGGGCGGATCGTGAATCCCGATATCGTGCTGCAACAGATCGAAGGCGGGCTGGTATTCGGCATGGCGCAGGCGATCGGCGCCTCGACCGGGCTAAAGGCAGGGGTTGCGGATGCGCGCCGGCTTGCCGATCTGCGGTTGCCAATGCTGGCCGACATGCCCGAAATCACCGTCGAGCTGATCCGCAGCCAGGCCGATCCCGGTGGGGTCGGCGAAATCGCTATTCCCCCGGTCGCTCCGGCGATCGCCAACGCCATCGTTGCGGCATCGGGCATCCGCCTGCGCCGCCTGCCACTGGACCCGTCACGCCCATGAACTTGCCCCCCGGTACCTTGTCCCACGCGCATCTGCCCCCCGAGCATCCGCCGGTCATGGCGCGCAAGATCGGCGTGTTGCTGATGAACCTCGGCACCCCCGATGGCCCCGACACCAAATCGGTGAAGCGCTATCTCGCCGAATTTCTCTCCGATCGCCGCGTGGTCGAGATTCCGCCGATCGCGTGGCAGCCGATCCTGCGCGGCATCATCCTCAACACCCGGCCCAAGAAATCGGCCGAGGCGTATGAACAGGTCTGGAGCGAGGACGGCTCGCCGCTCGCCGCGGTCACCAAGGCGCAGTCGGTCGCGCTGCAGGGGGCGTTCGGGCCGAACGTCATGGTCGATTGGGCGATGCGCTATGGCCGCCCGGCGATCGGCGATCGGCTCCAGGCGATGAAGGATGCCGGCTGCGAGCGGATCCTGCTCGCGCCGCTCTACCCACAATATTGCGCCGCGACGACCGCGACGGCCAACGACAAGGCCTTCGCGCAGCTCGCAACGCAGCGCTGGCAACCCGCGCTGCGCACGCTGCCGCCCTATCATGACGACCCGACCTATATCGCCGCGCTCAAGGCTTCGATCGAGGAGGGGCTGGCGGGGCTCGATTTTGAACCGCAGGCGCTGATCGCCAGCTTCCACGGCATGCCGCAGCGGACGCTGGACCTTGGCGATCCTTATCACTGCCACTGCCGCAAGACCGCGCGCCTGTTGGGGGAGGCGATGGGCCGCGAGATGACGGTGGCGTTCCAATCGCGCTTCGGCCCCGCCAAATGGCTCACCCCGGCAACCGACGAGACGCTCGAGGCGATGCCGCCCAAGGGGATCACCCGCGTCGCGATCTTCGCGCCGGGCTTTTCGGCCGATTGCCTCGAGACGCTCGAGGAACTGGCGATCCGCGGCCGCGAGAGCTTCGAGGAAGCCGGCGGCACCCATTTCGCCTATCTCCCCTGCCTTAACGCCAGCGAGGTCGGGGTGGCGATGCTCAAGACATTGCTGACGCGAGAGCTTGCCGGTTGGATATAGCCCGCCTAGCCTAGCCCGCGAAAAAACTAGGAGAGGTTAAGCATGGCACGGGTAGCAATCGTCACCGGCGGTACGCGCGGAATCGGCGAGGCGATCAGCCTCGCGCTCCAGGAAATGGGGATGACCGTCGCGGCGAATTATGGCGGCAACGATGAAAAGGCGCGCGCCTTCACCGAGCGTACCGGCATCGCCGCCTATCGCTGGGACGTCGGCGATTACGACGCCTGCCAGGAAGGCTGCGCCAAGGTCGCCGCCGAACTGGGGCCGGTCGACGTGGTGGTCAACAATGCCGGCGTCACCCGCGACGGCACGATCCTGAAAATGTCGAAGGACATGTGGGAAGACGTGATTCGCATTAATCTGGGCGGTTGCTTCAACATGGCCAAGGCGGTGTTCCCCGGCATGCGCGAGCGCAAATGGGGGCGGATCGTCAATATCGGCTCGATCAACGGCCAGGCGGGCCAGTATGGCCAGGTCAACTACGCCGCCGCCAAATCGGGCATCCACGGCTTCACCAAGGCGCTGGCACTGGAAGGCGCGCGCGCCGGGGTGACGGTCAACGCGATCGCACCGGGCTATATCGACACCGACATGGTCGCCGCGGTGCCGCCCGAGGTGCTCGAGAAGATCGTCGCCAAGATCCCTGTCGGCCGGCTGGGCCAGGCGAGCGAGATCGCGCGCGGGGTTGCGTTCCTGTGCTCGGAGGAGGGCGGGTTCGTGACCGGATCGACGCTGAGCATCAATGGCGGGCAGCATATGTACTGACGGGCGCAGGCGCGGCCACGCCCGCGCCGGTTCGCAAGGCGAAGCCGAGCGCAGCGCCCGGCACGGCCGGCGGGTCGGCAGCGCCGAACCCGACCGACGCGCCGGCTCCCCTTCCCTCTCCCCTCCGGGGCGTGTCAGGTCGGTCATGCCCCCGGCATGACCTGAACAGTGCGGGGCACTGTTCACCAGACACGGGTGGCCGAGCGCAGCGAGGTCGGGAGAGGGGCAGTGGGAAGCGCTGCATTACAGCACCTCTCCCGCGCTTCCCCCGGCTTACGCCGGGGTCGCTTGCCCTCTCCCCGGAGGGGAGAGGGTTTAGGTAGAAGCGCGCCGGCAAAGCCGCCGCCGTCGGACGGGTTCGGCGGTGCCGCCCCGCCGTCCGTTTTGCGCGATGCGCTTCGCGCACCGGCGCGGACGTAGCCGCACTTTCGCACAAAAGTTGAGGGCCGGCTCCTTTCGGAACCGGCCCTCACCCTCGATACGCTACGCGAGGGAACTCTCGATACGCAACACGAGAAACTGGAAAGCTTTAGCGGTTGCGTGCGCACCGGCGCGGCTGGCCCGAGCGGTCGATTTCGCGACCGGCTAGGGCGCCTGCGCCGCCACCGATGACCGTACCCAGCAACCGGTTGCCATTGCCGGCAACGGTGTTGCCGAGCAGGCCGCCTGCGACCGCACCGATCACGGTGCCCTCGGTGCTGCTGCACCGCTGCTGGCGACGGTTGTTGTTGCGGTTGCCGTAATAGCGGCGGTCGCGGTCACGATAGCGCTGATAGTCGGTCACGCCGGCATCAAAGCTCGCTGCGGTCATCGCGGTCGGTGCTGCGGCGATCGCGATCGGCGCTGCCGATGCGACGGTCGGTGCGACCAGCGAGGTTGCGCCCATGGCAATGGCGGCGGTAGCGATGCTGAGTTTCTTGAACATGGATGATCTCCTCGATCCCTTGAACCAAAATCTTTTCGTCGGCGCCGGATCGCTCGTTTGCCGTCGATGCAGTCCTTCTAGGTGAGTCGCATTGCACCAACCCTGAATGCCGCTGTTATTCTCGGTTCAGGAAAAGCCGGGTGGAGCGGCGCCCGAACAACGGCTAGGGCGCGCCGATGCGAATGACCTGGTCGGTGCTGCTGCTGCTCGTGTTCGTGCACGATTATTCGGGGCCGGCGCGGGTGCAGCTGCCGGGCAATGTGCGCGTCACCGCCACCGCGGTCGATATCGTACCCGGCGATCCCGCGCAAAAGCGCGTCGGCGGGCTCACCTATCTGGGCGGGGTCCATCTGCAGGAAACCGGGCAGGGGCGCGGCGGCTATTCGGCGCTGGCGGTCGCGGGCGATCGCTTCACGCTGATGGGCGATGGCGGCAATCTATTGTCGTTCCGGCTGCGCCTGCCCGCGACGCTGGACGAGGTTCGCGCCTGGGCGCTGCCCGACGGCCCCGGCAAGGGCTGGCAGAAGCGCGACCGCGACAGCGAATCGCTCGCCTTCGATCGCGCGAGCGGCACCGCCTGGGTGGGGTTCGAGCATCACAACCAGATCTGGCGCTATAGTCCCGACCTTCGCACCGCGACCGGCCATGCCGCACCGCGTGCGATGCGCGACTGGCCCGAGGCCGGCGGCGCCGAGACGATGGCGCGGCTCCCCGATGGCAGCGTCGTCGTCCTGTCCGAAAGCAGCCGCCCCAAGGGCAAGCGGGGGCTTCGCAATGCGATCCGCTTCGCGGGCGATCCGGTGGCGGCGCCCGAGGACGGCTATCGCTTCCTGTACCGGCCGCCCGCGGGTTTCAGCCCGGTCGATGCGGTACAGCTTCCTGACGGCCGGCTGCTGGTGCTCAACCGCGCCTTCGGGCTGCCCTATGGCTTTACCGCGAAGCTCACGCTGGTCGATGTCGCGGCGATCGCGCCCGGCGCTACGGTGCTGGGCCGCGAGATCGTGACGCTCGCACCGCCCACCTTGTTCGACAATTTCGAAGGCGTCACCGCGCTGCGTGAGCGCGATTCGACCGTCATCTGGGTGGTGTCCGACGACAACCAGCAATTCCCGCAGCGGACGCTGCTGCTGAAGTTCCGCCTCGACGCCTGACCGCGTTCACCCGACCACCAACGACGAAAGGACCCGGCCACCGCGCAAGCGGCGACCCGGTCCTTTTCGATCTCTCACCAGCCGCCGCGTGGATTGCGGCGGCAGCGATCAAGCGGCCTTGGCGCCGTCGAGCTTCTTGGCGACTTCGCGCTTGAGGCGACGGGCGCGAAGCGACAGGTCGGTCTCGCTGGTCTTGGCCAGCCAGTTGTCCAGCCCGCCGACATGCTCGACCGAGCGAAGCCCGTGCGTCGAAACGCGCAGGCGAACGCTGGTGCCCAGCGCGTCCGACATCAGCGTGACGTTCTGCAGATTCGGCAGAAACGTGCGCTTGGTCTTGTTATTGGCGTGGGATACGTTGTGGCCCACCTGCCGGCCCTTGCCGGTCAGCTCGCAAATGCGCGACATGCGTTTAATCCTGAGTTTCGGGGTTGCCCGGAAAGCAGGCGCCACTATCCGACATGTCGGCGTCAGTCAACCGATTCAGTCGCGCAGCCGTGCAACCGAGTCGCTGGAAGGCGCGTTATTACGGTCTCGTTTCGATTTGTGGAGGGCTGACTATGCGTGCCATTCTAGTGTTGCTCGGCCTTGCCGCGCTGGTGGTGATTGGATTGATGGCGACGGGGATGCTCAGCCTCGACCAGACCCAGCAGGCGCAACTGCCCTCGATCAAGATCGAAGGCGGGCAGGCGCCCGAATTCAAGGCCGATATGGGCACCGTCGATGTCGGTACGGTCAACAAGACCGTCGAGGTGCCCGCGGTATCGGTCGAAAAGGCCGACGGCGCGCCGCAATAAGCGTGTTCGCGATGCCGCCGCCGATGCGCGCCGCGCTCGATGCGGCGGCGGCGGCGGGTGTAGCGGGCGAAGTGCCGGTCGGCGCGGTCGTGGTCCATCGGGGCATGATCGTCGCCACCGGTGCCAATGCGCCGCGCGCTACGTGCGACCCCACCGCGCATGCCGAGATCGTCGCGATTCGCGCCGCGGCGGCGGCGCTGGGGCGCGACCGGCTCGAGGATTGCGATCTTTGGGTGACGCTCGAGCCCTGCGCGATGTGCGCGGGGGCGATCGCGCATGCGCGGATCGCCAGGCTCTATTATGCCGCGCCCGACCCCAAGGGCGGCGCGGTCGAGCACGGCCCGCGCTTCTTCGGCCAGCCCACCTGCCACCACCGCCCGGAGGTTTATCCTGGGATCGGCGAAGACGAGGCGGCGGCGCTGCTGCGGGCATTCTTCGCGGGGCGGCGCTGACGCAGCGATCGGCGGCGCTTCGCTACCCCTGCTCGTCACCCCGGACTTGATCCGGGGTCCAGGTGCCCCGTGCGCCACCAGCGTGAAGCTGGCGGGGCGGGGCTCGCCTGGATGCCGGGTCGAGCCCGGCATGACGATAGGGTAGAGTGCCGCCTTAGCGGACGTCGTTGTCGGTGATCGGCACCAGCTTCACTTCGACGCGGCGGTTCTCGGCGCGGCCTTCCTCGGTCTCGTTCGACGCGATCGGCTGCGATTCGCCATAGCCCCGGGTCGCCATCCGCGCCGATGCCACGCCGCGCTGCGCCAGATAATCGGCAACCGATACCGCGCGGCGCTCGGACAGGCCCTGGTTGTAGCTGTCCGACCCGGTCGAATCGGTGTGGCCGTACACATCGACATAGGTCTGCTCGTAGCGTGCGAGAACGTCGGCGACGCGATCGAGCGTGCCGCGATATTGCGGCTGCACCGTCGCGCTGTCGTAGGCGAAGGTGATCCCCGAGGGCATCTGCAGGATCAAATCGTCGCCCTGGCGGATGACGTCGATGTCGGTGCCCGCGGTGCTGGCGCGCAGGTCGCGCTCCTGGCGATCCATATACGCGCCGATGCCCGCGCCCGCGAGGCCGCCGATGCCCGCGCCCAGGATCTTTTCGGTACGGTCGCGGCGACCGCCGACCAGATCGCCCAGCAGATAGCCGCCGACGACGCCGCCGATGCCGCCGATCGCGGCCTTCGAAATGCTGCGCTCGCCGGTCACGGGATCGGTGACGCAGGCGCTGGTGATCCCCAGCGAGGCGATGGCGGCGGTAAGCATGAATTTGGACGCAATACGCATGATAGTTCCCCTGACGTATTTTCTAAACACTCGGGCGCAAAACCGCCCGACGCGCGACTTGTTCCGCATGCGCACTGACTGGAAGCTGTACGGCCTCGATCAGGCCGCTTGAACGTACCTGCCGATTGCGCGTAGGAATCGCGGGCCCCCGATGGACAACCTCTCCCCCTTTCCCTGGATCGACCTCGCCATCATCCTCGCGCTGATCGCGCTCAACGGTGTGTTCGCGATGTCCGAGCTGGCGCTGGTGTCGGCGCGTCCCGCGCGGCTCGAGGCGATGGCACGCGCCGGGGTGCGCGGCGCACGATCGGCGCTCGCGCTGTCGGACAGTCCAGGAAAGTTTCTTTCCACGGTGCAGATCGGCATCACGCTGATCGGGATTCTGGCGGGCGCTTATTCGGGGGCGAGCCTTGGCGGGCCGGTGGGCGCGCGAATCGCCCTGCTCGGCGTCGAGGCCGAGCTTGCCCAGACGATCGGCTTCGCCTCGGTGATCGCGGTGACGACCTATTTGTCGCTGATCATCGGCGAACTGGTGCCCAAACAATTCGCGCTTCGCGCGCCTGAGGCGATCGCGTCGTGGATCGCGGGGCCGATGGGCTGGATCTCGGCCGCGACCGCGCCGTTGGTTTGGTTGCTCGATTCGACCACCGGGCTGGTCTTCAAGATCCTGGGGCTCAGCCGCGAATCGGAAAACCGCGTGACCGCCGAGGAGCTCCATCTGATCGTGTCCGAGGCGACGAAGTCGGGGGTGCTCGAGGAGCATGAACGCTCGATCATCTCGGGCGTCGTCCGCCTCGCCGACCGACCGGTACGCGAGATCATGACCCCGCGAACCGAAGTCGACTGGATCGACGTGACCCTGCCGACCGAGACGATCCTCGAGCGGCTGCGCACCACCCCGCATACCCGGCTGCCGGTGGGTGAGGGATCGGTCGATGCGGTGATCGGCGTGATCCAGGCGCGCGACGTGGTGACCGCGCTCATCGAGGGGGTGACGCTCGATTTGCGCGCCTTGGTCCGCCCCGCGCCGGTGCTGCCCGATCAGGTCGATGCGATGGATGCGCTGGGGGCGCTGCGCCGCGCCGAAGTCGCGATGGGTTTCGTCCACGACGAATATGGCCATTTCGAAGGCATCGTGACGCCTGCGAACCTGCTCGCGGCGATCGCCGGTGACCATGATTCGGACTTCGACGAGGAGCACCGCGTCGTCGTGCGTGACAATGGGTCGCTGCTGGTGTCGGGGCAGATGGCCGCCGATTCGCTCGCCGACCGGATCGGCATCGATCTGCCCGAAGACCGCGATTACGCGACCGTCGCGGGCCTGGCGCTGTCGGTGCTCAAGCGCCTGCCGCACGAGGGCGAAAGCTTCGTCGAACAGGGCTGGCGCTTCGAGATCGTCGATATGGACGGGCGCAAGATCGACAAGTTGTTGGTCGAGGAACAGGGGTAGCGGGGAGAGGACCCGCGGACGCCTATTTCCCCCGTTCGCACTGAGCTTGTCGAAGTGCCGTTCTTTCTTCGCCGGCGGTGGAGACAGAAGAACGGTGCTTCGACAAGCTCAGCACGAACGGGGGTGGGGCGAGCATTACCCTGCGACCGTTCGTTTCGAGCGAAGTCGAGAAACGGGTCCAGCGATGCGCGGGTTTCTCGACTACGCTCGAAACGAACGGATTGGGCGTGGGGGCTTCGGACCCCACGTGAAAGCCAAGACCCGCTCGGCCCGCTTCAGCCCCCCAATTTGCCGAACTTGGCTTCGTACCCCGCACGGTCGCCCGCGATCAGCAATTGCGCCTGTTCGATCCAGCGATCGCGCCCCATCCGACCGGTAAAGGCACCCAGTTGCGCGTCGATTGCCTGCGCGCGGTCAGGCGACAATTCGGCGAGGTCGGCGACGGTGACGATCCCCAGCGCATTGAGCTGGCCCGCAACCTTCGGCCCCAGGCCCTTGAGCGTCGTCAGATCCTGAAGGTCGACGGCGGGCGCAGGCGTCGGCGCCGGCATCACCGGCGGCATGCCGGGCACTTCGGCCTCGACCAGCGGCGGCGGTGGCGGAGCGATCGGCGCCGGGGTAGCGATCACCACCGGCTCAGGCGCCGGCTCGGGCGGTGGCGGGGCGATGTCGACCGGCGGCGGGGCGATCGGCGCGGGCGCAGCCGGTTCGCGCGCGATCGGTGGCGGCGGGGGCACGCTCGGGCGCTCGGCCTCGGTGCGCGCGCGCTCCTCGATCTCGCGGCGTTCGGCATCGCGCCGCTGCTTCAATTGGCTGCCCCACCAGATCATCACGATCGTCGCGACGATCGCCAGCGCGATCAGCACCAGATGGGTGATCGTCAGCGGCATGAAGGCCTCGGCAGCGCCGGCGGGCGTTGCGGCGACGGGGTTGGCGGCGGTTGTCGTACTGGCCATGGGCTGTGTTCGCAGTTCTTTTTCGGGGCGTCCAAGGGTTTCCGGAACGCGGGAGAGACGTCTCAGTCGGCTTCGCGTTCCACTTCGCGCCAGCCGATGTCGCGGCGCGCGAAGCCGGTGGGGAAGGCGATCGCATCAACCGCGCGATAGGCTGCGGCTTGCGCCTGCGTCACCGTCGCGCCGCTGGCGGTGACCGCGAGCACGCGCCCGCCCGCCGCGACCAGCGTGTCGCCTTCGGCGCGCGTGCCCGCCTGGAACACCCGCGCACCCGTCGCCTCGGCGGCGGCGATACCCTCGATCGCGCCGCCGAGCTCGGGGGTGCCCGGATAGCCGTTGGCCGCCATCACCACCGTCAGCGCGGTCGCATCGGCGAAGCGCGGCGGCGGCAGATCGGCTAGCCGCCCCTGCGCGGTCGCCAGCAGCAATTCGAGCAGATCATCCTCGAATCGCAGCATCAGCACCTGGCATTCGGGATCGCCGAAGCGGCAATTATATTCGATCAGCTTGGGGCCGGTATTGGTGAGCATCAGCCCGGCATAGAGCACCCCCGAATAGGGCGTGCCCGCGCGCGCCAGCGCCTCGACCGTCGGGCGCACGATCCGGTCGATCGCGGCTTGCTCGAGCGCGGGGGTCAGCACTGGTGCTGGCGAATAGGCGCCCATGCCGCCGGTGTTCGGCCCGGTATCGCCGTCGCCGACGCGCTTGTGATCCTGCGCCGATCCGAACGGCGTCAGCGTGGTGCCGTCGGTCAGCACGAACAGGCTGGCTTCCTCGCCGGTCAGGAATTCCTCGATCACCGCTTCGGCGCCGGGATGGTCGAACAGCGCCACCAGCGCCGCCTCGGCTTCGTCGGGGTTCATCGCGATTGTCACGCCCTTGCCCGCCGCGAGCCCATCGGCCTTGAGCACCACCGGCCAGCCGAAATCGGCCAAAGCCGCACGCGCGCCGTCGAGCGAGGTGACGCGCGCATAGCCCGCGGTCGGAATATCCTCGCGCGCGCACAAATCCTTGGTGAAGCCCTTCGACCCTTCGAGCCGCGCGGCATCGCTACCGGGGCCGAACGCCGCGATCCCCATCGTCCGCAGATTGTCTGCGAGCCCCGCCACCAACGGCGCCTCGGGGCCGATCACCACCAGTCCGATCGAGTTGCGCAGGCAGAAATCGATCACCGCGCGCTGGTCGGTCGGCACCAGGTCGACGCATTCGGCATGCGCGGCGATCCCCGGATTGCCCGGTGCGGCGAATAGTTTCCCCAGGCGCGGCGATTGCGCCAGCCGCCATGCGAGCGCATGTTCACGCCCTCCCGATCCCAATAGCAGGACGTTCATGGCCGATCCCTTCTTCATGCCCAATAACGATGAACTGGGGCTGGTAGCCGAGAGCCGCGCAGGGGACAACGCAGCACCGCTCAGTGTCGGCGACCTGTCGATGAAGCTCAAGCGCATGGTCGAGGGCGAATTCAGCCATGTCCGGCTGAAGGGCGAGATTTCGGGGTATAAGCGCGCGACTTCGGGGCATGTCTATCTGTGCCTCAAGGACGACAAGGCGGTGATCGACGGCGTGATGTGGAAGGGGGCCGCCGCCGCCTTGCCCTTCGCCGCCGCCGACGGGATCGAAGTCGTCGCCACCGGGAAGCTGACCACCTATCCCGGCCGATCGAAATATCAGATCGTCATCGAGCGGATGGAATTGGCGGGCGAGGGCGCGCTGATGGCGTTGCTCGAACGCAACAAGGCGCGGTTCGAGGCCGAGGGGCTGTTCGCCAAGTCGAAGGCGCGGCGGCCCTTGCCCTTCATGCCGCGCACGATCGGCGTCGTCACCTCGCCCACCGGCGCGGTGATCCGCGACATCCTGCACCGCCTGGGCGAGCGCTGCCCCAGCCATGTCATCGTCTGGCCGGTCAAGGTGCAGGGGCAGGGCGCGGCCGAAGAGATCGCCGCCGCGGTGCGCGGGTTCGACGCGATGCCCGCCGATGGCCCGGTGCACCGGCCCGACCTGGTGATCGTCGCGCGGGGCGGCGGCTCGATCGAGGATTTATGGGCGTTCAACGAAGAAGTCGTGGTTCGCGCGGTGGCGGGGTGCTCGATCCCGATCATCTCGGCGGTGGGGCATGAAACCGATACCTCGCTGTGCGACCACGCCGCCGATCTGCGCGCGCCCACGCCAACCGCCGCCGCCGAGATCGCGGTCCCCGTTCGCGCCGAGCTCGCCGACACGATCGCGATGCTGGGGCTGCGCACCGAACGCTGCGTCCGGCGCTATCAGGAGCGCGGGCGTGAGCGGCTCGATGCGCTGGTGCGCGTGCTGCCGCGGCGCGACGCTCTGCTGGGGCCGCAACGGCAGAAGACCGACGATCTGGCGGCGCGCCTCTCGCGCGGGCTCGAACGCCGGCTCGATGCCGGACGGCGCCAGCTCGATCGCGCGGGCGCGGTGCTGCGTCCGGCGATGCTCGACCAGCGGCTGGCGGGCGCGCGCGCTGCGCTGGCGGCGATGGAGCGGCTGCATCTGTCGGTGAACCCCGACGCGCCGCTCGAACGCGGTTATGCCAGGGTAGAGGCCAAGGGATCGGGCAAGGTCGTCGCCGACACCGCCGCCGCGCGCGCGGCAGGCGCGCTCATCCTCCACTTCCGCGACGGCACGATCGACGCGCGGGTTGAGCGCGGCGGTGCCAAGGCATATGCTGCGCCGAGCCCCGAACAGCCCAGCCTGCTGTAACCGGCGCACCGTGTAAGGAACTATTTTCGTGTTGATGACCCAATCCGGCCGCGTGGCGAAGCTGCATTACATGGCCAATGGCTTTCGCGTGCTCGCCAATGGCGATCATGTGGTGTGCGCGGTGACCGGTGAGGCGATCGCGCTCGAGACGCTGCGCTATTGGAACGTCGCGCGGCAGGAAGCCTATGCCAGCGCCGACATCGCAACCCGGGCGATGACCGCCGCATGAATCGCCGCATGGCGATTGCCGCATTGCTGGGTGTCCTCGCGCCGATCAGCGTTGCCGCGCAAACCGCGCCCTTCGCGCTCGACGGCGACCTGATCCAGGGCGGCCGCGTCCTCGGTACCGCGCCCGCCGGCACCACCCAGTTGACGCTGAACGGGGAACCCGTCGAAGTCGCGCGCGACGGCCGCTTCGTCGTCGCCTTCGATCGCGACCAGCCGGCCAACGCGATCCTCGCCGCCACGCGGATCGATGGCGAGACGCTGCGCCAGACGCTCGCGATCCGCCCGCGCGCCTGGCGGATCGAGCGGCTCAACACGCTGGCACGTCAGTCGCGCCCCTCGGCCGAGTTCCTGAAGCTGCGCCGTCCCGAGCTCGCGCGCATCGCCGCAGCACGCGCCAAGGTCACGAGCGCGCAAGGCTGGCGCCAGTCGTTCGCCTGGCCGGTAACCGGCCGCATTTCGGGGCTGTTCGGAGCGCAGCGTGTCTATCGCGGCGAACCTGGTGCCTATCACTCGGGCGTCGACGTCGCGCGCCCCGGCGGGACCATCATCGTCGCCCCCGCCGACGGCGTCGTGATCCTGGCTGCGGCATCGCCCTTCACACTCGAGGGCAATCTGCTGATGCTCGACCACGGCATGGGGCTCAACAGCGCGTTCCTGCATCTGTCGCGCATCGACGTCCGCGAAGGCGCGAGCGTCCGCCGTGGCCAGCCGATCGGAGCGATCGGTGCCACCGGCCGCGCGACCGGCCCGCATCTCCACTGGAGCATGAAGTGGCACGACGCCCGCATCGACCCGCTGCTGGTGGCGGGGCCGATGCCGGGGTAGGGGGCGGCGGGTTCAGCGAATCCGCTTGACCTTGATCGCGCGCTTGCCGTCGACGCTGGCGCTGTAGCTGCCCAACAAGCCTGCTTCGATCTTCACCGGCTTGCCCGCCTTGGGAAAGAAGCCGGTGCGCGCCTCGGTAGTCTGCCACTGCGATTCATCGGCAAGCCCGAACACGTACATGCCGTTCCCCGCTTGGCGCACCGATGCCAGGACGCTGTCGATCTCGCGCACTTCGGGTTCGGCGCGATCGCTGCGGCCATCGCCGAACAGCTTGATCTTGGGCAGCGAGAAGCCAAACACCGCGCGCTTGGCGGTGCGCATCCCCTCGCGATCGACGAACACCAGATTGCCGGCTTCGCGCGCTGCCAGCAGCGCCGCGCTGGTGCGGTCGAAGCAGGCGAGCCGCTCGGCATCGGCGGCGATCGCGGGGCATTTCGCTAGCGCGTCCGCAAGCACCGAGGCGCGTTCGCCCTCGTTCTGATCCTGCGCCGCGCAAGGTGTTGCTGCGAGCATCGCGACCGTCGTCCACAAGCCGATTTTCATGTCCGTCCCCAATTGTTTGCCCACGCTACCGGTCTTCGCAACATTTCTTAGCGAAATCGATCGTGCGACAGAACTGTGACGATAATATCACCATCTGTTTCGAAAAATCGCTGCACCGCGAAAGAGGATTGCGTGGAACCGCATCGAAACCGTACCAAACGACCATTGTCGGTTCAGGGACCGGCAGCGAACCAGCGCGGTGCAAACACCGCCGTTCAGAGGGAACGAACACCAATGAAGAAGCTAACCCGCCAGCGGTTGCTCGCCTCGACGCTGATGATCGGCGCGACCGTCGTCGCCGCACCTGCGTTCGCGCAGGTTGCGCCGCAGTCGACCGAGACCGTCACCGAGCAGCCCAACACCGGCAGCCCGACCGAGAACGTCCAGGACGAAGCCGCAATTACCGGCCAGGATATCGTCGTCACCGGCTCGCTGATCCGCAATCCCAACCTCATCGCGTCGAACCCGGTCAGCGTCATCGGCGCCGATGAAATCGATCTGCAGCAAGCCAACGTCGCTGAAGAGCTGCTGCGCGAACTGCCGGGTGTTGTCCCGTCGATCGGTTCGGCGGTGAACAACGGCAATGGCGGCGCATCGTTCGTCAACCTTCGCGGCCTCGGCTCGAACCGCAACCTGGTGCTACTCGACGGCGTCCGCCTCGTTCCCGGCACCTTGCAGGGCCAGTTCGATTTGAACAACGTGCCGCTGGCACTCGTCCAGCGCGTCGACGTGCTGACGGGCGGCGCATCTACCACCTACGGTGCCGACGCCATCTCGGGCGTGGTCAACTTCATCACGCGCACCGATTTTGCCGGTATCGACCTCAACCTGTCGAACCAGATCTCCGAGCAGGGCGACGGCGCGATCTTCCGCGCCGATCTGACCGTCGGTGCCAACTTCGATGACGGCCGCGGCAACGCGGTGCTCAGCATCGGCTATCAGCAGGCCGACCCCGTGTTCCAGGGCGATCGGGCGATCTCGCGCTTCCAGGTCGATTCGTTCACCGGCGGCATCGGCGGCTCGGGCACCTCGGTCCCTTCGCGCTTCACGGGCGTAAACCCCACCGGCGCCGATTCGATCACGTCGGGCTGCGGTGCTGCGGGCCAGATCGCGTGCAACGCGGTCCAGGGCAACCGCCAGGTGAACGCAGCAGGTAACGCCTTCCGGCCGACCGCAGCGTTCACGCCGTTCAATTTCAACCCTGACAACATCTTCCAGACGCCGTTCGAACGCTACAACATCTATGCAGCGGCGAACTACCAGATCTCGGACAATGTCGAGGTCTATAACCGCGCGATCTTCTCGAAGAACACCGTCAGCACGATCATCGCTCCGTCGGGCGCGTTCGCGGTTCCTGTCACGGTGGGCTTGAACAACCCGTTCCTGAGCGGTGCGCAGCGCAGCGCCTTCTGCGGTTTCGATACCAATGCGGGCGTTGGCTATACGCCGCGCTTCACCGCGGCTGAATGCACCGCGGCGGCGACCGCTACCGGCCGGACCGACCCCAATTATCGCGAAGTGACCGGCGTGCAGTTGTCGCGCCGTGCGACTGAAGTTGGGCCGCGCGTGTCGGACTACACCACGACCTTCTTCGATTATCGTGCAGGCGTTCGTGGGGATATCACCTCGAACATCGGTTACGATCTGTTCGGGTCGTATGGCGAGAGCGAGAACTTCCAGCTCATCCAGGGCTACACGCTCAACTCGCGCGTACAGCAATCGCTGCTGGTCAATCGCGATCCGGCAACGGGCACGGTCACTTGCCAGAACGATGCCAATGGCTGCGTTCCGGTCAATTTCTTCGGCGCCGAAGGCTCGATCACGCCCGACACGATCGACTTCCTGACCGGGAACAGCTCGGTGCTGGTTCGCACCACGCAGGCGCAAGCACGGGGTACGATCAACGGCGACTTCGGCTTCGCGTCACCGCTGGCAACCGAAAACATCAGCTTCGCGGTTGGTGGTGAATATCGCAAGTACACCGCCAGCCAGGAGTCGGATTCGCTTTCGCAGGGCGGCGACCTGGGCGGCGCCGGTGGCGCAGCTCCGAACATTCAGGGCGGCTATGACGTCTATGAAGCTATCGGCGAACTGATCGTTCCGCTGGTTGCTGATCGTCCCTTCTTCAACCTGCTGCAGGTCGAGGGCGGCGTTCGCTATTCGAGCTACACCGTCGATGCGGCTGGCGATCCCAGCTACAACACGACGACCTGGAAGGTCGGCGGTCAGTGGGAGCCGTTCGACGGGATCAAGTTCCGCGGCAACTACAGCCGCGCGGTGCGTGCGCCCAACATCGGCGAATTGTTCAGCCCGGTGAATACCACGCTGACCAACCTTGCCGACGATCCCTGCGCCAACCTGACCGACGAAGGTCTGCCGATCGGCGGCCGTCCGACCCCGACTGGCGTACTTCGCGACGTCTGCATCGCGCAGGGTGCACCCGCTTCGTCGATCGGCCAGATTGCCGTTCCGACGTCGGGCCAGGCGCAGTCGACTGGCGGCGGCAACGTCAACCTGCTTCCCGAGGATTCGGACAGCTGGTCGGCGGGCGCAGTGTTTACGCCTAGCTTCCTGCCCGGCTTCTCGGCATCGATCGATTATTACCACATCACCGTCGACGGTGCGGTGTCGTCGCCGACCCCTGACGACGTCGTCAGCGCCTGCTTCGACTCGCTCAGCGTGACCAACCCGGCGTGCCTTGCGATCCGTCGCAATCCGATCGACGGTTCGCTCTCGGGTGATCCCTCGACCACCCTCGGCCTGCCGATCACGCTGTCGAACCTTGGCTTCATCAAGACCGATGGCGTCGATCTGACCGCCAACTACACCCGCGATTTCGGCATTTTCGGCTTGTCGCTGGGCTTCACCGGCAACTGGACCAACCGCAGCCAGTTCAACGCGAACGCATCGTCGGAAGACAGCATCCTGCGCGAATGCGTCGGCCTGTATTCGGCCAACTGTGCATCGATCCAGCCCGAGTTCAGCTGGTCGCAGCGCACTACGCTGTCGTTCGACGACGTCGACGTGTCGCTGCTGTGGCGCCATATCGACCGGGTCGATTACGAGTTCGCCGACATTGCAGAAGATGCCGCTTTTGCCGGCACGATCGACGAGCCAGCGGGTACGTACGACTTCAACACGATCGAGCCGTACGACTATTTCGATCTGACGGTGCGCTACGCCGTAACCGAGAACTTCACCTTCTCGATCGCCGCAATGAACATGTTCGACAAGCAGCCACCGCTGGTCGGCAACACCATCGGTTCGACCGCGTACAACAGCGGCAACACCTATCCGTCGACCTACGACGCGGTCGGTCGTCGCTTCTCGGCAAGCGCGCGCATCCGCTTCTAATCTTCGGATCGACGCTAATGCAAAGAAGGGCGGTCCCGATGGGGCCGCCCTTTTTGCGTTTTGATTGGCGCTGGCGGCGGGATAGGCGTGGGGCGTCAGAACAACGCTGCTGGTAGCTCCAGCGCGATGCCGTTGCTGTCGGCGACTGCCCTGGTCCACGCGACCACCTTCTCGATCTCGTCACGATTGGCGTCGATTGCGCCGGCATGCAGCGCCTCGCGCTCGCGCACGCCAAACGCCTCGCCCGATTTGGCGTTGCGCGAAAACGCCTTGCCGCCGGCGATCGCCGCCAAGGCTGCGTCGTCGAGCCCAAGCGCGAAGAAGTCGGCCACCGCCGTGACGGTCCGCGGCGGGTCGGCGAGCAGCGCGGCGCTATCGAGCGTCGCCACCCGCCCAGGGAAGCGCGCCACCATCCCCGCGAACAACCGATGCTGCGCCAGCCACCCCATTGCCGCGATCTGCAAGTCGGTCTGCTTCATCGCATCGCCCGGCTCGAAGCCGAGCGCACACATCCCATCGGCGTCGAGCTTGGCCCACAAATCGCGCACCCATAGCCGCCCCCACATCCCTTTCGATGCGATCGACGCGACGAAGGTCGGCAGCGGCGCATGCAGCAGCAGCGCGCGCGACCCCGCCCGCAGCGCCAGCATCGCGGGTGCCAGCGCGTTCACGACGTTCGACGGTTTGATCAGCAATGCCTCACCCGCAGGCACGTTCGCCCCCAGCGCCAGCAGCGCATGGTCGAGCCGCTCGGCCAAGTCGCGTGGGGGCGCCCCGCGCCGGCGCCAGCCGATCAGGTCGTTGAGCACTACCGGCTCCTTCAGCGTCATTGCGGTGCCCGGCAGCTCGAACGCATTGGCGAGCAAGGTCGAGCAGCAAAACGCCGAATGAAACAAAAAGCCCGCACGCGGTGAGGACGAGGCTGCTGCCGCGACGACGGTCGTTCGACCGACCGGCTTTGGCTGCCCGGCACCGGGAAGATATTCGTCGATGAGGAAGACCGCGCGCGCGCGTTCAGTCCGCGGAGCGCGAATGAAATGGAACGCGTCGCTCACCGGGTCATAACGATGGGCAAACCAGTCCGGATTGCCGACGATGGCAGCTGTATCGTTGGGGTCCATGGATCGGGGTTGCCACAGGCGCGTCCGCGCCCGCAAGCGACCCGGCGACTGCGTCCTTTGCAAATCTTTCAACCTGTGGTTTCTTGCTGTCCGGGCGAAGCCACAGGGAACATGATGATGTCGGTGTATTTGGCGATTGCTATGGTTGTATTTTCACCCGCGCAGGCGAGCGACCCCGCGCCTGCGCCGACCGCGGCCAGCGAAAAGCGTATCTGCAAAAAGACGGCGGAGACAGGATCGTTGGTCAGTCGCCGCAAGGAATGCCGCACGCGCGCCGAATGGGATCGGATCGCCAGCGCTGCGCGGGAAAACGGGCAGGACATCGTCGGTCGCAATGGCGGGTTGCCGGCGCTTGGCAATTGACGCCGATTGCGCCGAGCTTAAGTCCACGAGACCGCCACCTTTGTAGCTGGCGATGATCCGGTCGGCGTGACCAAGACGTTTTCCTCTAACTGACAAAGTGCGGCCATTGAACCAAGCGTCTCCGACGATCGAGGAACAATTGCGGGCGGCACAAGCGATGCTTTCGAGGCGCGACGCTGCGGGAGCTATGGCGATGTTCCGCCAGGTGCTCGATCGTGCTGCCCTACACCCGATCGCCAACAACGCGCTGGGGATGTTCGCGCTCGATACCGACCAATTGGACATTGCCGAGCGCCACTTCATCGCGGCGACGCAGGGCGATCCCTCGGCGCCCGAACTATGGATGAACGTCGCCACCGCGCGTCGGCGCAAGGGCGACCCCGGCGGCGAGCGCGACGCGCTGCACCGTGTGCTCGACCTCGACCAGCGGCATATCGGCGGTATCGTCCGGCTCGCCGAACTTCACGAGCGCCGCGGTGAGTATGCGCTGGCCACCTTCCGCTGGTCGGCGTTGCTGCAACTGGCACAGGGCATCGCCGACCCCGCCCCGCAATTCGCCGCGGTGCTCGATCATGCGCGCTCCTATGTCGAAGCCAATGCCCAGCGCTTCGCCGATCTGGTCGAAGGCGGCCTGACCGACATCCGCGCGACCGCCGGTCGCCGGGAACTGCGCCGGTTCGATGCCTGTGTCGACAAGATGCTCGGCCGCCGCCGCATCTACGCCAATGAATGCCATGGGCTGCATTTCCCCTTCCTCCCCGCCGACGAATTTTTCGACCGCGAGCATTTCGATTGGCTGCCCGCGATCGAGGCGGCGTTCGACGACATCCGCCGCGAGGCGCTCTCGCTGCTCGACCAGGGTGCAGAGGGCATCGTCCCCTATGTCTCGATGGGCGCGGGCGCGCCGACCACCAAATGGACCCCGCTCGACCGCTCGCTCGACTGGAGCGTGTTCTATCTTTGGCGCTTCGGCCGGCGCGATGACGACGCCTGCCGACGCTGTCCCGATACCGCGCGCGCGCTCGAGAAGCTGCCGATGGCAGACATGCCGCGCCGGGCGCCGACCGCCTTCTTCTCGATCCTCAAGCCACGCACCCGGCTGCCGGCGCATAGCGGGGTCAGCAACGCGCGCGCGATCGTCCATCTGCCGCTGATCGTGCCCGAGGGCTGCGGCTTTCGCGTCGGCGGCGAGACACGGCAATGGCGGGAGGGCGAAGCGTTCGTGTTCGATGACACGATCGAGCACGAGGCATGGAACGATAGCGACCAACCGCGCGTGGTGCTGATCTTCGACGTCTGGAACCCCTATATCACCACCCAAGAGCGCGCGCTGCTGAGACGCTATTTCGAGGTAGCCGATGCCAGCGGCTTCGATCCGGGAATGCTGGGCGCGGTGCACGACTGACCGCGCAAGGCCGGCGGCATCGATACGCCGTAACGGGCGCGTGCCCTAGCCAGTCCGAACCATTCCAGAGGGCATTAGATCGAGTGCCGCTGCAGCGCTTTTTGCGAGCTAGATCGAGTCTCAAGCATAAGTCCACAGTCCGGATTGGCTGGATGGGGGTTCCGCTGCTTTCGAAGGCGCCGCGTGCTCCATATTCGAAACAATCACTCAACGCCTATGTTGACGCAACATGATTTCGCGCGCTTTACCATCATAAGTCACTGGTGTTGCAACGAAGTTACAGCGCCGGCTGCAAAATGTCTTACATTTGCCTTGGTCGCTTTACACGCCGCGCCCCACCCCCCAGCACCCGGCGATGCCGCACGCACCCGACGATGCGCGGGCGGATCCACTCTCATCGGCGGCGTCGCTGCCGAAGTCTCAGGGGACTTTGAAACATGATGAAATCTTTCTCCGCCTCGCGGAATCGGTTTAGGGGCGGTGCGGCATTGCAGGCGCTTGCGCTGATTGGCGCTGGCATTTCGGCTTCGGCGATGTTCGCTGCGCCGGCTGCCGCACAGGATTTCAACAACGTCGCCGCAACCGGCCGCGTCACCACCGCGGCGGGCGCGCCGGTACAGGGTGCGACGGTCACCGTGACGTCGGACGACCAGGGCTTTTCGCGCACCGCGACGACCGCGGCCGATGGCGCCTATCGCATCCCCAGCCTGCCGATCGGCACCTACACGTTCGAGATTACTGCGCCCAATTACGCGACCTATCGTGAGGCGGGCGTCCGGCTGACGCAGAACCAGTCGGGCAACACCTTCCAACTGGTCGATGCGGGCGCGGCTGAAACGACCGCGACGGCCGACGCGGGCGGCGAGATCGTCGTCACCGGCAGCCGCGTGCAGGTAGCCGACTTCGACCGCACCACGGTCGGCGCTGTCATCAATGTCGGCGAGCTCGCGACCCGCGTTCCGGTGGGACGTGACTTGAACTCGATCATCCAACTCGCCCCCGGGACCACCGTCGGCGACACGACCTTCGGCAGCCAGTCGTCGATTGCCGGGTCGTCGGTTTCGGAAAATGCCTTCTTCCTGAACGGCCTTAACATCACCGAATTCCGCCAGGGCCTTGGGTCGGTGCCGGTGCCGTTCGATTTTTACGAAACCATCGAGACCAAGGTCGGTGGTCAGGCAGCCGAATATGGCCGCGCGACCGGCGGTTTCGTCAACGCGACCACGAAGTCGGGTTCGAACGAATTTCACGGTAGCGTGACCTTCAACTGGGAGCCCGACGACCTGCGTTCGGACTCGCCCAACACCGTCACCGCCGACAATGATGCCGACCGGTTTGAGCGGCGTGATACGATCTTCCAGCTGTCGGGGCCGATCATCAAGGACCGCCTGTTCTTCTACGGTCTGTACAATGCGCGTTCGGTCGATCAGTTCGCGGCAGGAACGGCGCCGATTTTCAACACCCAGACTGGCGACCTGCAGCAGATCAACGGCACGATCGCGCAGCGGACCACCACCAACTCGCCTTTCTATGGCGGTAAGATCGACGGCATCATCACCGACGGTCATCGCGTCGAGTTCACCTATTTCAACACCACCCAGACCGAACGGGTCGTGACGTTCGGCAACGCCGGCTCGGATCCTTACGATCCAGTGAACAACATCGTGCCCGGCTTTGACGATTCGATCGATCAGTTCACCGGCGGTGAGAACTTCATTGGTCGCTATACCGGGCAGTTCACCGATTGGCTGACGGTGTCGGGCGCCTATGGCAAGTATCGCAACCAGAACACGACCCAGTCTTCGCGCCCCGACTATCCTGGCATCTTCGATGCGCGCAGCGGAACGTCGATCAGCATCGGTAACCCCAACCAGTTCATCGAAGCGAACAAGGACGAGCGCGAATTCTATCGCGGCGACGTCGATGTGTATGTCAGCCTGCTGGGCGACCATCACTTCCGTGCGGGCTATGATCGCGAGAACCTGACCAGCAATGCCAGCTCGAGCTACACCGGCAATGTCGCCTATACCTATCTGACGGCACAGCCGAACGATCCGCTGGGCGTAGCCCCGGGGACGCAATATGTCGAAGCGCGGACGTTCGTCGGCGGCGGCATCTTCAACAGCACGAACGAGGCGTTCTACATTCAGGATAGCTGGCAGCTGTTCTCGAACCGGCTGACGCTCAACCTGGGCCTGCGCAACGATCGCTTCACCAACGAAAATCTCGATGGCGACGAGTTCTACAATTCGGGCGACAATTGGCAGCCGCGGCTGGGCTTCACCGCCGATCCGTTCGGCGATGGCCGCACCAAGGTGTACGGTACGTTCAGCCGCTACTATCTGCCGATCGCGGTCAACACCAACATCCGGCTGGGCGGCGCGGAGCTCGATTATGACTCGTACTTCCTGCTGAACAGCGTCAATCCTGACGGGACGCCGAACCTCGGCGCGGCGATCCAGTTCCCGGGTGGCGTGGCTTGCCCCGATGGCGGCGGGTTGAGCTGCCAGTTCCGCAACGACGGTACGGTGTCGCCCACCGATTCGATCGTCGCGCAGAACCTGGAAAACCAGTCGGTTGATGAGTATGTCGTGGGCATCGAGCGTCGCGTGGGCCGTCGCCTTCGCGTCGGCGTCTTTGGCGTGTATCGCTCGCTCAACGCATCGCTCGAGGACGCCGCGATCGACGCGGGCATCAACGCCTATTGCGCAGAGCAGGGCATCTCGGGCTGCCAGGACATCTGGTACGGTGCGCACCAGTACGCACTGTTCAACCCGGGCAACGATGTCACCATCCGCCTGACCGATCCGCTGCCGGGTCGTACCGACCGCGAGACGATCACCCTGACCCCTGACCAGCTGGGCTATCCGAAGGCCGAGCGCACCTACAAGGCGGTAACCTTCGAATTCGAGCGCGAGTTCGACGGCGTGTGGAGCCTGCAGGGTTCGTACACCTATTCGCAGAACGAGGGGAACATCGAGGGCGGCGTGAAGTCCGACAATGGCCAGACCGATTCGGGCCTGACCACCGACTTCGACTTCCCCAGCCTTGCATTGGGGGCCAACGGCCCGTTGCCGAACGATCGTAACCACTCGTTCAAGCTGTTCGGCAGCTACCAGGTGTTTGATTGGCTGAACATCGGCGGCAATTTCGTGGCGACCTCGCCGCGCAAGTTCGGCTGCAATGGTCGTACCGCCAACAGCGTGTCGTCGCCTGCCCTCATCAATGCCGGCGTCAATTCCGACTATGGCTACGCCTATGGCGATGCGGCGCGGTTCTGCTATCTCAACGCCGAGGGCGGGGTGATCACGGGCACCAACGATATCGCGCCTGGCCAGGATCGCGAACTGGTCCCGCGTGGTTCGCAGTTCAACTCGGACTGGCTGACCAACACCAATATCGACGTGTCGGTCATTCTGCCCGACAGCCTGGCGAACGCTACGCTTCGCATGTCGGTGTTCAACCTGTTCAACGAAACCGCAAAGCTCGACTTCAACGAGAACGGCACGCTGACCAACGGCAACCCGAACCCCTCGTACGGTCAGGTCGTACAGTATCAGGCACCGCGTTCGGTGCGCTTCCAGCTCGCCGTCGGCTTCTAAGTCGCCGATCGACTGACTAAGGGAGGGGGCGGAGCGATCCGCCCCCTTTTTTGTGATTGAACGACGATTGTGAGCATCGAAGACTTCAAGACAGCGATCGTCCGATCGGACCGCGAGGGCGTCAACCGCGCCGCCGCGGCTTTGTTGGCGCAGAGCGCACGGCTGGGCGGCCTCTGGTCGGGAATCGTGCGGGCGCTGACGTTCAACGGCGAGCTGGCGCTTGCCGAGCGGGCTGCGCGCGCCGGGGTGAGCCAACGCGGCGATCCTGCCGACATTATGGCACTTGCCACCACGCTGCTCGAAGCTGGGCAACCGCACCGGGCGCTGCAGGCCATCGGACCGCTGGCAGGCGCAGGCTTTGGCCCCGCGATCGAGCATTTTGCCGGCGTATGCGCGCTGCAACTCGGCGATTTCGAAACTGCGCGCGCCAGATTTTCCGCCGCGGTCGCGCTCGAGCCGCGGGCGGGTCCTTCGTGGTTTTCGCTCGCCGCATTGCCGCCGTCGGACGATCGCCACCTGCTCGAGCAGCTGCGCCGGGTGATCGAGCGAACCCCGCTGGCCCCCGCCGAACAGGCGCCGCTCCATTATGCCTGCGGCACCTTGCTCGAGCGGCTCGGCGACCACGACGCAGCCTTTGCCGCGATCGACCAGGGCGCTTCGCTGGCGCGCCCCGGGCGCCCCTATGACCGCCAGGGTGACGCCGACGAAGCCGCAGCGCTGATGGCGATGGATGCAGGCCAGCTGGCATCGCTGCGCTCGGCATCATCGAGCGGCATCCGGCCGATCTTCGTCAGCGGCGCACCGCGTTCGGGGACGACGCTGGTCGAACAGATTCTCGCCAGCCATTCGGCGGTGTCGGGCGGCGGCGAAACGAGCTTCGGGCGGATCGTCACCAGCGAAATCGGTGGGCGCGACGGGCGTGCGCTTGCGGCATATCGCGACCGCAAGGGGGGGCTGGCCGATGTCGAGCGGTTGTACCAACGACTCGCCGAACAGCGGTTCGGCGGGCCATGTCTCGTCGACAAGTCGCTCAACCTGGGGCGGATGGCGGGGGTCTATGCCGCGATCTTCCCCGACGCACCGATGATCTGGCTCGACCGCGACCCGCTCGACGTCGCGTGGTCGAACTATCGTACATGGTTCGCACGCGGCGCCGATTGGAGCTTCGCGCTCGAGGATATGGCGCATCACCTCGCGCTCGAACATCGCCTTGCCGATCATTGGCAGGCGGTGCTGGGCGATCGGTTCCTGCGTGTGTCCTACGCCGCCCTGGTCGCCGAGCCCGCCGCGACGATCGCACGGATCGCCGCGCATTGCGCGCTGCCGTTCGAGCCGGCGATGCTTACCCCGCACCAGACGCGCCGCGCGGTCACCAGCGCGAGCTTCTTCCAGGTGCGCCAGCCGATCAACCGCACCGGCATCGGTAGTGCGCAGCACGTTGCACGCCAGCTCGCACCCTTCGCCCAAGCCTATGCCGAGACGGGCGGGGCGCCCGGCGGCTAGCCCACCGTCAGCACCAACCCGCCATCACCCTCGTCGACCGCGACCGTCGCGCCCTCGCGCACGTCGCCGCGCAGGATCAGGTCGGCGAGCGGGTCCTGCAGGTAGCGCTGCACCGCGCGCTTGAGCGGCCGTGCGCCGTACACCGGGTCATAGCCCACCCGGCCCAGCCACGCGCGCGCGGCATCGGTGAGCGTGATCGTGATCTTACGGTCGGCCAGCAGCTTGCCGACGCGCGCGACCTGGATGTCTACGATCGGCTGCATATGCTCGGCGCCGAGGCGGTGGAACAGGATGATTTCATCGAGCCGGTTGAGGAATTCGGGCCGGAAATGGCCGCGGACCACCTCCATCACCTGTGGTTCGACATCCTCGACCGACTGGCCGTCGGCCAGATTGGTGAGATACTGGCTGCCGAGGTTCGATGTCAGGATGATGATCGTGTTCGAGAAATCGACGGTGCGCCCCTGGCCGTCGGTCAGCCGGCCATCGTCCAATACCTGCAACAGGATGTTGAAGACGTCGCCATGCGCCTTCTCGACCTCGTCGAACAGGATTACCTGATAGGGCCTGCGCCGCACCGCTTCGGTGAGCACGCCGCCTTCATCATAGCCGACATAGCCCGGCGGCGCGCCGATCAGCCGCGCGACCGAATGCTTCTCCATGAATTCGCTCATGTCGATCCGCACCATCGCGTTCGAATCGTCGAACAGGAATTCGGCAAGCGTCTTGGTCAGCTCGGTCTTGCCGACGCCGGTCGGCCCGAGGAACAGGAAGCTGCCCAGCGGCCGGTTGGGATCCTGCAACCCCGCACGGCTGCGGCGGACCGCGGTTGCCACCGCGCGCACCGCCTGCGGTTGGCCGATCACGCGCTTGGCCAGCGCCTCCTCCATGTTGAGCAGTTTCGCGCGTTCGCCCTCGAGCATCCGGTCGACCGGGATGCCGGTCCAGCGGCTGACGATTCCGGCGATGTCGTCGGCGGTCACTTCCTCGCGCAGCATCGCGCCTTCGGTCGCGCCCTGTGCCGCCGTCACCTGCTTTTCGAGCGTCGGGATGGTGCCATAGGTCAGCTCGGACATGCGCGCGAGATCGCCCTCGCGCTGCGCCTGTTCGAGCAGCGTCCGCGCGGCGTCGAGCTGTTCCTTCAGCTTGGCTTCGGACTGGATCTTCACCTTCTCGGCCTGCCAGCGTTCGGTGAGCGCCGCCGATTGCGCCTCGAGCCCGCCCAGCTCGGCGCTCAGCCGCTCGAGCCGGTCGCGCGATCCTGCATCGGTTTCCTTCTTGAGCGCTTCGGCCTCGATCTTGAGCTGGATGATCCGGCGGTCGAGCGCCTCGATCTCCTCGGGCTTGCTCTCGACTTCCATCCGCAGCCGACTCGCGGCCTCGTCCATCAGGTCGATCGCCTTGTCGGGCAGGAAGCGGTCGGTGATGTAGCGGTTCGACAGCGTGGCGGCGGCGACGATCGCAGCGTCGGTGATCCGAACGCCGTGATGCAGCTCGTAGCGGTCCTTGAGCCCGCGCAGGATCGACACCGAATCCTCGACCGTGGGCTCGCCGACGAACACCGGCTGGAAGCGGCGTTGCAGCGCGGGGTCCTTCTCGACATGCTTGCGATATTCATCGAGCGTGGTGGCGCCGATGCAGTGGAGTTCGCCGCGCGCCAATGCGGGCTTGAGCAGGTTCGACGCATCCATCGCGCCTTCGGATTTGCCCGCGCCGATCAGCGTGTGCATCTCGTCGATGAACAGCACGACTTCGCCCTCGGCGTCCTTCACCTCGTCGAGCACGCCCTTCAGTCGCTCCTCGAACTCGCCGCGATATTTCGCGCCGGCGATCAGGCTGCCCATGTCGAGCGCCATCAGCCGGCGATCCTTGAGCGTATCGGGCACGTCGCCATTGGCGATCCGCAGCGCGAGCCCCTCGGCGATCGCGGTCTTGCCGACGCCGGGTTCGCCGATCAGGACGGGATTGTTCTTGGTGCGGCGCGCGAGGATCTGCACGGTGCGGCGGATTTCCTCGTCGCGGCCGATCACCGGATCGAGCTTGCCGTCGCGCGCCGCCTGGGTGAGGTCGCGCGCGAATTTCTTGAGCGCGTCATAGCGGCCTTCGGCGCCCGCGGTATCGGCGGCGCGCCCGCCGCGCAGTTGGTTGATCGCGGCGTTGAGCGCCTCGGCCTTCACCCCCGCAGCGGCGAGCGCCTTGCCGGCGGCGGTGGTCGGCGACAGCACCAATGCCAATAGCAGCCGCTCGACGGTGACGAAGCTGTCGCCCGCCTTGGTCGCGACCTGTTCGGCCTGGTCGAGCACGCGCACCGCATCGTTATCGAGCCCCGGGGTCGATTGCGCCCCCGATCCCGATACCGCGGGCAGCTTGGCGATCGCCGCGTCGGTCTCGGTCAGCGCGCGCTTGGCGTCGCCGCCCGCTGCGCCGATCAGCCCGGCGGCCATGCCTTGGCTGTCATCGAGCAAGCTCTTGAGCAGATGCTCAGGCGTGATCCGCTGATGGTTAAGCCGGATCGCAATCGTCTGCGCCGCCTGCAAAAAGCCCTTGGCGCGGTCGGTGAATTTCTCGAGGTTCATGTTCGCCACCCAATGTTGATGAAGCGAACATAGTGTTGCCCGATTGCAACACAAGCACCCTCGATCAGGCGGCTTGCGCCATCGTTCCTGCCCGCCATGCACGCGCCGCCTTTTGCGCGGTGGCGATCTCGCGCGCGGTCATCTCGCCGGCGATTTCGGCGCGGCACATTTGTGCTTCCTCGCTCCCCGACTGCGCCGCCAGGTTGAACCATTTATGCGCCTCGATCAGGTCGACCGCCGCGCCCTGTGCGCCGCTGGCGTAGATGACCCCCAGTTCGTAGCAGGCGTCGATGTCGCCGCGCGCGGCCTCGACCAGCCGGCGTTCTACGATGAAGCGTGCATTCTTCTGGCTGCCCATGTCCCCAAACCCCCGTTTGTCGTGCCGCATCGGGCACGACGGGAGATTTGCCCAAAGGTTTTCAACAATTGGTTAACGCGGTTAACCTTGTCCGACCGGCGCTACCGCGATGTTGTCGATCAGCCGCGTGGTGCCGAGCGTCGCCGCGCCGAGCAGCCGCATCGGCCGGGCAGGCGAAGGCGCGCCCAATGTCTCGGCATCGACCAACTCGACATAGTCGATCGCGAAGCCCGCATTGGTGAGCGTGGTCCGTGCCTGTACGAGCGCCGCGGCAACCTCGCCGCCGCGTTCGATCGCCGCCGCCGCCACCCCCAGCGCGCGCGGGAGCGCCACCGCCGCCTGCCGCTCTTCGGGAGCGAGGTAGATGTTGCGCGACGACAGCGCCAAGCCGTCGTCGTCGCGCTGGGTGCCGACGCCGACGATCTCGATGTCCATATTGAGGTCGATCGCCATCCGCCGGATCACCGCAAGCTGCTGGAAATCCTTCTCGCCGAACAGCGCGACATCGGGGCCGACCTGGTGGAACAGCTTGGCGACCACCGTCGCCACCCCGTCGAAATGCCCCGGCCGCGCCGCGCCGTCGAGCCCCTCGCTCACCCCCGATACCGTAATCGTCGTCGCGAAGCCCGCCGGGTACATCGTCTCGACATCGGGCAGCCACAGCGCATCGACCCCTGCTGCGGTGAGCATCCGCGTGTCGGCGGCCTCGCGCCGGGGATAGCGCGCCAGATCCTCGCCCGCACCGAACTGCATCGGGTTGACGAAGATCGACGCCACCACCCGCGCCGCCTGCCGCCGCGCCGTCTCGACCAGCGCCATATGCCCGTCATGCAGCGCGCCCATCGTCGGCACCAACGCGATTCGCTCGCCCGCGGCGCGCCATCCGCGGACCGTGTCGCGCAGCATGCTTAATTCTCTGATGGTTTGCACGGGGGACGCCTTGCGATAGAGACCGGTGGAAGAGAGCGCAGCGTCCTATGGAAGCGCGCAGGGGCAATCAACATGGGAATATTGCGTCTTGGGTAGTGGTGCCAACGGGCTGCACGTCATCGTCTTCGCCAACGAAAAGGGCGGGACGGGCAAATCGACGACCGCGGTGCATACCGCGATCGCGCTGGCGGCGCGCGGCGCGCGGGTGACCGCGCTCGACCTCGACCATCGCCAGCGCACGCTGGGGCGCTATCTCGACAATCGCGCCGCGACGATGAAGCGTACCGGGCGCACGCTGCCGATGCCGCGCCACGAGACGCATGACGGCACCTCGCTCGCCAATTTCGAACGCGCGCTCGAACGGCTGAGCGAGGACAGCGACTATCTGGTGATCGACACGCCGGGCCGCGACGACGAATTCGCGCGGATCGCGGTGACCAATGCCGACACGCTGGTGACGCCGATGAACGACAGCTTCGTCGATTTCGACCTGATCGGCCAGGTCGATCCCGATACCTTCCAGGTGACGCGCCCCAGCTTCTATTCCGAGCTGATCTGGGAATCGCGCAAGCGCCGCGCCAAGGCCGATGGATCGACGATCGACTGGGTCGTGCTGCGCAACCGGCTCCAGCATATCGAGGCGCGCAACATGCGCCGGGTGTCCGAGGCGATCAATCAATTGTCGCGCCGCGTCGGCTTTCGCGTCATTTCGGGACTCTCCGAGCGCGTGATCTATCGCGAGCTGTTCCCTTCGGGGCTGACGATGCTCGATTCGCGCGACTTCGGCGAGATGGGGCTGGCGCATGTCGCCGCGCGCCAGGAATTGCGCGAGATGATGGCCGGGCTCGCGCTCCCCGACCGCGCCGCCGCGCCGGTCCAGCGCCAGCCCGATCCGACGACGGCCGCCGCCTGATGGGCAAGCTCGTCTTCGCCCTCGTCCTGATGGCGGTGATCTGGTGGCTGTTCTTCGCGCGCAAGGGCCGCCACCCCAAGCTGCGCGACGACGAAGCCCGCCAGGTGCTGGGGGTCGGCGCCAACGCCGACGCCGAGGCGATCCGCGCCGCGCACCGCCGGCTGATCACTGCGGTCCATCCCGACAAGGGCGGCTCTGCCGACCTGACCAAGCGGATCAACGCGGCGAGGGACGTGCTGCTCAAGCGGCTGCGCTAGCCTTCTCCCCTCCCTCCTCTTCTCCCCTCCCTGGAAGGGAGGGGCCGGGGGTGGGTGGGGGCCTGGAGCTACGGCACCGCGCAGAGCCCCGGGAACCGTATCGCTACCACTCGACCCACCCCCAGCCCCTCCCTTCCAGGGAGGGGAGTCTAAGGGGGGAGCCATCAACTCCCAATTGATCCATTCGACAGATCGAACGTTACACCCACGTCGCGCCTTCCCCAGGCGCCGGCGTCATTGCACTTTCACGCGATCACGCCAAAGACTGCCACAAGATCTTGAGGAGACCATCGCATGCCCCATCGTTTCGACCACACGTCGCTTCGTGAATACGACATCCGCGGAATCGTCGGCAAGACGCTCGGCACCGCCGATGCCGACGCGATCGGGCGCGGGTTCGCGACGCTGGTGCGGCGCGCGGGCGGCACGCGCGTGGCGGTGGGACGCGATGGCCGGCATTCGTCGCCCGAGCTCGAGGCGGCGCTGGTCGCGGGTCTCACCGGCGCTGGCGTCGATGTGGTCCGCGTCGGCCTCGGCCCCACGCCGATGCTCTATTATGCCGAAGCCACGCTAGAGGTTGATGGCGGCATACAGATAACCGGCAGCCATAATCCCGCCGAGTATAATGGCTTCAAGATGGTGATGCAGCATCGGCCGTTCTTTGGCGCCGACATCCAGACGCTCGGCACGATGGCTGCCGAGGGCGATTGGGAGACCGGCGAGGGCGTCGTCACCGACGTCGACATCATGGACGATTATGTCGGTCGGCTGATGGCGGGCTATGCCGGCGGCACCTATCGGATCGGCTGGGACGCGGGCAACGGCGTGTCGGGTCCGGTGATCGAGAAGCTGGTCAAGCTCCTGCCCGGCGAGCATCACTTGCTCTACACCGATGTCGACGGCGATTTTCCCAACCATCATCCCGATCCTACCGAAGAAAAGAACCTGGCCGATCTCAAGGCGCTCGTCGCCGAGAAACAGCTCGATTTCGGACTGGCGTTCGATGGTGACGGCGACCGGATCGGCGCGATCGACGGCGAAGGCCGCGTGATCTGGGGCGATCAGCTTCTGTCCATTCTGGCCGAACCGGTGCTGCGCGAGCTGCCCGGCGCGACGATCATCGCCGATGTGAAGGCCAGCCAGGCGCTGTACGACCGGATCGACGAGCTCGGCGGCAAGCCCTTGATGTGGAAGACCGGCCACAGCCTCATCAAGATGAAGATGAAGGAAACCGATTCGCCGCTCGCAGGCGAGATGAGCGGCCACATCTTCTTCGCGCACGAATATTACGGGTTCGACGACGCGCAATATGCTGCGGTGCGGTTGATCCGCGCCGCGCACATGATCGGCAAGTCGATGACGCAGCTTCGCGGCGAGATGCCGGCGATGGTCAACACCCCCGAAATGCGCTTCCAGGTCGATGAAAGCCGCAAGTTCGCGGTGATCGACGAAGTGCTCGAGCGGCTGAAGGCCGAGGGCGCCGACATCAACAACACCGATGGCGCGCGGGTGAACACTCCCGATGGCTGGTGGCTGCTGCGCGCATCGAACACCCAGGACGTGCTGGTCGCGCGCGCCGAGGCGAAGGACCAGGCCGGGCTCGATCGCCTGATGGCGATGATCGACGCCCAGCTCGCGGCAAGTGGGCTCGAGCGCGGGGCACAAGCCGCGCACTGAGGCCTAATCTCCCATCCCTGGAAGGGAGGGGCCGGGGGTGGGTAGGGGCCTGATGTTACGGCGCCCCGCCCACCCGTACCTCCAGCCATCGATTCCCCCGCAACCCCTCCCTGTCAGGGGGCGGAGTGGTAGCAGCGCTAGCCGCCGGGTGGGGCATCCCCCACGCCCCCCCGCGCCCCGCCGCTACCCGCTTTATACCTACGCCATAAGGCCTAGCTTGGATGACCCCAAGTTAAGGCGGATATCCCAATCAGCACCTTCATAGAAAAGTCGACCGCGATGTGCGGGACGGCGAACAATGCTGTGCAAAGGGATTGAGATATGGAAACCGTATCGGCTGGGCAATATTTCCTGATATATAATGCGTTTTCTCTAACGTTCGCGACTATGTCTGCTGCTGCATTGTTTCTGTGGTTCGGGCGTTCACAAGTAACCCCGCCTTATCGTACTGCGCTGGTGATTTCGGGGCTGGTCTGCGCGATTGCAGCCTATCATTATTTCCGCATCTTCGAGAGCTGGACCGCCGCCTACGAAGTGCGTGGTGCCGAGATCACCGCGACCGGATATGCGTTCAACGATGCCTATCGCTACGTCGATTGGCTGCTGACCGTCCCGCTGCTGCTGATCGAGCTGGTGCTGGTCATGCGCTTGTCCGAATCGGAAACGGTGTCGAAGTCGGTGCGCCTCGGTGCCGCTGCGGTCCTGATGATCGCGCTGGGCTATCCGGGCGAAGTCGCCGCCGACAACGGCACGCGTGCTTTGTGGGGTACTTTGTCGACGATCCCCTTCCTCTACATCGTCTGGGAGCTGTTCCGCGGGCTTGGCGCCGCGATCGATCGCCAGCCCGAGGCCGTCCGGCCGCTGATCCGCAAGGCGCGGTTGCTGACCTTCGCGTCATGGGGCTTCTACCCGATCGTCTATATGGCGCCCTTCGCCGATATCTCGGGCGCGAGCGCCGAGACGACGATCCAGATCGGCTACACGCTGGCCGACATCATCGCCAAGGCTGGCGTCGGCGTGATGATCTACATGATCGCAGTCCGGAAGTCGGCGATCGAGCGCGACACCGCCGCGCCGGCTACCGTCGTCGCATGACTTTGGTCGCGTGAATATCGCGGCGGCCGACCGGGAGCGTATCGCGCGCCCGGTCGGCCTGCGTCTGTTTCGGCCGGCGGATGCGCCATTCTGGATCATGGCGAGTGCGCTGGGCGCCGCGCTGCTCGCGGGCATTCGGCTCGACACGCCGATCGCTTCGCTGGCCGCGGCGATCGTCTTCTTGCTGGGTGGCCTGCCGCATGGCGCCTTCGACCTGGCGGTCGCGCGCCGCTTCGCGCGCAGCGGCTCGGCTTCCTACGCGCATTCGGCAGCGCTCTATGCGCTGGTGCTCGGGGTCGCCGCGACCGCCTGGACGCTGGCACCGCACGTCGCGCTACCGATCTTCCTCGTGCTCGCCGCGCTGCACTTCGCCGCCGACTGGTCGATGGTCGGCGAGCGATTCGTCGAAACCGGGGTAGGGGTGGCGCTGGTCGCGCTTCCGATTGCGGCGCATCCGATCGCGGTCGGCGATATCTTTGCGGCAATGGGTGGGGTCGATGCCGCCGCGATTATCGGTCGTGGCGGCATGATGATCGCGCCGGTCGCGACGCTGGTCGCAATGATCGGCGTGGCCATCCTCATCGAACGTGATCGGTGGGGTGATGCCGCGCAGCTCGGCGGATCGGTGGTCGCGATGCTCGTGCTGCCGCCGCTCTGGGGCTTCGCGCTGTATTTCACCTGCGTCCATTCGGTGCGCCACCTGCGCGAGATCGGTGAGGCGCTGCCCGGCGCCAGCCGGGCGATGTGGCTGCGGACCGGCGCCGGCCTGACGCTGGCCGCGCTTGCGATCGGCTATGCGCTGTTGCCCGCGATGCGCCATGTGGCAGCGCCAGGCTTCGTGCCCGCCGCCTTCGTCCTGCTCGCCATCCTGTTTATGCCGCATCTGGTATTGTCGGCGCGGATCGAAGCGTTGCGCCGCCTGGCCGCCTGAAAGCGGCTCGTAAAGGGCTAGGCTGGCGCGCGCAGGAAACCGAACGGCTGCCCGCGCGTCTTCCACCTAAGTCACCCTTCCCCCCGCGGCACCCCCTTGCTACAGCCGCCGGGAACCAAGCATTCACAAGCTCGCAGGCAAGCGTGCGCGCGGCTTCCGCCGCCTCCCCGCCGCTTCCCCGCAACCGGAAAGGCACGCCATGACCGCCATCGGCAACGATACCCTCGGCACCCGCGACACGCTCGATGTCGGCGGTACCACCTATCATTATTACAGCCTCGTAAAGGCCGCCGCGAAGCTCGGCGACGTCAGCCGCCTGCCCTTCTCGATGAAGGTGCTGCTCGAAAACATGCTGCGCTTCGAGGACGGCACCACCGTCACCACCGAGGACGCGCAGGCATTGGTCGACTGGCAGAAGGATGCCCGCTCGAACCGCGAGATCCAGTATCGCCCCGCGCGCGTGCTGATGCAGGATTTCACCGGCGTGCCGTGCGTCGTCGATCTCGCGGCGATGCGCGATGCGATCACCGGGCTGGGTGGCGATCCGGCCAAGATCAACCCGCAGGTGCCGGTGCATCTGGTGATCGATCACTCGGTGATGGTCGATGAATTCGGCACCCCCAAGGCGTTCGAGAACAATGTCGATCTCGAATATGAGCGCAATTCGGAGCGGTACGAGTTCCTGAAATGGGGATCGAAGGCGCTCGACAATTTCAAGGTCGTCCCCCCCGGCACCGGCATCTGCCACCAGGTGAACCTCGAATATGTCAGCCAGGCAGTGTGGTCGTCGAAGGTCACCGGCAGCGACGACGGCGACATGATCGCCTATCCCGACACGCTGGTGGGCACCGACAGCCACACCACGATGGTCAACGGCCTGGGCGTGCTCGGCTGGGGCGTCGGCGGGATCGAGGCCGAGGCGGCGATGCTCGGCCAGCCCGTCTCGATGCTGATCCCCGAAGTCGTCGGCTTCAAGCTGACCGGCGCGCTCAAGGAAGGCATCACCGCCACCGATCTGGTGCTGACGGTCACGCAGATGCTGCGCGCCAAGGGCGTGGTCGGCCGCTTCGTTGAATTTTACGGCCCTGGCCTTGCCAGCATGAGCCTCGCCGATCGCGCGACGATCGCCAACATGGCGCCCGAATATGGCGCGACCTGCGGCTTCTTCCCGATCGACGACAAGACGCTCGATTATATGCGCCTCACCGGGCGTGACGAAGCGACCGTCGCGCTGGTCGAAGCCTATGCCAAGGCACAGGGCATGTGGCGGTTGGACGATGTCGCCGATCCGATCTTCACTGACACGCTCGAACTCGACATGAGCAGCGTCGAGCCGAGCCTTGCCGGCCCCAAGCGTCCGCAGGATCGCGTCTCGCTCGGCCATGTCGACGACACCTTCAACAGCGATCTCGCGACGGTGTATAAGAAGGCGGGCGCGGTCCGCGTGCCGGTTGAGGGCGCGACGCATGACATCGGCGATGGCGACGTCGTGATCGCTGCGATCACCTCGTGCACCAACACCTCGAACCCAAGCGTGCTGATCGCTGCAGGCCTGGTCGCGCGCAAGGCACGCGCCGCGGGCCTCACCCCCAAGCCCTGGGTGAAGACCTCGCTCGCGCCGGGCAGCCAGGTGGTGACCGACTATCTCGACAAGGCGGGCCTGACCGAAGACCTCAACGCGATGGGCTTCAATCTGGTCGGCTATGGCTGCACCACCTGCATCGGCAATTCAGGGCCGCTCGCCGAGCCGATTTCGGCGGCGATCAACGGCAACGACATCGTCGCCGCATCGGTGCTGTCGGGTAATCGCAACTTCGAAGGCCGCGTGTCGGCGGATGTGCGCGCCAACTTCCTCGCCTCGCCGCCGCTCGTGGTCGCCTATGCGATCAAGGGCACGGTGACCGAGGACATGTACGACACCCCGCTGGGCGAGGGCACCAACGGTCCGGTGTTCCTCAAGGACATCTGGCCGACCAACGAGGAAGTCGCCTCGACGATGGCCGCCAACATCGACGACGGCATGTTCCGCGCGCGCTATGGCAATGTTTATGCGGGTGACCAGCATTGGGCTGGCATCCAGGTTGAAGGGTCGGACACCTATCGTTGGCCCGCTGCGTCAACTTACATCGCCAATCCGCCCTATTTCGAAGGGCTAACGATGACCCCCGCGCCGGTCGCCGACATCATCGAAGCCAAGCCGCTGGCGATCCTGGGCGATTCGATCACCACCGATCACATCTCGCCCGCCGGCAGCATCAAGGCCGATTCGCCCGCCGGCAGCTTCCTGCAAGAGCATCAGGTCAACAAGAAGGACTTCAACAGCTACGGCGCGCGCCGCGGCAACCATGACGTGATGATGCGCGGCACCTTTGCCAACATCCGCATCAAGAACGAAATGGTCCCCGGCGTCGAGGGCGGCATGAGCCGGTATGAAGGCGAGACGATGCCGATCTATGACGCAGCGATGCGCCACAAGGCCGACGGCACGCCGCTGGTGGTGATCGCGGGCAAGGAATATGGCACCGGATCGTCGCGCGACTGGGCGGCCAAGGGCACCAATCTGCTCGGCGTCCGCGCGGTGATCACCGAAAGCTTCGAGCGTATCCACCGTTCGAACCTGGTCGGCATGGGCGTGTTGCCGCTTCAGTTCGCCGAAGGCGTCACGCGCCAGACGTTGGGGCTGACCGGCGACGAGACCTTCACGATCACCGGCGTCGCCGGCATCCGTCCGCGCCAGGACGTCGAAGTGCAACTGGTCCGCGCCGACGGCTCGACCGAAAGCTTCATGACCAAGTGCCGGATCGATACCGTCAACGAGCTCGAATATTTCCTCAACGGCGGCATCCTCCACTACGTCCTGCGCAAGCTGGCGGCGTAAACGAACCAAAGTCCCTCCCTTTTAGGGAGGGGTTGGGGTGGGTAGCGTCTCGGCGATCCTGCCGCGCTTGGCGGTACCGGCAATCGTAGCAAGAGCCCTCGACCCACCCCCGGCCCCTCCCTTTCAGGGAGGGGAGTTTGATCGTTAACCATCTGGCGTTACACCGCTCCTTTCGTCCGACGACGAGCGGGAGAGTGACGTTGAAGAAACCGATGACGGTCGCGCAGCTGACCGAATTGGGGCGGGTGCAATTGTCGCCCAGCTTTTACCTGCGCGATTTCCTTTATTCGGATATCGCCGCGATCCACGGCCTTTCGAACATTCCCGACAATCCCGACCTGGCGATCGAGGCGGGGAAGCGGCTGTGCGTCGAACTGCTCGAGCCGCTGCAGGACGCGTTCGGCCGGATCGCGATCCGCTCCGCCTATCGCTCGGCCGAGGTGAATGCGCTTGGCAACGCCAAGGGCTATAATTGCGCGTCGAACGAACGAAACGTCGCGCGTCACATCTGGGACGTGCGCGACAGCGCCGGGCGGATGGGCGCGACCGCGTGCATCGTCGTGCCGAGCTTCGCCAACCGCTTCGACCAGTCCGGCGACTGGAAGCGGCTGGCATGGTGGATCCACGACCATCTGCCCTATGCGATGATCGAGGCGTTTCCGGTGCGCTGGGCGATGAACCTCTCGTGGCACGAGGTGCCGTCGCGGATGATCTTCAGCCACGTTCCCGATGCGCGGGGGTATCTGACGAAGCCGGGCATGGCGAACCACGAGGGTAGCCATGAGAGCGAATGGGCGGGGATTTTGCCGTAACGCCTTCCCTCTCCCGCTGGCGGGAGAGGGTTGCGAAGACTTGGTTTCGCTTCTTCAGCGAGGCCTAGTCGTAGCTGGGTGAGGGTGCCGCGCTTGCACTCGCAAGCGCGCGGCGCGAGAGCGCCGCACCACCCTCATCCAACCTGCGCTAGGCCGCTTCGCGACCAAGCTTCGGTATCCTTCTCCCGCCAGCGGGAGAAGGCATCTCACTCAGGCCGCGAGCCGCAATCCCTGCATCGCCTCGGCCGTCAGCGCGATGCTGCGCAGCCGCGCTTCGGGATCATAGGTCGCCCCCGCGATCATCAGCTCATCGACGCCGGTGCGCGCGACGAATGCCGCGATCTCGCGCGCCACTGTCGCAGGCGACCCGATCGCGGAGCACGACAGCACCTGTTCGAGCATCGCCGCCCCCTGCGCGCCCAGGCTGGCGCGATAATCGCGTACCGGCGGTTGCATCTTGCCCGGATTGCCGGTGCGCAGCGCGACGAAGGATTGCTCCATCGAGCTTGCCAGATAGCGCGCTTCCTCGTCGGTGTCGGCGGCGAACACGTTGAACCCCGCCATCACATGCGGGCGCTCGAGCGCTGCCGAAGGCCGGAAGTCGCGGCGGTAGATCGCGATCGCCTGGTCGAGCGCATCGGGCGCGAAGTGCGAGGCAAAGGCATAGGGCAGCCCGAGCATCGCCGCGAGCTGCGCGCCGAACAGGCTCGACCCCAGGATCCAGATCGCGACATCGGCGCCGGCGCCGGGCACCGCACGGATGCCGGTCTGCCCGTCGTCGGCGAAATAGCTTTGCAGCTCCATCACGTCGTTGGGAAAGCCGTTGGGATCGCTTTCGAGCGACCGGCGCAGTGCGCGGGCGGTGCGCTGGTCGGATCCCGGCGCGCGGCCCAGCCCCAGGTCGATCCGTCCCGGGAACAACGCATCGAGCGTGCCGAACTGTTCGGCCACCACCAACGGCGCATGATTGGGCAGCATGATCCCGCCCGCGCCGACGCGGATTCGGCCGGTCGCGGCGGCGACATGGCCGATGACGACCGAGGTCGCGCCGCCGGCGATGCCCGGCATGCCGTGATGCTCGGCAATCCAGTAGCGCGAATAGCCATGCGCTTCGGCCTGGCGCGCATAAGCGGCGGTATCGGCGAGCGCGGTGGCGACGGTGCCGCCCTCGCGGACGGGGACGAGATCGTGGATCGAATATTGGGTCATGGGCAAGGAGATGGGGGCGGGCGGGGCGGTGCGCCAGCATCGGCTTTCTTGGGATGGGCATAGCAATGATGCCGACCGGCTGACGATAACGTGCCCTCATCCCCCGTTCGTTTCGAGCGAAGTCGAGAAACCTATGTCGCGCTGCGTGGCGGTTTCTCGACTTCGCTCGAAACGAACGGGTTTGTGTGCGCTCGAAACGAACGGCTTGATGTAAGCCCGAAACAACAGTTTCGCGCGAGCGCCTCGCGCGCTACACGCCCGCCATGCTCGCTTCGCTGTCGCACGTCCGCACCTGGGTCTTCGATCTCGACAACACGCTGTACCCGGCAAGCGCGGGGCTGTTCGCGCAGATCGACGCGCGGATGACGCAATATATCTGCGACATCGACGGCTGCGACCGCGACACCGCGCTGCAGATCCAGAAGCGGCATTTCCACGCGCACGGCACGACGCTGTCGGGGCTGCTCGCCGACCGCGACATCGATCCGCACCATTTCCTCGATTACGTCCACGACGTCGACATGAGCGTGCTCGATGCCGACGAAGCGCTGGTCGCGGCGATCGATCGGCTGCCGGGGCGCAAGCTGGTCTTCACCAACGGCGATGCGCCCTATGCGCGCCGCGTGCTCGACGCGATCGGCATGGCGGACAGCTTCGAGGGCATCCACGACATCCATGGCATGGGCTATCTGCCCAAGCCGCACGCTGCCGCTTATGCCGGTCTCTGCGACGCCTTCGGGATCGACCCCGCGAGCGCGTTGTTCGCCGAAGACATGGCGCGCAACCTTGCGCCCGCCAAGGCGATCGGCATGCGCACGCTTTGGATCGACAACGGCTCCGAACAGCATGGCTGCGGAACCCGCGATTATATCGATTTCACCACGCCCGATCTGCGCGCGTGGCTGCACGACATTCTGGAGGAACACCCATGCGCGACCAGCTGAGCACGATCATCGACACTGCGTGGGATGATCGCACGAGCATCTCCACCGCCACCACCGGCGAAGTCCGCGATGCGGTCGATCAGGCGCTGGCACTGCTCGATTCGGGCGAGGCGCGCGTTGCCGAGCCTGATGGCGCTGGCGGCTGGCAGGTGAACCAGTGGCTCAAGAAAGCGGTGCTGCTGTCGTTCCGGCTCAACGACAATGCCGTGATGGCGGGCGGCTTCGACAAGGTGCCGTCGAAATTCGCCACTTGGGACGACGCGCGCTTCCGCGCCGCGGGCTTTCGCGCGGTGCCGGGCAGCGTGGTGCGGCAGGGCGCGTTCATCGGCAAGGGCGCGGTGCTGATGCCGAGCTTCGTCAACATCGGCGCCTATGTCGGCGAAGGCACGATGGTCGATACCTGGGCGACGGTGGGCAGCTGCGCGCAGATCGGCCGCAACGTGCATTTGTCGGGGGGCGCGGGGATCGGCGGCGTGCTCGAACCGCTGCAGGCGAACCCGGTGGTGATCGAGGACGGTGCGTTCATCGGTGCGCGTGCCGAAGTCGCCGAGGGCGTGATCGTCCGCGAGGGCGCGGTGCTGTCGATGGGGGTGTATCTCGGCGCATCGACCAAGATCATCGACCGCGCGACCGGTGAAGTCCGCACCGGCGAAGTCCCGCCCTATGCGGTGGTGGTCCCCGGCACGATCGGCGGCGGCGACGGCAAGCCGGCGCTCTATTGCGCGGTGATCATCAAGCAGGTCGACGAGCGTACGCGGAGCAAGACCAGCATCAACGAACTGCTGCGCGACTAGCCTATTACGTGACTACGGGGGTGGGGGCTTACCCATCCCCGTTCGTGCCGAGTTTGTCGAAGCACCGTCCTTCTTGCGCTGACCGTCTTTAGAAAGGACGGCCCTTCGACAAGCTCAGGGCGAACGGTGGTAGGGGGAGGGCCTCCGGGCCAGCCTCAACCGACCCCCGCAACCCCCAACCGCGCAATCTCGATCTTGGGGCAGCGGTCCATCACCACCTGCAGCCCCGCAGCCTCGGCGCGCGCCGCGGCGGCGTCGTCGACCACCCCGAGCTGCATCCACACCGCCTTCGCGCCGATCGCGATTGCCTCGTCGACCACGCCGCCGGCATCGGCCGACTTGCGGAAGATGTCGACGATGTCGATCGGGTCGCCCAGTTGGCCGAGCTCGCGGAACACGAATTCGCCATGGATATGTTCGCCGGTGATCTGCGGATTCACCGGAATCACGCGATAGCCGTGGCGCTGGAGCGCCGCCATCACCTGGTTCGACGCGCGATCGGGGCGGTCCGATGCGCCGACCAGCGCGATCGTGCGCGCGCTTTCGAGCAGCGCCTTGATATCCTCGTCGCGGTTCAGCGGCATCGCTTAGTCCTTTCGATCGAGCCACGCATCGACGCACGCGGCGAGATCATGGAACGCGGCGCCCTCGGGGCCGTTCCCCGCCGCCGGCGGCTCGCCCGCGTCCGATGCGCTGCGGATCGCGATCGCCAGCGGGATTCGCCCGAGGAACGGCACGCCCAGGGTAGCCGCCGCCGCCTCGGCGCCGCCCGACCCGAACGGGTCCGAAACTTCGCCGCAATGCGGACAGGCATAGCCCGCCATATTCTCGACGATGCCGATCACCGGCACCCCGGTCTGCCCGAACAGGTCGATCGCGCGCCGCGCGTCGATCAGCGCCAGATCCTGCGGGGTTGATACGATCACCACGCCTTCGGGCTTGTGCTTCTGGATCATCGTCAATTGGACGTCGCCGGTGCCCGGCGGCATGTCGACCACCAGAAGATCGGCCTCCCACGCGCCGTCGACCAATTGGGTCAGCGCGTTGGTCGCCATCGGCCCGCGCCAGGCGAGCGCCTTTTCAGGACCGACCAACTGGCCGACCGACAGCACCGGCACGCCATAGGCAGTCGGCACCGGCACCAGCTTGTTGTCGCGCGCTTCGGGCTTGATCCCGACCACGCCGAGCAGGGTGGGCTGCGAAGGGCCATAGATATCGGCGTCGATCATCCCCACCGACCGGCCGCGCGCCGCCAGCGCGATCGCCAGATTGGTCGACACGGTCGATTTGCCGACGCCGCCCTTGCCGCTGGCGACCGCGATCAGCCGGCGGCGGGTGCGCTGGCTGGTCTGCGCGACGCGTACCGCCTCGACCCCCGGCACCGAAGCCGTCGCGGCTTCGACCTCGGCGGCAAGCGCATCGCGCGCGCTGGTCGACAGCCCGCTGACGTCGAGGATCACATTGGCGCGCGGCCCGTCGGTGCGGACGGTGGCGCGGCCCGCGGCGAGCGGGGCGAGGATGGCTTCGATGGCGGCCTGAAGGGTCATGCCACGCGATCTATACCTACAAACGGCACACGGCACTGTAATTCGCCGTGCGCCGCCTTATAAAGATTGCATGTGGAACCTAAACGGGTGGATCGCACGCGCTGGCGTGCTTCGTAACGACAATCCGAAAGGCCCCTGGGGCGGCGGTGGCGCGGGCGGCAATGGATCGGGCGGCGGCGACAGCGGCGGCCCGCGCAACCCCTGGGCGTTCCCGCCCGAGGGGCGGCGCGCCAAGCCCGGCACCGCGACCTCGCTCGACGAGTTCCTCAAACGCGCCAAACGTGGCGGCGGGGGAGGCGGCGGCGGCTTCGGCGGCGGCAATTTCCAGGTGCCCGGCGGGCGCTCGATCTGGTTTCTCGGGCTCGGGCTGCTGGTGCTGCTCTGGATCGCCTTCACCTCGATCCATCCGATCGGCCCGCAGGAACGCGGCGTCGTGTCGCTGTTCGGTCGCTATTCGACCACCTTGTCCCCCGGCATCAACCTGACGCTGCCCGCCCCTTTCGCGACCGTGCAGAAGGTGGACGTCCAGGAAATCCGTACCGACGACTTCCCGCAGGCGAGCACTGAGAATCTGGTGCTGACCGGTGACCAGAACATCATCGACCTGGCCTATTCGGTGCGCTGGGACGTCAAGAATGCCGAGGATTTCGTCTTCGAACTCGCCAGCCCGCGCGACACCGTGCGCGCGGTCGCCGAAAGCGCGATGCGCGAAGCGGTGGCGGGCACCACGCTCGACCAGGCGATCGGCGCCGGACGGACTTCGATCGAGGCGGAAGTCGCGATCCGGATGCAGACGATCCTCGACCAATATGGCTCGGGAATCCGTGTCCAGGGCGTGGCGATCAAGCAGGCGGTTGCACCGCAGGCGGTCGACGAGGACTTCAAGGCGGTGAGCGCCGCGCAGCAGAAGGCGCAGGCCGACATCAACCAGGCACGCGCCTATGCGCAGCAAATCTTGGCGCGCGCACAGGGTGAAGCCGCCAGCTTCGACAAGATCTACGAGCAATATCGCCAGGCCCCCGAAGTGACCCGCCGCCGTCTGTATTACGAGACAATGGAAGCGGTGCTCGCCAATTCGAACAAGACGATCGTCGAGGCACCCGGGGTAACCCCCTATCTGCCGCTGCCCGATGCCGCCGGCCGCCGTGCGCCGACCGCGCAGGTCGCGCCGCAGACCCCCGACGCGCCCGCCGCCGCAACCCAGGGAATCCAGCCGTGAACGCCAGCCTTTTTCGCAATCCGATGGCGATCGGCATCCTGTTGCTGGCGCTGGTCGTGCTGTTGGCAAACACGTTGGTGGTCGTCCCCGAAACCAAGCAGGCGGTGATCCTGCGCTTCCAGCAGCCGATCGGCACGGTCAACGCCTGGCGTCCCAACCAGGCGTTCGGCAACACCGGCGCGGGGCTGATCGCCAAGATCCCGTTCATCGACCGCGTCGTTTGGGTCGACAAGCGGGTGCTCGACATCGAGCTCGACAACCAGCCGGTGCTCTCGACCGATCAGCTGCGGTTGCAGGTCGACGCCTTTGCCCGCTTCCGCGTCGTCAATCCGCTGCAGATGGTCGTTACGGCAGGATCGGAGGCACGCGTCGCCGACCAGCTTCGCCCGATCCTCGGCTCGGCGCTGCGCAACGAGCTCGGCAAGCGCGAGTTCGCGGCCTTGCTGAGCCCCGAGCGCGGGCAGGTGATGGACAATATCCAGGCGGGGCTCGACCGCGTCGCGCGGCAGTACGGCGTCGAGATCGTCGACGTTCGCATCCGCCATGCCGATCTGCCCACCGGCACCCCGCTCGAATCGGCGCTGCGCCGGATGGGCACCGCACGCCGCCAGGAAGCACTGACGATCGAGGCGCAGGGGATGCGCCAGGCGCAGATCATCCGCGCCGACGCCGATGCACAGGCCGCCCGCGTCTATGCCGAAAGCTTCAACAAGGACGCGCAATTCTACGATTTCTATCGCGCGATGCAGTCCTATCGCTACAGCTTCGGCGCCGATGGCGACGAGAAGCGCGGCGGTACCTCGATCATCTTGTCGCCACAAACCAATGACTATCTGCGCGAGTTTCAGGGCCAGGGAAACTAGACTAAGAACTCAAGGGGGAACGGACGACCGTCGCTGACGGTTCGTTCATATTCAATCGCAGTTCAGCATCGGTGTTGCATCTGTGCGCCACACCGAATCTTGAGAGGAAACGACGAGTGCGTTACGCCTACGCCATCACTTCCGCCCTGTTGCTGGGCGGCACCGCTGTCACCCTGGCAGTCCAGCCCAGCGCTACCTCGGCGCAGACCGCGCAGAACGAGCCCGGCGCGATCAACGCCAGCGCGCCGCGCATGGGCGCGCCGATGAGTTTTGCCGACATGGTCGCCAAGCTCCAGCCCGCTGTCGTCAACATCTCGACCAAGCAGCGGATCACCGCCGCCAACACCCCGAATCCGTTCGCCGGCACGCCGTTCGAGCAGTTCTTCAATAACCAGCAGGGCGGCGGCGGGCGTCCGCGCGAGGGATCGTCGCTCGGATCGGGGTTCCTGATCTCGGCCGACGGCTATGTCGTCACCAACAACCATGTGATCGCTCCCGGCGCGCCCAACGCGACGGTCGAATCGGTCACCGTGACGCTCGCCGACCAGAAGGAATATGAAGCCCGCGTCGTCGGCCGCGATGCCGCGTCGGACCTTGCGGTGCTCAAGATCGAGGGGCGCAACCTGCCCTTCGTCCGCTTCGGCAATTCGCAGCAGGCGCGCGTCGGCGACTGGGTGATCGCGATCGGCAACCCGTTCGGGCTCGGCGGATCGGTGACCGCGGGGATCATCTCGGCGGTCAACCGCGTCACGGGCAATCCCGGCCAGCAGGCGGCGTTCGATCGCTTCATCCAGACCGATGCCTCGATCAACCGCGGCAATTCGGGCGGTCCGATGTTCGACATGCAGGGCAACGTCATCGGCATCAACTCGCAGATATTGTCGCCCACCGGCGGCAATGTCGGCATTGGCCTGGCGATTCCCGCCGAACAGGCCAAGCCGATCGTCGACACGCTGATGAAGGGCAAGACCCCGACGCGCGGCTATCTCGGCGTCGGCCTGCAGGCGATCGACGAGGATCTGGCCGCTGCGCTGGGCGTCGATCGCAACAAGGGCGAGCTGATCCGCTCGGTCGAACCCGGCCAGCCCGCCGCCGCCGCTGGCATCCGCCAGGGCGACGTCGTGACGCGCGTCAACAACCAGGAAGTGACGCCGCAGAACAACCTCAGCTTCATCGTCTCGAACACCCCCCCGGGTACGCGCATTCCGGTTGAAGTGCTGCGCGACGGACGTCGCCAGACGCTGACCGTCACCGTCGGCACGCGGCCGAGCGACGAGGATCTCGCGGGCGGCTTCCAGATGGACGAAGAGGGCCAGGCCGGTCCCGATGCGATGATCAAGCCGCAGGAAAATGCCCCCGCGGGCGTAACGGTGCAGCCGCTCACCCCGGTGATCGCGCGCACGCTCGGCTTCGAAGCCTCGACCCGCGGCGTCGTCGTCGCGGCGACCGACCCCAACAGCGATGCCGCGACCAAGGGGCTTCGCCGCGGCGTGGTGATCATGTCGGTCAACCGCACCCCGGTAACGACGGCGGCCGACTTTGCGGCGCAGATCGCCGCGGCACGCCGTGCCAACCGCCCATCGGTGCTGCTCTACGTCATGGTGCCCCGCGCGCCGGTCGGCACCTATATCGCGATCGATATCGACTGATCGCGTTTCACCGACCGCCGGGCTGCTGACGCGGGCCGCCCACTCGCCTATGCCTGCTCCTCGACAATCGGGAGCAGGCAGATGGCGGAACTCTTTATCGGCACCGGCGGCGGGCAGCGGCAATCGCTGGTGCTCAAGCGCGCCAACCGCCACGGACTGATCGCCGGCGCCACCGGCACCGGCAAGACCGTGACGCTGCAGGGGCTGGCCGAGGGTTTCTCCGCCGCGGGCGTCCCCGTCTTCGTCTCCGACGTGAAGGGCGACCTGTCCGGGCTGGCGATGGCGGGATCGCCGCTCGCCAAGACCCACGCCCCCTTCGCCGCGCGCGCCGCCGAGATCGGCGACACCGAATGGGCCTATGCCGAAACCCCGGTGCAGTTCTGGGACCTGTTCGGTGAACAGGGCCATCCCGTCCGCGCGACGATTTCCGAAATGGGGCCGCTGCTGCTCGCGCGGCTGATGGGGCTGAACGAGACGCAGGAGGGCGTGCTCGCGATCGCCTTCCACCTAGCCGACGAGGAGGGGCTGTTGCTGCTCGACCTCGACGATCTCCAGGCGATGCTCGCCGACATCGCCGATCGCGCCGCGGCTATCTCGACGACCTATGGCAATGTCAGCAAGGCGAGCGTCGGCGCGATCCAGCGCCAGCTGCTCCAGCTGCGCGGGCAGGGGGCCGAGCAGTTCTTTGGCGAGCCGGCGCTCGACATCGCCGATTTCATGGGCGTCGACGATCAGGGGCGCGGGATCGTCAACATCCTCGCCGCCGACAAGCTGATGGCCTCGCCGCGGCTCTACGCCACCTTCCTGCTGTGGCTGCTTTCCGAACTGTTCGAAACGCTGCCCGAGGTCGGCGACCCCGACCAGCCCAAGCTGGTCTTCTTCTTCGACGAGGCGCATCTGCTGTTCGACGAGGCCCCCGCGGCGCTGCTCGAGAAGGTCGAACAGGTCGTCCGGCTGATCCGGTCGAAGGGCGTCGGCGTCTATTTCGTGACGCAGAACCCGATCGACATTCCCGAGGGAGTCGCGGGGCAGCTAGGCAACCGCGTGCAACATGCGCTGCGCGCCTTCACCCCGCGCGACCAGCGCGGCGTTCGCGCGGCGGCCGAAACCTTCCGCAGCAACCCCGCGATCGATGTCGAAACCGCGATCACCGAATTGAAGGTCGGCGAGGCGCTGGTGTCGATGCTCCAGGCCGATGGCGCCCCCGCCCCGGTCGAGCGCACGCTGGTGCGCCCGCCGCGTTCGCGGGTGGGGCCGGTCACCCCGGTCGAGCGCGGGGTGCTGATCGCGACCGACGCGATCGGCGACCGCTACGACACGCCGATCGATCGCGACTCGGCGCATGAACTGCTCGGCACCAAGCGCGCCGAGGCCGAGGCCGCGGCTGCCGAAGCACAGGCCGATGCCGCCGATGCGAAGGCCGACGCGCATGCAGCCAAGGAGCAGGCGCGCGCTGCCAAGCAAGCCGAACGCGACCGGCTCGCCGCCCAGCGCGAAGCCGACCGCGCCGCGCGCGAACGGGCGCGCGCCGAGGCGGCGTCGCCCTGGAACCGCGCGGTCACCTCGGCGACGCGCTCGGCTTCCTCGACCGTCGGGCGGACCGTCGCGAGCGAAGTGACCAAGGCGGTCTTCGGATCGAAGCGCGGGGCGGGCGGGCTCGGCGCGAAGATCCTGCGCGGCGTGCTGGGTGGGATGTTTCGCGGCTAGAGTGTCCGCACCAGCTGCACCGCCACCGCCATCCAGGGCGGGTCGGTGACCACCTGCTGGCGGCTGTTCGCCCCGAGCGGCAGCAAATGCAGCTTGCCGCCGTCGCGGTCGATCAGCCGGCCGAACACGAAACGCCCGGCGGGGCGCGGTACCAGCACGTCGCGGTTCACCCCGCGCCCAAATGCCTCGGGGGCGAGGCGGCGGCACCAGACGACGTCGCCCGTACGATAATCGCCGATGCTCGCGGCGACGGTGACCGCGACCAGATCGGCTTCAGCGCGCGGCGGCACCACCGTTGCGGGGCGGCCTGGGGCGTGCGCGCCGCCCGCATCGAGCACCGCGGCGACCGCGATGTCGGGACGATCGGGCAGAGTCACCAGATCCGACGCCTCGACCCCCAGCGCGGCGGCGATCCGGTTGAGCCACACCACCGACACCGTCCGCGTGCCCGTTTCGAGCCGGCCGATCGTCTGCGCGGTGGTCGGCGGCTGGCAGCGCCGCGCGACGTCGTCGAGCGTCATCTGCTTGGCGCGGCGAACCTCGCGGATCGCAGTGATCATCGGCAGCTCCTTCAGCGAACCATTTGGGTTTCTACCCTGTCCTACAAGCGTGACGTTGTGGCAAGCCTTGCCGACGCTGGTACAGGGAGAAACATATGCGCGAACTGATCGAACAGGGGCTGGAGAATGGATCACCCACGGGCAAGCGCCCCCGCACCGCGGGGCGTTCGGTACAGGTCAACCTTGCCGAATCGCCCTTGTCTTGGCTGCGCGCACGCGATCTGATCGATGCGCGGCAATATGCAGCGGGCGAGCGGCTACGCGCCGATTATGAAACCGCTTCGCTCGCCCCGTGCGTCACGATGCGCTGGGAGGCGTCGCCGATCGGCAGCGGGCGGCGCGGGGCACCCGATTCGATCGACCCGACGCTGGCGCAGATCGCCGCCAAGCGCCGCTTCGATGCAGCGGTCGCGGCGGCGGGGCCAGGCCTGAGCGACATCCTGTGGCGCGTGGTGTGCGCGGGCGAACGGCTGCCCGATGCCGAAAAGGCGCTCGGCTGGCCCGCGCGCGCGGGGCGGCTGGTGCTTACGCTGGCGCTGGATCGGCTGGCGGCGCAGTATCATTTGGGGTGACCGGCGCGGCGCGCGCGAGGAAGCGGGTGTAGACCCAGCCGATCGCGATCAGCGTCACCCCGATCCCCAGGAACGACACGACGCGCAGCAGCCCCTCGAGCGCGATGTCGATCGTGAACACCTTGAGCGAGACGATCAGCACCAAGCCCAGCCCGGCAAAGCGCTGGTCGCGCGCGCCGCCGGTGATCCCGCGCCACAGCCACGCGATCGACACCAGCAGCATCGCCGCCGAATAGCCCCAATTTTCGGGCGTGCCGACCGGGCCGGTGAGCAGGCTGCCATGCGCTGCTTGCCGTACCACCGCGAGCGCGGCGACCAACGTCATCGCCAGCGCGGCGATGCGGATCGCGGGGCGCTGCGCCGGCCAGGTCCATAGCAAGCCGGCTGCAAGCGCGGCGTGCAGCACGGCGGCGGCGCCGACCGCTTGGCGGACGACCACCGGGTTGAGTAGGATCAGGTCGAACCACGCGATCCGGAACAGCGCGAGCAGCAACAACGCATCGCCCAGCCGCGGCGCGCGGCGGGTGCGTGCGATCAGCCAGCCTGTCACCAGCATCGCCTGGGTGATGAGCGCGCGCTCGGTAAAGCCCCAGCCGACGAACGCGGGCTCGGTCGCGATCGCCAGCGGCTGCTTGGCGAGCGTGTAGAGGATCGCAACGATCCCCGCCGCCGCCAGCCCCGCCATCGGCCGGCGCGCGCGTGCGAGTGCGGCGGGGTCGACCAGCAGCGCGGCGGCCACCAGCATTGCTGGCATCAGGTCGCGGAGCAGCACGCCGATCGCGGGCAGCTCGCGATAGGGCAGCGTATCGCCGCCGATGCTGCTCACCGCCGCGATCAGCAGCTGGCCGATCGGCACCACCGCCGCGGCGATCGCGGCGGCGAAGGGGAGGGCGGGGGTGATCGCCAGCGCGTCGGCGCGGGTTTTCCGCGTCCAGAAATACAGCCCCGCCATCGCCGCGGCGAGGAGCAAGGCGAGCGTCTCGCTTCCGGCGAGCGCGGCGATGCCCGTCACCCCCGCCAGCACCGTGCCGAGCGCGCCGCCGACCAGCCCGACATCGCGTCCGCTCGTGCGATCGCGATGCCGCCAGCTCAGCCATCCCGCCGCCCCCGCCGCGGCCAGTTCGATCAGCGCCCATAGCGCGCTCGGCAGCAGCGCCGGCGTCGCGGCGTGCAGCACCAGCACCGGCCCGAGCAGCCCGAGCAGCGCGGTCATCGCCCACATCGCATGGCGCCGCGAGCGCGCCAGCCCCGCGCCTGCGAACATCGCGGTCGCCACGATCGCCGCCAGTCCCGCGACGCGGTCCGCCCCCATTCCCAGCAGCACCAAGGTCAGCACCGCCGCCACCGCGGGCGCTGGCAGCAACCGTTCGTCGCGCCACGCGAGGATCAACGCCGCGCCGGCGAGTACCAGATGGCACCCCCATGCGAACGGACCGAAGTCGAGCGTCGGCGCGAACACCAGCAATTGCAGCAGCCCGGCGGCCAGCGGCGCGACGCGAAGCCAGGCGCGCGCACCTGGCGGCAATGCCAGCGTCGTCGCGATCGCTAGCACCACCACGAACAGCCCCACCGCCGCGACATCGCCGTCGCCCAGCGCCAGCCCCAGGAAATTCGCCCAGCCGAAGCCTGCGAGCGCCGCCGCGATGGTCAGCCACGTCCAACCGCGATTGATGCCGAGGCCGAACAGCGCGCCGACGAACAGCCCCAGATAGACCAGCAGCGCGCCGAGCCCCGCAGCGTCGTATCCCGCGACCAGCGGCGCGGCGAATCCGCCCGCCAGCGCCATCACCGCGGTCGGCGGCCCATGACGCACCGCCAGCGCGAGCGCGATGCCGGTGATCGCCACCATCACCCCGAACGCGGGCAGCGGATCGATCAGCTGGTAGGATGCAGCCGCCAGGTACAGGGTGCCGTAAGCGCTCGCGATCCCCGCACCGCTCAGCACCTGCGAGATCCGTGGATCGTCGCGCGTCGGGCCGAACCGGCGCGCCGCCTCGCTCGCCGCGACCAGCACCACCGCGAACACCGCCGCAAGCGCCGCGCGCACTCCCGGCCCGAGTAGCCCGGTGTCGATTGCCGCGCGCACCAGGAAGAAGCCGGCGAGCACCAGCGCGATGCCGCCGATCCACACCGGCAATTTGCCGCCGATCAGCGTCTCGACATCGGGGATGGCGATCCGCGGGCGCGGTACTTTCGGCATCGATCGTGGCGCCGCAGGCGGCGATCGCAACGCTCGATCGACGACCGGCGCGGAAACCTCGCCGCTCCCCAGCGCGCGCTCGAGCGCGGCGATCCGCCGGCGCGCGTCGAACAACAGCCCGCCCAGGATCAGCAGCACGATCAGAAAGATGCCGTCCATCACGCGCCCGCTGCCACGGCCGGCGCGGGAGCGGCGGCATCGTCGCGCGACCCTAGCTGCGCGCCTGCGTGCCGACAAATCTCGCCAACCCGCGCGCGCCGTCCTATGTGCCGCGCATGCAGATCGATTTCATCAAATGCCAGGGTTCGGGCAACGACTTCCCGCTGATCGACGGCCGCGCACTGGCGCTCGACGACGCGACCTGGTCGGCGATCGCGATCGCGCTCGCCGATCGCGCCGGGCCGGTGGGCGGCGACGGGCTGCTGGTGCTGGTCGCGGGCAATGGCGATGCCGCGTTCGGGCAGCGGATGTGGAACCCCGACGGCAGCGAATCCGAAACCTGCCTCAACGGGCTTCGCTGTGTCGCGCGCCTGGGCTTCGAGGCAACCGGACTGGCCGAAGCGCGCGTGTCGTTGCCCACCAGCGTCGCGCAAGCCGCGATCGCCGATCCGCTCGCCCCCGGCGTCGTCACGATCCGCACCGATGTCGGCCCGGTATCGACGCGCACCGCCGATGTCGGGCTGCGCATCGACGCCCCCGAACTGATCGATTCGCCGATCCCCGGCCTGCCGAGCGAGCGGCGCTTCACCGCGGTCGCGATGCCCAACCCGCATCTTGTGACCTTCGTCGACACGCTCGACGAAGCCGAACTGGTGGCCCTGGGCGACTGGTGCGAAGCCGCGCCGCCGCTGATCCCCGGCCGCGCGAACGTCAGCTTCGTCACGGTCGACGATGGCGAGCTCTTCGTGCGCACCTATGAGCGCGGCGTCGGCCTCACCGACAGCTGCGGCAGCGCGATGGGGGCATCGGTGTTCGCCGCCGGCCTCACCGGCCGCATCGGCTTCGGCGCGCCGGTCACCGTGCGCAACCGCGGCGGGCGCGTGGTGGCGAGCGCCAGCCAGGACGCGCGGATCGCGATCGCGGGCAATGCCAGTTTCGAGTATGACGCCAGCGTCGACGTCGATCTCGCCAACGCCACGGCGGGCCCGGTCACGCTCCGCCACCGCCGCGACGACGAACGCGCAGCGTGGCAACAGGCGCTGGGTACGCTGTCGGACTGAGCGCCGCCAAATATCGATAAACCCGCCTTAACTTCGTTGGGCTAGACGCAAGCAATGGTTTCGCAGCGTCCTCGATTCAAAGCACCCGATCGAACCGCTACGATATTGGTCGGCTTGGGTTTCTTGCTGGCCACCGTCGGTCCCATCGCCTTCACCCGATTCGGCGGCGGAGTCGCATGCCTGTGGCTGGCGACTGCGGTGCTCGGTCCGTATCTTGCCAGCCTGCCGCTGCGTCGCTGGCCGGTCGCGATGCTGGCGGCCGCTTTGGCGAATTCGGTCGTTACCGCGATCGTGGGGGTGGGGCCGGTCGCGGCGGTGCCGATGGGCATCATGTGCGCACTCGAATCGGCGCTGTTCGGCTGGTACCTGCGCGCCCGCGACACCGAAGGCGCGGCGACCCTCGCCTCGTTCGGCCAGGTCGGCACGCTGATCGCCGCATCGGCCGGCGTATCGATCATCAGCGCGTTCCCCGGCGCCGGGGTGGCCGCCTGGGCTACCACGACGCCCTATTGGGACAATTGGTTCAACTGGGCGGCGGGGCATACGCTGGGCGCGATCACGCTTACCCCGATCATGCTGCTGCTGCTGCGCGGCGATGCCGCGGCCTGGCTGCGCGAAACCGACCGTGCCGAACGGATCGAGGCGGCGTTCCTGGGCGTCATGGTGAGCGCGGTGGCGATCCTGGTCTTCGCGCAGCACGTGCTGCCGCTGCTGTTCCTGCCGATCCTGCCGGTGATGATGGCGACCTTTCGCGTGGGGCGGATCGGCGCGGCGATCTCGATCGCCATCGTGGTGTTGATCGCCACCGTGATGACGCTGCGCGGCGAAGGGCCGATCTCGCTGATCGACGCGTCGGCGGCGTTCCGCGTCCAGTTCCTGCAATTCTACCTGGCGGTCGTCGTGCTGACAGTGTTGCCCGCCGCCGCCGATCTGCGCCGCCGCAAGGAAATCCTCGATCGGCTGGCGATCAGCGAGGCGCGTTACCGCCTGGTGTCAGAGAACGCGACCGACGTGGTGCTGACGATGGATTCGGCGGGCACCATCAATTATATTTCGCCCTCGGTCGCCTTGTTCGGTGGCGGCTATACCGCCGAGACGCTGACCGGTACCAACGTGGTCGACTTGATCGCGCCCGAAGACCAGGCGCGGATGCGCGAGGCCTATCGCGCCGCGATCGAACAGCCCGGCGTCACGCATATGATCGAATATCGCGGCTTGCTCGCGGTCGACCCGCAGGGGGTGTGGCTCGAATCGCGCTTCCGCACCGTCGAGACGCGCCAGGGGTTCGACATGGTCTGCGCGATCCGCGACATTTCGAAGCGCAAGCTCGCCGAGGCCGAATTGACGCTGGCGGCATCGACCGATCCGTTGACCGGGCTCAGCAACCGCCGCGTCTTCAACGAAGCGGTCGATGCCTTCGCCGCCACGGCGCTGCTCGACCCGCCCGCCGCAGGCTGTGTCGCGATCTTCGATATCGATAATTTCAAGGCGATTAACGATGGGTTCGGCCACGACGCCGGCGATCGGATGCTGCGGCGCTTCGCCGCGATCGCGATCGACGCGACCCGGTCGAACGACCTGGTCGCGCGGCTGGGGGGCGAGGAATTCGCGATATTGCTTCCCGACACGTCGTCGGCGCAGGCAATGCTGGTATGCGATCGGCTGCGCGAGGCGTTTGCGAGTACGGTGATCCACGACGATGGGGGGGTGATGATCCGCGCGACGGTGAGCGCCGGGGTAGCGGGAATCTCCGCCGACCAGGGGCGCGAGGCGGCGATGCGCGCCGCCGATGGTGCCTTGTATCACGCCAAGCGAACGGGGCGGAACCGGTTGGTGCTGGCGGGCTGAACGCGCGCGATCAGGCTAAGCTGCTTCCCTCCAGGAACGGCGCCGCCACTTCGGACGGTACGCGCAGCAGCCTGCCGCTCGCGCGGTCGAGCAGTGCCCACGTCGTCTTGGCCTCGACCTTCACCCGTCCGTCGCTGCTCAGGAAGCGCATATAGCGATCGAAGCGCGCGCCGCGCGGCGGCTCGGCGACCCAGGTTTCGGCGGTCACTGTCTCACCCGGCGCGACATTGCCGCGATAATCGATCTCGTGGCGGATCACGACCCAGATATAGGCGGCGACATGCTCGGGCGACGCCACCGCAGCCCAGTGCGCCACCGCGACGTCCTGGATCCAGCGCACCCACACTGCATTGTTGACATGGCCCAGCTCGTCGATGTCGTCGGGGCCGGCGGTGATCGTTTGGGTGAAGTTCGTCATCGCGACGCGGTGCAGGTCAGCGGCGGCTGGCCGGGCAGGGTGATCGTCGCGTCGTCGCCCTTGCCGCGCAATTCGATCCCGTCGCCGGCGTAGCGGATGCCCGACCCGGCGGGTTGCTGGCGCAGCGTCCCCAGCGTTTGTTCGCCGTGACGCAGCGAGGCCGTACCCGCGACATTGTCGAACGTCGCGTCGATCTGCGCGCCGTCGGCGCAGGCGTAGCGCGCGGTGGCGGTAGGGGGCGGCACCGCGACGGGACGCGGGGTGAGGTCGGCGCTGCTGATCCGCCATTGGCGCTGCGCCGCGGTCGCGCCGTCGATCACGCCGGTTCGGTGCAGCGTTACCGTTCCCGCCATCGCGAAGGGCGTATCGTCGCGCAGCGTGCCGCTGATCTCGACCGGAATGGTGACGTGGCGCTGGCCGGCGCCCGCCTCCATCGGCCCCGGTGTCCCCACCGTCGCGCGATAGGTTGCATAGCGTTTGAAGCTGTCGGCAAAGGCGCGCCGGGTCATGCCCGAGGCGCGGCCGTCATCGTCCCATAATTCCCACGCGGCGTCGGCCTTGCCCGCCGCGATCCGGTCGAAATAGCGCTGGGTCACCGCCGCGGCGACCGCGGGGCCGGGTTCCTCGGCCATCGTCTGTGCCGGGGTGACCGGCTGGGCATGGGGTTCGGCGGAGATACCGGGAATGTCGGCCTCGGGCTGGGGGCCAGGCATCGGCGGGTCGGGGGGCATGTCGGGCAGCGCCGGTTCGGCGGCGTTGCTCGCCACCGTGTTTTCGGGGAGCGGTTCGCCGCCGCAGGCCGCGAGCAGCACCAGCGGCAGGTACAGGATCGTGCGCATCATCCACTCCGCGAGGGCCGGGGAGCGAGTGTCGCAAGCTCCCCGGGCACCGTCAACGGCAGGCGGCCCGATCAGGGTTCGAGCGCATCCTTGTCGGCATCGGCCAGATCATCGTCTTCGCCGAGTTCGTCTTCGTCGAAATCTTCCTGGAGCTCGTCCTCGTCCTGGTCGTCCTCGTCGGTCTCGACGTCCTCGTCTTCCTCGCCGACCTCGTCGGTGGTCATCGAAAGCTCGTCTTCGTCGTCCAAATCGCCGAGATCGGGGGCGATGTCGGTCAGCAGATTGCCGTCGCTCGGGCCGTCGCGCGTGACCTCCAGGATCTCGGCGCGCTGGCTCTCGTCATAGCCTTCCTCGTCATACCCGTCGTCGTTGGGACCTTGTTCTGGAATCTGGCGGCCACCCATGCTGCACCTCTTCGTCGGGGCGGGGCGCGATTGCCCCGGTCCATGCTAGCGCGAACGGATAGGTCGCGCACGCGTTCCGTCGATCGCGGCGCGGGTCAGCGCGCGTGGAACAGCCGCCCGCGCTCGGCCAGGAAGACGACGCCCAGCGCCGCAATCCCGCAGACGAAAAAGCCGCCGTATAGCGGCACGGTGGTGCCATCGAATGCCTGGCCGATGAACGCGCCGATCACCGCGCCGACCAACGTCGACACGAACCCCTGCAGGCTCGACGCCAGCCCGGCGATCCGCCCCATATTCTCCATCGCCATCGCCGAGAAGTTCGACGCCGCCAGCCCGAAACAGCCCATCAACAGCGCTTGCAGCACCGCAAAGACGATCAGGCTTTCATACCCTGCCCACGCCACTGCCAGGTGGATTCCCGCGATCGCGATCAGCCCGAGCAACGCCGAATGCGACAGCACCCGCGTGCCGAAGCGCATCACCACGCGCGAATTCATGAAATTGGCGATTGCCATCGTGCTCGCGACCGCGGCGAAGACGATCGTCAGCAATTCGGGGCGGCCGAAGATGTCGGCCATGATCTGCTGCACCGAATTGATGAAGCCGAACAACCCGCCCTGCAGCAGCGCCGCCGCAATCGTATAGCCCACCGCATAGCGATCGCCGCCGACGATCTTGTACCCCGACCACAGCTGCCGCGGATTGAGCGGGCTGCGATCCTCGACCGCGAGCGTTTCGGGCATCCGCAGCCAATACCAGGCCAGGATCGCCGCGGCGACGGTGGCGATGCCGACGAAGATCCAGCGCCACGGCGCGAACAGCAGCACGATCTGGCCGAAGGCGGGGGCGAGCACCGGTGCCGCCATGAACACGACGAACACCAGGCTCATCACCCGCGCCATCGCGCGCCCGGCGAAACAGTCGCGCACCATTGCGACGGTCACCACGCGCGCGCCTGCCACCGCCATGCCCGAGGCAAAGCGCGCGGCGAGCAGCAGTTCGTAGCTGCCCGCGATCGCCGCGAGCAAATTGGTCACCACCGCGACCAGCAGCGCGACGCCGAGCACCGGGCGGCGCCCGAAGCGATCGGCGAGCGGCCCGTGCGCCAGCTGCGCCACCGCAAAGCCGATCAGGAACGAGGTGATGACAAACTGGCGATCATTGGGGCTGGTCACCCCCAACGATTCGCCGATCGAGGGGAGCGCGGGGAGCATCGAATCGATGCCGAGCGCGGTCAGCGCCATCAGCGCAGCCGCCATCGCCACGAATTCGCCGAACGGAATCGGTGCGCGGTCGAGCGACGCTGGTGGATTCGGCTGGTGCATGCTGGTCCCTTGGACGATGAAGATGCGCGCGTCACCCCGCGCGCGGTTGCGTAGAATGCACGAAGCGCATCGAATGTTGCATCGCAACAAAAATAGCGTTGCATTCGGCTACTGGCCCGGCCCCGCGACAACGCCTATGTCATGCTGACTTTGTCCCCTTACCAGCTCAACAAGGCGTGTTCCCGATGCTCGATTCCCCGCTAGGCGCCGTCCAGGTCGTCTCGCTCGCCGACCAGGCGGCCGATCCCGAAGCTTTCGCGCAAAGCTTCGGCGGCTCGTTCGAACGCTATGGCTTCGCGATCGTCCGCGACCACGGCATCGACGAGGCGCTGATCGAGCGGTGCTGGGCTGCGACGCGCGAATTGTTCGCGCAGGACGAAGCCACCAAGCGCCGCGGCCATGTCCCCGGCGGCGGCGGCGCGCGCGGCTATACCCCGTTCGGCATCGAGATCGCCAAGGATGCGAGCGAGAACGACCTCAAGGAATTCTGGCACATCGGCCGCGAACTCCCCCCCGGGCACCGCTTCGCCGCGATGATGAGCGCCAATGTCTGGCCCGAAGCGCCCGCGGGTTTCCGCGAAACCTTCCTCGAACTCTTCGCCGCCTTCGACGCGGCGGGCGAGAAGCTGCTGTCGGCGATCGCGCGCTATCTCGACCTGACCCCCGAATGGTTCGTGCCCGCGGTCGAGGACGGCAATTCGGTGCTCCGCCTGCTGCATTATCCGCCGGTATCGCCCGATGCGCCGGGCGTGCGCGCCGGCGCGCATGAGGACATCAACCTCATCACGCTGCTGCTGGGCGCCGAGGAAGCCGGGCTCGAACTGCTCGACCGCGACGGCAATTGGCTGGCGGTGAAGCCGCCCGCAGGGGCGATGGTGGTCAATGTCGGCGACATGCTCCAGCGGCTGACCAACCACGTCCTGCCCTCGACCACCCACCGCGTCGTCAACCCGCCGCCCGAGCGCCGCGGCAATTCGCGCTATTCAATGCCCTTCTTCCTCCACCCCGCGCCCGATTTCCCGATCCAGACGCTGCCGGGCTGCATCAGCGAAGCGCGCCCCAACCGCTATCCCGAGGCAATCACCGCGCACGACTATCTCCACCAGCGGCTGGTCGAGATCGGGCTGATCAAGGCGTAACGCCGCCTTCGTCATGCCGGACTTGATCCGGCATCCATGCGCCGCCATCAGCGACGCGTGCGCGGCACGTTGCCCGCATGGACCCCGGATCAAGTCCGGGGTGACGAATCTGGTAGGGATTGTCGTATGACCGAACCGCTCCGCGTTGCGATCGCAGGCCTTGGCACCGTAGGCGCGGGCGTCATTCGCCTCATCGACGCCAATGGCGACCTGATCGCGCGGCGTGCCGGTCGCCGGATCGAGATCGTCGCGGTATCGGCGCGCGATCGCGCCAAGGATCGCGGCGTCGATATTTCGCGCTTCGAATGGGTCGATGATTCGACCGCGCTCGCCAACCACCCCACCGCCGATGTCGTGGTCGAGCTGGTCGGCGGCAGCGACGGCCCCGCGCTGGCGCTCGCGCGCTCGACGCTGAAGGCGGGCAAGAGCTTCGTCACCGCGAACAAGGCGATGATCGCCTATCATGGCCTCGAGCTGGCGCACGCCGCCGAAGCCGCGGGGGTGGCGCTGAAGTTCGAAGCCGCAGTCGCTGGCGGCATCCCGGTCATCAAGGGGCTGCGCGAAGGCGCCGCGGCGAACGAGATCGCGCGCGTCTATGGCATCCTCAACGGCACCTGCAATTTCATCCTGTCGCGGATGGAAGCCGAACAGCGCGACTTCGCCGAAGTCCTCGCCGAAGCGCAGGCCAAGGGGTTCGCAGAGAGCGATCCGAGCTTCGACATCGACGGCATCGACGCCGCGCATAAGCTCTCGATCCTGGCCAGCCTGGCCTTCGGCACCCAGCCGGCGTTCGAGGATGTCGCGGTATCGGGCATCCGCCACGTCATCGCCGCCGACATCGCCGAGGCGGCGGCGCTCGGCTATCGCGTGCGGCTGGTCGGCATCGCCGAGTCGGACAGCCACGGCCTGTTCCAGCGTGTCCACCCGCACCTCGTCCCGCTCGATCACCCGCTTGCGCACGTCACCGGCGCGACCAATGCAGTGGTCGCCGAGGGCAATTTCGTCGGCCGGCTATTCTTCCAGGGGGCGGGTGCGGGCGATGGCCCGACCGCGAGCGCGGTGGTCGCCGACCTGATCGACATCGCGCGCAGCGAGTTCGGCCCGCCCTATGCGATGCCCGCGCAGTCGCTCGCCGACCAGGGCGCCGCCGACACCGGCGAACGCCGCGGCCGCGCGTATCTGCGCTTCACCGTCGCCGACAAGGTGGGCGTGCTCGCCGAGATCGCCGCGGCGATGCGCGACGCGGGGGTTTCGATCGAAAGCCTGATGCAGCGCGGCGCGATGGCCGATGGCAGCGTGCTGGTCGCGATTGTCACCCACGAAGGCCCCGAACGCTGCGTCGCGCAGGCGCTCGAGAAACTACGCGGGTCGTCGAGCCTGATCGGCCAGCCGATGTGGATGCATATCCTGCAGTGACGCCTCGGTTGCTGAGGCTTACGAAAAACCGTTCGTTTCGAGCGTAGTCGAGAAACCGCCGCGCAGCGCCTGGTCTCGTTTCTCGACTTCGCTCGAAACGAACGGCTAAGGGCTGACCGCCGTGTTCAAGGCGCCAGCGGCCTCGGCTTCTCCACCCCGACGCCGCGCCCGTTGCCCGCGGTCATCGATACCCCCGCCATCCCGCACCCGGTCATGTTGTTGCGCAGTTCCTGGCAATTATTGGTCTGCGCGATCAGCCGCGATCGTTCGCCGGGGACATCGACGATCTTGGGATCGCCCGCCGTGGCGTGATATACGGCACGCGGTAGCGATCGGCATCGCGCGCGGCGCATACCACGATCTCGCGATCGTCGGCGGTCGCGCGGCAGGGGATCTCGGCCTGGGTCAGCTTGGCATGCGCCGCCAGCAATTGCTGCGGATCGGCGCCCGCCTGAAGTAGCGACAAGAGCAGCACCAGCATGATCGGCATCCCCCGATGGATATCGGGAGCATAGCATCATGCGGTGATGGCGAAAACATGGCTGCCCAAAAGCAAAGCCCGACGCGTTCGCAAGAACGCATCGGGCTGCACGTATCGGCTTCAGGCCAGGTTCGGCCTTATTGCGGCGTCGGCGTAGCGGTCGGCGGCGGGGTGGCGGCGGGGTTTGGGCCGACCGGTACCGTTGCCGCATCGGCGGCGGGTGCCGCTGCGCCGGTCACCGCGCGCGCGTCCTGGCCGTCGCCCTGCGGCGCCGCGACGATGTCGCGCGTGGTCGAACCCTTGTCGATCACGCTGGTGGCGGGGTCGCCGGCTTCCGAACGAACGCCTGGAGCCGAGGTCGCGGCACCCGCCTCGCGCAGCGTCATCGATTCGCTGGTGCTGCGGGCAGCCGGGCCGCCGAACAGCGCCTCGAGCCCCTGGTTGGCCGCACCGGTATCCTGCGGACGCGGTGCGCCGGGCTGCGGCGGGACCAGCGAGAAATCGGGCGGGATCACCAGCGGCGCCTGGCGCGCGACCGCGAATTCGTCGGGGCGTTCGCGATCGAGGCCGCTCTTGCCGCAACCGGCCAGCAACAAGGCGGTGCCCAGGGCACCGAAGACGAGCAGGTTACGCATTCATTTTCTCCACAGGAGCAGGCTTGTCGGCCCCGTTTGACGGCTCGATAGCAGGCTTGTCGCGTACGAACAGCGCACGCAGCAGCAGAATCACGACGCCGATGCTAATCGCGGCGTCGGCAACGTTGAAGACCAGGAACGGCCGCCACTCGCCGAAGTGCAGATCGGCGAAATCGACGACATAGCCAAAGCGGATCCGATCGAGGATGTTGCCGAGCGCACCGCCGAGCACCAGCGCCAGCGCCAGCCGGTCGTTGCGGTTGGGCTCGCGCGCCAGCCACATACCGACCGCGACCGCGATTCCGCCGGTGAGCGCCACCAAGGCCCAGCGCATCATCGGGCTTTCGGCGGGCAACAGCCCCAGCGAGACGCCGACATTGGGCACGAAGCGCAGGTCGAAGAACGACAGCAATTCGAGCCGCGCGCCCATATAGGAAATGCCCAGCACGTCGGTGACGAGCCATTTGGACAGCTGATCGATCAGGAAGATCGCCGCCGCCACCACAAAGCCGAAATTACGCCCGTCACGCATGCTGCACCACCTCGGCACAGCGGTCGCACAAGCCGCTTCCGCCTGCAACCTCGTCCACCACTTCGGGCAGGTGCCGCCAGCAGCGGCCGCACTTGTGCTTTTCGGTGCGGGTGATCGCCAGCGACTCGCCGGGGTGCACCTGGCCCGAGATAAAGATCTCGGCCAGCGCATCGGGCGACAGCGGCAGATCGGGCAGGGTGACTTCAGCCTCAAGGCTCGACCGCACCGTCTTTTCGCGGCGCAGCGGCTCGATCGCCTCGGTCACCTGTTCGCGAAGCGCGCGCACGCCGTCCCAATCGGTGCCGAGCTTCAGGTCGGCGGGGATTGCGGGTAATTCGGGCCATTCGAGGAAATGCACCGATCCGTCTTCGCTGGGGAAGCGCGCCTGCCACACTTCCTCAGCAGTGAAGCACAGGATCGGCGCGGCATAGCGCACCATCGCGTGGAACAGCACGTCTAGCATCGTGCGGTACGACCGCCGCTTGATGCTGTCGGCGGCGTCGCAATACAGGCTGTCCTTGCGGATATCGAAAAAGAACGCCGACAGATCGTCATTGGCGAAATCGGACAGCGCGCGGGTGTAGCGATTGAATTCAAACGCTTCGGCGGCGGCGCGCAGTTCGGCGTCGAGCTTGCCGAGCTTGCCCAGCACATAGCGCTCAAGCTCTGGCATGTCGGCGACCGCGACTCGCTCGCGCTCGTCAAAGCCTTCGAGTGCGCCGAGCAGATAGCGGAAGGTGTTGCGCAGCTTGCGATAGGTATCGCCGGTGCCCGACAGCACTTCCTTGCCGATGCGGACATCCTCGAAATAATCGGTTTGCGCCACCCATAGCCGCAGGATGTCGGCACCTGATTCACCGATCACCTTGAGCGGATCGACGACATTGCCCAGCGACTTCGACATTTTGCGGCCATTGCCGTCGAGCGCGAAGCCGTGGGTCAGCACCGCGTCATAGGGCGCACGCCCGCGCGTGCCGCAGCTTTCGAGCAGTGACGACTGGAACCAGCCGCGATGCTGATCCGATCCTTCGAGATACAGGTTGGCGCGAACGCCTTCGCCATAGCGCGCCTCGACGGTGAACACATGCGTGCTGCCCGAATCGAACCACACGTCAAGAATGTCGGTGACGACGGCATAGTCGGCAAGGTCATGCTCTGCCCCAAGCAGCGCCTGATGATCGGCGGCGAACCACGCATCGGCCCCGCCTTCACGGAAGGCGGCGAGGATGCGTTCGTTCACCGCTTCGTCGCGCAGATAATCGCCGGTCTTGCGGTTCAGATAGACCGGGATCGGCACCCCCCAGGCGCGCTGGCGGCTGATGACCCAATCGGGCCGCCCCTCGACCATCGCGCGGATCCGGTTCTGCGATCGTGCGGGCACCCAATGGGTGCGCTCGATCGCGTCGAGCGCGAGGGCGCGAAGGGTGGGGGCGTTGCCGCCTGCTTCCGCTCTGGTTGCAACATCCGTCACCCCAGCGAAGGCTGGGGTCTCGTGCGGCTCCTGTCCCGCGCCCTCGCCAGAGACCCCAGCCTGCGCTGGGGTGACGCCGGTGGCGTTGGTCGCCCTGTCCATCGGAATGAACCATTGCGGCGTGCAGCGGAAAATTACCTTCGCCTTCGACCGCCAGCTATGCGGATAGCTGTGCGCGAAATCGTCCGACGCCGCGAGCAACGCGCCTGCCGCGCGCAAGTCGCTGCAGATCGGGCCATCGCTGGCCACGAACTTCTTGTTGATCACCGATCCCTGGCCGCCGAGCCACGCCCAATCGGCGCGGTACATCCCGGCATCGTCGACCGCGAACACCGGTTCGAGGCCGTTGGCTTTGCACAGTGCGAAATCATCCTCGCCGTGATCGGGGGCCATATGGACGAGCCCGGTGCCCGCATCGGCGGTGACGAAATCACCCGCCAGGAACGGGCGCGGCTTGGCGAAGAAGCCGCCGAGGGCGTGCATCGGGTGGCGCGCAATGGCGCCGGCGAGTTGCGCACCGGTACCACGCCAAAGGATGGCCCCGCGCCCCGCCGCATCCCCGCCGTCACCCCGGCGAAGGCCGGGGTCCAGCGCGCCACCTTCGCCCAGCGGCGTAAGTGGATCCCGGCCTTCGCCGGGATGACGATTGGAGAAAGCGCGGCCGTAAAAGCTATCGACCAACGCCTCGGCAAGAAGGACCCTTCGATCGCCCTCCGCCAGAACGACATACTCGATCTCCTCCCCATAGGCCAAAGCCTGGTTGACGGGGATCGTCCACGGCGTCGTCGTCCAGATCACTGCATGCGCGCCCACCAGTTCGGGCGCGTTCGGCGCATCGACGATCTCGAACGCGACGTCGATCTGCGTCGACACCACGTCCTCATATTCGACCTCGGCCTCGGCCAGCGCGGTCTTTTCGACCGGCGACCACATCACCGGCTTGGCCCCGCGATAGAGCTGGCCCGACATCGCGAACTTCAGCAGCTCCCCGGCGATCACCGCCTCGGAGGCGAAGTTCATCGTCAGATACGGGTTGGCCCAATCACCCATCACGCCCAGCCGCGCGAACTGCGCCGCCTGCACGTCGACCCATTTCGCGGCATAGTCGCGGCATTCCTGGCGGAATTCGGTCGCGGGCACCTCGTCCTTCGACTTCTTCTTGGCGCGATAGGCTTCCTCGATCTTCCATTCGATCGGCAGCCCGTGACAGTCCCAGCCGGGCACATAGGGCGCGTCCTTGCCCATCAGGCTCTGGCTGCGCACGACGATGTCCTTGAGCACCTTGTTCATCGCATGGCCCATATGGATGTCGCCATTGGCATAGGGCGGGCCGTCGTGAAGGATGAAACGCTCGCGCCCGGCGCGCTGCTCGCGCAGGCGGTCGTATACGCCGATGCTCGCCCAGCGATCGAGGATCGCGGGTTCCTTGGCGGCAAGGCCGGCCTTCATCGGAAAGTCGGTCTTCGGCAGGAAGACGGTATCGCGCCAGTCGCGCGGTGGAGGAGGGGTGTCGGTCATGGGTGGGCGGGCTTTACGGCCTTAGCCCCCCTCCCTGCAAGGGAGGGGCTGGGGGTGGGTGGAGGCTCGGCGCATACGGCGCCCGGAGCGCAGGTGGTGCGGTATCGCGAGCACTCGACCCACCCCCAACCCCTCCCTTCCAGGGAGGGGAGTTACGTCGCCAATATCGCTCTAGCCCGCTCGCAATCGGCGGCCATCTGGACCTTCAGCGCTTCGAGCCCGTCGAACTTGCCTTCGGGCCGCAGGAACGCGATCAGCGCCACCTCGATCACCTGCCCGTACAGATCGCCGTCGAAATCGAAGAAATACGGTTCGAGCAGTTCGACCGGCGCGCCCTCGATCGTCGGGCGTATCCCCAGATTCGCCGCACCCTGCAGCACCCGCCCATCGGCCAACCGCCCGCGCACCGCATAGATGCCGTAGCGCGGGCGCAGATACTGGCCCATCGACAGGTTGGCGGTGGGATAGCCCAACTGTCGCCCGAGCTTCGCGCCATGCTCGACCACGCCCTCGATCGCGAACGGCCGCGTCAGCAGCGCGGCGGCGGCTTGCGGATCGCCGGCGCGCAGATGCTCGCGGATGCTGCTCGACGAGACCACGGCGCCATCGCACAGCACCGGCGCCACGGTGTCGACGCTGTACCCCAGCTCGGCGCCGAGCGTCGCCAGCGTCGCGACATCGCCGTCGCGGCCCTTGCCGAAGGTGAAGTCGGCGCCGGTCACCACCCCGCCCGCGCCGATCCGATCGACCAGCCGCTGTTGCGCGAAGGCACGCGCGGGCAGCCCCGCGAGCTCGGCATCGAAGCCGAACACCAGCATCGCATCGGCCCCCGCCTGGCCAAACAGCCGCTCGCGCTGGTCGAGCGTCGTCAGGCGGAAGGGCGGGGTTTCGGGGCGGAAATGGCGCGCCGGATGCGGATCGAAGGTGGCGACGATCGCGGGGCGCCCCTCGGCGCGCGCGCGCGCGATCGCGCGGCCCACCACTGCCTGGTGCCCGAGGTGGAAACCGTCGAAATTACCCAGCGCCACGATCGCGCCGCGCAAGGGGGCGGGAACCGTCGCGCCGCCGTCGAGCCGCTGCATGGCGCGGCTATAGGGGCGGGCGCGCCGCTTGCAAATGCCCTGCTTAGGGCGCGGTGCGGCGGTTGAGCGTGACGAAATCGAACGCGGGGCGCTCGCCAGCGGCGGGATGTGCTTCGCGCTCGGCTTCGGCCCAGTCGGCTGGGTCGAACGCCGGGACCACCGCGTCGCCCTCGGGGTTGAGATGCACTTCGGTCACTTCGATCCGCGTCGCGTGCGGCAGCAGCAGCGCGTAGATTTGCGCGCCGCCGATCACTGCGAGTTCGGGCGCATCGCCCGCCAGCGCCAGCGCGTCGTCGACCGAATGCGCGACCTCGGCCCCCGCCGCAGTCCAGCCGGTATCGCGCGTCAGCACGATATGCCGGCGACCGGGAAGCAGGCTGGGGAAGCTCTCGAAGGTCTTGCGCCCCATCAGCATCGGCTTGCCCATCGTCATCGCCTTGAAGCGCTTCAGATCGGCGGGCAGCCGCCAGGGCAGCGCGCCGTCGCAGCCGATCACGCCATTGTCGGCGCGCGCGAGGTAGAAGGCGATTGTGCGGGTCAAACCGCCACCGCCGCCTTGATATGCGGCTGCGCGACATAGTCGTTCAGCACGAAATCCTCATATTCATAGGCGTCGATCGACGGCGGGCGGCGCAGGATCGTCAGCGTCGGCAGCGCGCCCGGCGTACGCGACAGCTGCTCGCGCGCCTGGTCGAGGTGATTCTCGTACAAATGGCAATCGCCGCCGGTCCAGATGAACTCGCCGACCTCGAGGTCGCAGATCTGCGCGAGCATGTGCGTGAGCAGCGCATAGCTCGCGATATTGAACGGCACGCCGAGGAAGATGTCGGCCGAGCGTTGGTACAGTTGGAGCGACAGCCGGCCATTGGCGACATGCGTCTGGAACAGGCAGTGACAGGGCGACAGCGCCATCGCGTGCAGCTCGCCGGGGTTCCACGCGGTGACGATCTGCCGGCGCGAGGCGGGATTGCCGCGGATCGTCGCGATCAGCTCGGCGATCTGGTCAACATGCCCGCCCTCGGCGGTCGCCCAATCGCGCCACTGCTTGCCATAGACCGGGCCGAGATCGCCATTCTCGTCGGCCCATTCGTCCCAGATGCGGACCTGGCGATCGCGCAGCCAGCCGATATTGGTGTCGCCGCGCAGGAACCACAGCAATTCGACGATGATCGATCGAAGATGGAGCTTCTTGGTGGTCAGCACCGGGAAACCCTGCGCCAGGTCGAAGCGCATCTGGTGGCCGAACACGCTGCGCGTGCCGACCCCGGTCCGGTCCATCGTGACGACGCCGTGATCGAGCGCGCGTTGCATCAGGTCTAGATATTGCCGCATGCGCCTTGCCTAGCCGAGGCGGCATCGAGCGCCAAGCATCGACCACCAGGCATCGACGAACCATCCGTTCCGGAGCCGGTTCGGTTTCGCGCCGCGCGGCAGGGGTGGGATGATCGCCCATGCTGCGGCTTGCCCCCCGTATCGACGATGTCGCCGCCGCGCACCGGATGTTCGCGGCGATTGCCGCTGTGTCGAACGAGGTCGCGGTGTTCGCCTATCTCGATCACGAGCGCCGGCTGCTCGCGATGCGCCATTCGACGGCGCGCGACGCGATGTCGGTGCGGCTGCCGATCCGCCAGGTCGCCGCCGATGCGATCGCATTCGATGCTGCGGCGCTGGTGATGGCGCACAACCATCCGAGCGGCGATCTGCGGCCAAGCGATGCCGACGTCGCCGCGACGCGCACGCTCGATCGCGCGCTGGCGGCGCTCGATGTCGCGTTGCTCGATCACCTGGTCGTCACGCGCAGCGGCGTGGCAAGCTTCAGGTTGCTCGGATTGCTCTAGCGCGTCGCGGTCACGACGGCATGTCGTCGGTGGCGGTCGGGGCGGGGAGCGCCGGGTCGCGGTCGATCCGGCAGCCGCGAATCGCGTCGGGGGCGGGGCGCGGCCGATCGGCGCGGAACACCGCCATATAGCCGCCCGCCGATTCGGTTTCCTCGGCGCGCACCTGGCGATAGCCGACCGCTTCGAACTCGCATTTGAGCAAAGCGGGCGGGGTGCCGTGGTTCTGCGTCTGGCGATCGGCGTCGACGACGATCACCTCGCCCTTGCCGCGGAGCGAGGGGTGGAGCCGCCAGAGGAACTCATAGGGCTCGGCGATCTCGTGATACATATGCACCAGCAGCACGCGATCGAAGCTGTTCTCGGGCAATTTCGGGTCCGCCGGCAGCCCCAGCCGGACGCTGACATTGTCGAGCCCGTCGCGCGCCACCCGCTCGGCCAGCGCGTCGCGGACCTCGGGAACGATGTCTTGCGCCAATACCCGGCCATTCTCGCCAACGCGCTCGGCCAGCCGGACGGTATAATAGCCCTCGCCCGCGCCGATATCCGCGACCGTCATCCCCGCCTTGATGCCGGCGCGGTCCATCACCTTCTCGGCCTCGTTCACCCGGTCGCGCGCTTCCTCGGTCGACCAGCGGCTCGACACGATGGTGGCGACAGGACGATCGGCGGGGGGGAATTCGCCTACTTTCTCGACCTTTTCGGGCTGCGGCGGGCGTACTTGCGCCTCGCAACCCGACAGGCACAGCGCCGCCAGAACGATCGTCAGCATGGCGGCACCATCCCTTCTCAATCGACGTCCTCCACCTCGACCGTCTCTCCGGTCACGCGCTGCGACAATGCCGCCGCCATGAACGGATCGAGCGCGCCGTCGAGCACGTCCGAAGGCGCGGTCGACGTCACACCGGTACGCAAATCCTTGACCAGCTGATAGGGTTGCAGAACGTAGGAACGGATCTGGTGGCCCCAGCCGATTTCGGTCTTGGCGTTGTATTCGCCCATCGCGGCGGCCTCGCGCTTCTGCAGCTCGGCCTCGTACATCCGCGCCTTGAGCATCCCCATCGCGGTCGCGCGGTTCTTGTGCTGCGAGCGGTCATTCTGGCTGGCGACGATGATCCCCGACGGGATGTGGGTGATCCGCACCGCCGAATCGGTGGTGTTGACGTGCTGCCCGCCCGCGCCCGATGCGCGATAGGTGTCGATCTTGAGGTCGCCCTCGTTGATCTCGATGTCGATCGAATCGTCGATGACCGGATACACCCATACCGAACTGAAGCTGGTGTGCCGCCGCGCGGCGCTGTCATAGGGGCTGATCCGCACCAGCCGATGGACGCCGCTTTCGGTCTTGGCATAGCCATAGGCGTTCTCGCCCTTGAGCAGCAACGTCGCCGACTTGATGCCCGCCTGGTCGCCGCCATGATAGTCGACTAGTTCGACCTTCATGCCCTTTCGTTCGGCCCAGCGCATATACATGCGCTGGAGCATCTCGGCCCAGTCCTGGCTCTCGGTGCCGCCGGCGCCGGCATGGACCTCGAGATAGGCGTCGTTGCCATCGGCTTCGCCCGCCAGCAGCGCCTTGACCTTGTCGACCTCGGCGCGCTCCATCAGCGCTTTCAGCGCGAGCGTGCCTTCGTTCGCCATCTCTTCGTCGCCCTCGGCGTCGGCCATGTCGATCAACTCGGCGGTGTCGGCGAGCTCGCTTTCGATCGCGCGCGTCGCGCCGATCGCGCTGTCGAGCCGCTGGCGCTCGCGCATCACTTCCTGCGCCGCGCGGGGGTTATCCCACAGGCTCTGGTCCTCGACGCGCGCGTTCAGCTCGTCGAGCCGGCGCAGCGCGCGGTCCCAGTCGAGAAAGCGGCGCAGCAGTTCGAGTGCGGCGTTGATCTTGTCGGCGTAAGCCTGCGCTTCGGCGCGCATGGTATTGCTCCAGTGAGTAGGACGTCATTCCAGCGAAAGCCGGAATCTCGTGCGGCAAAGGCGAGGCGTTGCAACGAGGAGATCCCAGTTTTCGCCGGGATGACGATAGGTGCTCGGGCTTGCGCTAATAGATTCCGCCCTCTCTTTGCAAGAAATCGCTGTCGCTGGGACGATTTGCCTTGGTGGTGGCCTTCTTCTTCACCTCGGCCTTGGCGGGATCGGCCTCGCCACCGCGGCGGCTGCGGCGGCGCGGTTCGCTCTCGGGCTTGAAGGCTTCCCAGATCACCGACGCCTTGGGATCCGATGTCGGCCAAGCGCCATAGACCGGGCGGCCGCTGGCGCGATCGATGCGGACCATGCGGATGCCGGCGGGCGCGCGGAAGGGAAGGACTTCCATCCCCTCATACGCCTTGGTCGCGAACGCCTTGTAGATCGGCGCGGCGATCGTTCCGCCCTGCGCATAGCCGCCCAGGTTCGCGGGCTGGTCATAGCCCAGATACAGCCCGGCGATCATCTGCGGGGTGCCGCCGACGAACCACACGTCGGTCGGGCCCGAGGAGGTGCCGGTCTTGCCCATGATCGGCCGCCCGAGATCGCGCAGCGTCGTCGCGGTGCCGCGTTCGATCACCCCCTCCATGACGTGCGTCATCTGGTACGCGCTCATCGGCTCGACCACCTGGCGTGCGCGCACCACCGGCCGCGGCATCGGCTTGCCGTCCCAATCGGGGGCGTTGCAGCGTTCGCAGGCGCGCCAATTCTCGGGCCAGATCACCTCGCCGCGGCGGTTCTGGACGAAATCGATGACGCTCGGGGTCAGCGCGCGGCCGTTGTTCGCCAGGATCGAATAGGCGTTGACCATCTTGACCACCGTGGTTTCGCCAGCGCCCAGCGCGAACGAAAGATACGGCGGGTATTTGGTGTCGCTGACGCCGATCCGCTGCATCAGCGAAACGACCTTGTCCATGCCGGTGCGGTTCGCCGCCTGCACCGTCATCAGGTTGCGCGACTGTTCGAGGCCCCAGCGCATCGTCTTGGGCCCGGCGCCGCGCGCATTGCCGAAATTGCGGAAGCATTTGTTGCCCAGCCGCGCCCCCTGATAGACGCAGAAGGGGCCATCGACGATGATCGAGGCGGGCGTCATCCCGTTTTCGAGCGCGGCGGCATAGACGATCGGCTTGATCGTCGAACCCGGCTGGCGCATCGCCTGCGTCGCGCGGTTGAACGACTGGATGCTGCTGTCGAAGCCGCCCTGCATCGCCAGGATTCGACCGGTGCGCGGATCTTCGACGACCATGCCGCCCGATACCTTGGGCACGGTGCGCAGCGCATAGCCCGAGCCCTCGGGCGCGACCGCGATCACATCGCCCGATTTCAGCGCGGCGAAGGCGGTGCCGCCCTTCGATCGCACCGGCATCTGCGCGGCGCCGCGCGAAAGCCGCGCGGTTTCGCCGTCGGCAAAGCCGATCTGCGCGGCGTCGCTATCCCTCGACACCACCACCGCGGCGCGCCAGTTTTCGTAGTTCAGCCCGACATTGCTGCCCAGGAACACCTGCTGCCAATTGTCGCCGTCGATCTCGAGCGTGGCGATCGGCCCCGACCAGCCGCGGCCGCGTTCGAAGCGGATCAGCCCCTGCCGCAGCGCATCGGCGGTGAAGCCTTGCAGCCGATTGTCGAGTGAGGTTCGCACCCACAGCCCGCCGGCATAGACGCTATACGGGCCCGCCTCGGCATTATCGCCGAATTTGTCGGCCAATTGCCGCCGGACTTCCTCGATGAAATAGCCCGCCTCCGAGCGCAGCACCGAGTTGCGCTGGCGCACCAGTCCCAGCGGCTGCGCCATCGCTTCGCGATAGAGCTGCTCGGTAATGAAGCGATTGCGCAGCATCTCGCCGAGCACATAGCCGCGCCGTTCCATCGCGCGATCGGCATTGGCCGCGCGCCCATAGGATTCGGGTGCCTTTGGCAAGGTCGCCAGGAACGCCATCTCGTGCAGCTGGAGGTCGACGACGTCCTTGTCGAAATAGGCGCGCGCCGCGGCTTGCACGCCGAAGCTGCGGCGGCCCATCGGGATACCGTTCAAATAGAGTTCGAGAATCTCGGCCTTCGAGAGCGCCTGTTCGATGCGATAGGCCAGGATCGCCTCGCGGACCTTGCGCGTCGGCGAATATTCGTTGCCGATCAGCAGGTTCTTGGCGACCTGCTGGGTGATGGTCGATCCGCCGCGCGCGCGCTCGCCGGTGCCCATCTTCGACACATAATCGACGATCGCGCCGGCAAAGCCCGGAATGTCGATCCCCGAATGCTCGAAGAAGGTGCGATCCTCGGCCGCCAGGAAGGCGCGGACCAGCATCGGCGGATATTCGGCGAAGTCGAGCTCGACGCGGCGTTCGCGCTCATAGGTGTGGATCGGCGTGCCATCGATGCCGCGCACGTTGCTCGGCAGATCGGGCTCATAAGCGCGCAGCGCATCGACCGAGGGCAGGTCGCGCGCGAACAATGCCCAGAAGCCGACGACCCCCAGGCCGGCGAGCAGCGCCAGCACCGCGAGCACGCGAAACCACCAGCGGCGGCGGGTGCGCGACAGTCCTTCGCGGAACGCGGTCCAGCGGCCGTGCGGCGCAGGCTGCTGGGTCAAGCTGGTATCGGTGGGTTCCGCCATGGTCGGCGCGGTTTAGACGAAGCGCCAGGGGATGGAAATGGGGGTGGTGGCTGGCCCGTCGTGCTTGCTGCCCGGGCGTGCCCGCCCCGGGTCAACGTGCGGCCATCCGCCGCGCGAAGAAGATTTCGGTCGCGCGCTTCACGCTTTCAGCGATCTTTTCGCGGCCCTCGCGCGAATTGATGAAGTCGGCATCGCCCTTGTTCGAGAGATAGCCGGTCTCGAACAGCACCGACGGCATGTCGGGCGCCTTGAGCACCATCAGCGACGCCATCCGGTGGAAGACGGGCTTCACCGGGATCAGCGGCTGCGCCTCGCGCCCGAGCAGTCGCGCGAAATTGGCCGAGCGGTTCATCGTTTCGCGCTGCGCCAGGTCGATCAGCAGCGACGAGATGTCGCCGCTGGTGTCGCCAAGGTCGATTCCGGCGAGGATATCGGCGCGGTTCTCGCGCGCCGCCAATCGCGCGGCTTCCTTGTCCGATGCGACTTCGGACAGGGTGTAGGCGGTGGCGCCGGTCGCCAGCGGGTTGCCCGCACTGTCGCAATGGACCGAGATGAACAGATGCGCGCCCAGCCGGCGGGCGATGCCATAGCGTTCCTGCAGGATCAGGAATTTGTCGCTCTCGCGCGTCAATGCGACGCGGACGCGACCCGATTCGAGCAGGCGGTCCTTGATCGCCAGCGCGGTCTTGAGCGTCAGGTCCTTCTCGCGAAGCCCGGTTTCGGGCGAAAGCGCGCCGGGGTCGTGGCCGCCATGCCCGGCGTCGATCACCACCAGCGGGCGGCTGTCGTCGTCGCCATAGACGCGCGGCAGCGGCGGGGCCTTGCGCGCGGCGGGGACGCGCATCGATACCTTGTGGACGTCGGGCCGCTCGGGGCGGCGCGAAAAGCCGAAATTCTTTCGCCCGGCGACTGCTTCGCGTGCGAAGCGGTCGTCGGAGACGGTGGTGAGTTCGAGGGTGAGCTTGCGGCCGCTATCGTCGAAGCGGCCTTCGGTGACGATCGCCGGGCGGGTAAGGTCGAAGACAATCCGCGCGCCGTCGTCGCCGAGCCGGCCCTGGCGGACCGCCGACACCGGCCCGTTTGGCGTAGCAGGCGCGCCGGCCCGCGTATCCGCCAGGTCGAGCGCGATGCGCCGCGGGGTGTCGAGCACGAAGGTCGATGCGTTCGCGACCGCGCCGTCGAAGGTGATCACGATCCGATCGCGCCTCACTTCGATATCGCGGACGTCGCCGGCCCAGGCGGGCATGCCACCGAGCCAGCACGCTAAAAGGGCGACGAAAAGCGACACCCGGTAGCTATGCCGCCCCCGATACGCAGCGGTCCAGCCCAAAACCTTCATTCGATGCGTCCCAAAACTCTTTCGTCTTGCGATAGCGGGTCGCGCTTTGCGGCACGGTGAAGCGATGTGGTTATCCCGAAATTAGGCAAAATCCTGCCGCCGCCCGGCAACCGGCTGCCAGTTGATGCGCGCGCGATGCAATGCTACGCCATGTAACAACCGCAAGGATGTTTCACGGTCGTGATCGTTCCATACGGTATCCTTGCCCGTCCCCGGCGTTTCCGGGGACGCGGCATATCCAGGTTGACGCTGCAAATGAGGCAATTTTCGCATCCGACGCATCCCCTCGCCGCGACGAGCGGCGGGTGCGTGACCGGAGCGAAGCAGTCGGGCCATGCGCCCGACCGTGCCTGCGCAGCAGAGGCACTTCATCCAAACCGCGCGGCCAGGCCAGGGATCGACCCGGCAGCCGCCCTTCACGAACGCGCGCCACTGCCGGCCGCCAGGCCCGCGCGGCGCGCGCGGAGACACATCAATGACCACGCGTATGCTGATCGACGCACGCCACCGGGAAGAGACCCGGGTTGCCGTCGTCAAGGGAAACCGGATCGAGGAATTTGATTTCGAGAGTGCCGAGCGCAAGCAGCTCAAGGGCAATATCTATCTCGCCAAGGTAACCCGCGTCGAACCGTCGCTGCAGGCGGCGTTCGTCGACTATGGCGGCAACCGCCACGGATTCCTGGCGTTCAGCGAAATCCATCCCGATTATTATCAGATCCCCAAGGAGGACCGCGACGCGCTGCTGCGCGAAGAGGCCGAGCATGCCGCCGAAGAGGCAGCGCTGCGCGACGATGACGACGACGATGATGACGGCGACCACGACGACGATCATGGCGATCTCGAGATGGTCGAGGGTCGTTCGGACGACGACGACGACGATCATCACGACGACGAGGACAGCGAAGCGTCGAGCGGCGATGGCGAAGGCCAGCCGCGCCGCCGCAAGAAGGGCGCGAGCGAGGATCCCGCGGTCGAGGCATTGCGCCAGCGCCGGCTGAACCTGCGTCGCCGCTACAAGATCCAGGACGTCATCCGCCGCCGTCAGGTGCTGCTGGTGCAGGTCGTGAAGGAAGAGCGCGGCAACAAGGGCGCGGCGCTCACCAGCTATTTGTCGCTCGCCGGGCGCTATTGCGTGCTGATGCCCAACACCGCGCATGGCGGCGGGATCAGCCGCAAGATCAGCAATGCTGGCGATCGCAAGCGGCTGAAGTCGATCATGGCCGATCTGCAATTGCCGCCGACGATGGGCTGCATCGTCCGCACCGCCGGATTGCAGCGCACCAAGGTCGAGATCAAGCGCGACTTCGATTATCTCGCGCGGCTGTGGGACGGGATTCGCGAGGAGACGCTGAAGTCGTCGGCACCCGCACTCGTCTATGGCGACAGCGACCTGATGAAGCGCGCGATCCGCGACATCTATAACAAGGACATCGACGAGGTGATCGTCGAAGGGCCGGAGGGCTATCGCCAGGCCAAGGAGTTCATGAAGCTGCTGATGCCGTCGCATGCGCGGCGGGTGCAGCATTATTCGGACGCGGTGCCGTTGTTCCAGCGTCACCAGGTCGAGGACCAGCTCGCGGCGATGTACCATCCGGTGGTGCAGCTCAAATCGGGCGGCTATCTGGTCATCAACCCGACCGAGGCATTGGTGTCGATCGACATCAACTCCGGTCGCTCGACGCGCGAGCATAATATCGAGCAGACCGCGACCGCGACCAATTTGGAAGCAGCCGCCGAAATCGCGCGCCAGCTGCGGCTGCGCGACATGGCAGGCCTGGTCGTCATCGACTTCATCGACATGGATCACGGATCGAATGTCCGGAAGGTCGAAAAGGCGATGAAGGAGGCGCTCAAGAACGATCGCGCGCGGATCCAGGTCGGTCGGATCAGTTCGTTCGGGCTGATGGAAATGAGCCGCCAGCGGCTGCGTACCGGGGTGCTTGAGGCATCGACCCGCCAATGTCCGCATTGCGAGGGCACCGGCTTGGTACGCACCGCGTCGTCGGCTGGCCTTTCGGCGCTGCGGATGATCGAGGACGAAGCGGCACGCGGCCGTGGCAGCCAGTTGCTGCTGCGCGCGAGCCAGGAAGCTGCCTTTTACGTGCTCAACAAGAAGCGCGGCGACATCGCCGAGATCGAGGAACGCTATGGCGTGACCGTCGAGGTGACGTCGGACGGCGAGATCGAGGGTGCGCGCATGACGGTCGAGGCGGGTGGCCCGCCGCCGGCCTATGCCCCGCGTTTCGATCCGGTGGTCGAGGAGCCCGAGGACGATCTCGAAATCTTCGAGGAAGAAGAAGAGATCGAGGAGGAGGTCGAGGCCGAGGTCGTCGAGCCACGTCGCCCGCGCGAACGCAAGGCGGCCGAAGGCGAGGCCGAGGCTGAAGGCGAGGGGGATGGCGCACGCCGCCGCCGTCGTCGCCGGCGCGGCCGTCGTGGTCGTGCGCGCGACGACCAGAATGGCGTCGAGGGTGAGGCCGGTGCCGATGGCGAAGCCGACGCAGGCGAGGCGGATGGCGTCGCTGGTGAATCGATCGAGGTTAATGCCGAGGACGATCTCGACGAGGATCGCGCGGTCTATGGTCCGGCGGGTGGCGAAACGCCGCAGGCCGAGCGCGAAGACGGCGGCGAGCGTCGCGGCAAGCGGCGGCGGCGTGGCCGTCGCGGCGGTCGTCGCGACTCGGGCGAGACCGCAGCGGGCGAGCAGGCGGCTGAGGCCGAAGACGAGCCGCTGGTGATCGAGGCGGGCGACGCAGCCCCGTTCGCGATGCCGGTGGTCGAGCCCGACGCCGATCTGCCCGAGGCCGAAGCGGCACCCAAGCCGCGGCGCACGCGTCGTCGCAAGCCGAGCGCGCTCGCCGCGCCGGTCGAAGCCGAGGTGACGGAGGAGCCAGCGCCGGTCGAAGCACCGGTGATCGAGGCGGTTGCCGAAGAACCCGCGCCCAAGCCGCGGCGTACCCGGCGCAAGAAGGCCGACGAGGGTGCGGTCGAGGCGGTACCGGTGCCGGCCGAAGCCGAGCCCGTAGCCGAAAAGCCCAAGCGCACGCGCCGCAAGAAGGTAGCCGAGGACGCACCCGCTGCGATCGAGGCCGATACCGGGTCGGTAGTGCAGGACGCTGCGCCGGTGGCGACCGAGCGCGCGGCTTCGGCCGACGCGGTCGATGGCAGCGCGTCGTCCGACGCGAGCGATCGCGACGGCACCGAGGGTGAAGAAGGCGGCGACGGGTCACCTCGCCGCGGCTGGTGGCAGCGCACCTTCGGGGCCTGACGCTTGACCCGGGGGCCGTGCGTCTCGCGACGCACGGCCCCTTGTTTCGCGCACGGGCGTTGATCCGCGCGCCGAAACCGCCGATATGTAAGCGATGAAGCGCTTGTTCCCCGTAATCGCGCTCGTCACGCTGCTGGCAGCCCAGCCCGCTGCCGCGCAATCGATCCTCCGCGATGCCGAGACCGAGGCGTTGCTCAACGACATGGCGCGGCCGATGATCGAGGCCGCCGACCTCAATCCGCGCAACGTGCGGATGGTGCTGATCAACGATGGCTCGATCAACGCCTTCGTCGCCGGCGGGCAGGCGGTGTACATCCATTCGGGGCTGATCAACGCTGCCGACAGCGCCAACGAAGTCCAGGGCGTGATCGCGCACGAGCTTGGCCATGTCACCGGCGGCCATGTGCCGCTGCAGGGCCAGATGATGAAAGAGGCGATGGGGATGACGATCCTCAGCCTGGTGCTGGGCGTCGCCGCGATCGCGGTGGGCGCGGGCGAGGCGGGGGCGGGAATCCTCGCGGCGGGGCAGCAGGCGGCGATGGGCAGCTTCCTGGCCTTTTCGCGCGGCCAGGAATCGGCGGCCGATGCCGCGGGGGTGCGCTATCTCAACACCGCCAAGGTCAGCGGGCGCGGGATGCTCGACTTCTTCAAGAAGCTGCAGAACCAGGAATTCCGCCTCGCGATCCCGCAGAATAACGGCTATCAGCGCACCCATCCGCTGTCGGGCGAGCGGATCGCCAATCTGACCGGCGACTTGTCGGTGGCGCCGGCGTTCAACGCGCCGGTCGACGCCGACATGCAAGCACGCTTCAAACGCGTCCAGGCCAAGCTTCGCGGCTATGTCAACGATGCGCCGGCGACCTTGCGCAGCTATCCCGCGACCGACAATTCGATCCCCGCGCATTATGCGCGCGCTTATGCCTTCCACCGCACCGGCTATCCGGCGAAGGCGGCGGCCGAGGCGGCGGCGCTGGTGCAATACGCGCCGCACGATCCCTATTTCCTCGAGCTGCAGGGGCAGATCCTGCTCGAATCGGGCAAGCCCGTCGAAGCGCTGGCGCCGCTGCGCGAGGCGACGACCAAGACGCGCTTCCAGCCGCTGATCGCCACTACCTTCGGCCACGCGCTGATCGCGACCGAGGACCCCCAGCATCTGCCCGAGGCCGAAAAAATCCTGCGGCTGGCGGTAGCGCGCGACGATCGCAACCCGTTCGCCTGGTATCAACTGGGGGTGGTGTACGAGCGCAAGGGCGACGGCGCGCGCGCCGCGCTCGCCGCCGCCGAACAGGCCAGCCTGTCGAACGAACCGATGCGCGCCTTGGTGAGCGCGCGCGCGGCGATGGCGGGGTTGCCGCCGGGTACCCCCGACTATATCCGCGCACAGGATATCCAGATGACCGCCGAATTCGCGGTGAAGGACCAGAAGGGCCGCCGCCGATGATCGAACGTTTGTTGCGAAGCCCCATCCTGCTGGCGATCGCCTTCCTGTTCGCCGGGCTGGTGGGGGCGGCGGTCTATGCCTCGGTCCGCCCCGCGGCCGGCGGCGCCGATCGCGCGGGGGTCGAGGCGACGGTGCGCGACTATATCCTGGCCAACCCCGAGATCATTCCGCAGGCGATGGAGCGGCTGCGCGACCGCGAAACCGGGAAGGTGGTGCAGGCCAACCGCGCTGGCATCGTCACCCCGTTCGGCAGCGCGTGGAAGGGGGCCAAGACCCCCGACGTCACCGTCGTCGCCTATATGGACTATGCCTGCGGCTATTGCCGCGCCAGCCTGCCCACGCTCGACCGGCTGATCGCCGCCGACCCCAAGGTACGCGTGGTGTTCCGCGAGCTGCCGATCCTGAGCGCCGAAAGCCGCACCGCCGCCGAATGGAGCCTGGCCGCCGCCCGGCAGGGCAAGTTCGCCGCCTATCACGACGCGCTGTTCGCGGCGGGCCGCCTGACCCCGCAATCGATCGACGCCGCGATCGCCCGCGCGGGGCTGAACCGCGCGGCGGGGCAGGCCTTTGCGCGATCGAAGGCGGCGACCGACGAATTGTCAAAGAACCTGTCGATGGCCGGGCAATTGGGCATGACCGGCACCCCCGCCTGGGTGATCGGCAACCGCGTGCTGGCGGGCGCGATCCCGCTCGAACAGATGCAGGCGGCGGTGACTGCGGCGCGCGCGGCGAATTAGGGGCTGGTTGGCTGCCGGCCCCGGCGGCGATGCCTGCGCCGGAGCAAGCCCGGGGTGATGGTTTGGGAACTTGTCCTTGCCGCCCGCGCGCCCTAGCTAACGCGCACACGAACCGACCGCGGGGGCCCATGCAGACCGAACCGATCCTCGCCATTCGCGGCGTCAGCAAGACCTATGCCTCGGGCCACCAGGCGCTCAAATCGGTCGATCTCGATATCGCGAAGGGCGAGATTTTCGCGCTGCTCGGCCCCAATGGCGCGGGCAAGACGACGTTGATCTCGATCGTCTGCGGGATCGTCACCCCGACGACCGGCACGATCACCGTCGCGGGGCGCGATGCGCAGGCCGAGTATCGCTATGCGCGATCGGTCATCGGGCTGGTGCCGCAGGAATTGTCGACCGACGCGTTCGAAAGCGTAATCGCCACCGTCCGCTTCAGTCGCGGGCTGTTCGGCAAGAAGCGCAACGATGCGTATCTCGAACAAGTGCTGCGCGACCTGTCGCTTTGGGACAAGCGCGATGCCAAGCTGCTCGAATTGTCGGGCGGCATGAAGCGCCGCGTGCTGATCGCCAAGGCGCTGAGCCACGAACCCGACATCCTGTTCCTCGACGAGCCCACCGCGGGGGTCGACGTGTCGCTTCGCCGCGACATGTGGCGGCTGGTCCACCGGCTGCGCGAGCGCGGCGTGACGATCATCCTGACGACACATTATATCGAGGAGGCCGAGGAAATGGCCGACCGGGTGGGCGTCATCAACAAGGGCGAATTGCTGCTGGTCGAGCGCAAGGCCGATCTGATGAAGAAGCTGGGCAAGCGCCAGATGGAGATCGCGCTGGTCGAGCCGATGGTCGCGGTGCCGAGCGAGCTTGCCGAATGGGATCTGGCGCTGATCGATGAGGGGCATAAATTGCGCTATGTCTTTGATGCCCAGGCCGAGCGGACGGGCATCCCCTCGCTGCTGCGCCGCCTCGCCGACATGGGGGTGGCGTTCAAGGATCTCGACACGTCGAAGTCGAGCCTCGAGGATATCTTCGTCGATCTGGTCGAGGAGCGCGCGGCATGAACAGACGCGCTCTCCCCACCGTTCGTTTCGAGCGCAGTCGAGAAACTGCCGCGCGCGCCGAACAAGGTTTCTCGACGATGCTCGAAACGAACGGATGTTACGCATGAACCTCCACGGCGTCGCGGCGATCTATCGCTTCGAAATGGCGCGCTTCGGGCGCACCTTCTGGCAGTCGATCGTCACCCCGGTGATCACGACTGCGCTGTATTTCATCGTCTTCGGCGGCGCGATCGGCAGCCGTATGGAGGCGATCGACGGCGTGGGCTATGGCAGCTTCATCGTCCCCGGGCTGATCATGCTGACGTTGCTGACGCAGAGCCTGTCGAATGCGTCGTTCGGCATTTATTTCCCGAAATTCACCGGCACGATCTATGAATTGCTGTCGGCGCCGGTTTCGACCTTCGAATTGCTGCTTGGCTATGTCGGCGCGGCGGCGAGCAAGTCGATGCTGATCGGGCTGATCATCCTGGCGACCTCGACCTTCTTCGTCGACCTTCGCATCGAACATCCGGCGATGATGGTCGCCTTCCTGATCCTGACCTCGGTGACCTTCAGCCTGTTCGGCTTCATCATCGGCATCTGGGCCAAGGGGTTCGAGCAATTGTCGCTGGTCCCCGCGTTGCTGATCACCCCGCTGACCTTCCTCGGCGGTGCCTTTTATTCGATCGACATGCTGCCCGAGCCTTGGCGGACGGTGAGTCTGTTCAACCCGGTGGTGTATCTGGTTAGCGGGTTTCGCTGGAGCTTTTTCGGCCAGGGCGATGTCAGCGTGTGGTTGAGCCTGGGGGTGACGTTTGCGTTCCTGCTGGGGTGCGCCGCGCTGGTGGGGTGGATGTTCAAGACCGGGTATCGGTTGAAGCGGTAGAAGTGCTCCGACCGTAAGGGGGTGGGTTACTTACAACCGCCCGTGCGTATCCGCCCCCTCCGCCGCTGCGCGGCACCTCCCCCTGGCGGGGGAGGATTGCAGTGTGTCCCGAGACTGACCTCATCCTCCCCCGCAAGGGGGAGGGGGACCAGCGAAGCTGGTGGAGGGGGCGGACACGCACGGGCTGCTTATGCCCCGTCCCACCAACCCTCGGCTCAGCGCATCACCGGCAACGCCACGTACGATCCCGCACAAACCCGCTGAGTCGCCTTCACGAAATCCTCCGCCTTTGCCTTGTAGATATTGGGCACGAACTTCTGCGGGTTGCGGTCGATCATCGGGAACCAGCTCGACTGGACCTGCACGATGATCCGGTGCCCCGCCTTGAAGACATGGTCGTGGTCCTTCATCGGCACGTCCCACGCCACCACCTTGTTGGGCACCAGCGGCTTGGCGGTCTCGTAGCTTTCGAGCCAGCGGCCGCGGCGGACCTCCATCGCGATCGGGAACTGATAGCCGTTGAGCGTCTTGGGATAATCGCCCAGCGCGCGGCCGGGGGCGGGTTCGTAATCGTCGGGCAGCACGTCGATCAGCTTGACCACCATGTCGCTGTCGGTGCCGCTGGTCGATGCCATCAGCCGCGCCGCGACCGCGCCGGTGACGGTCAGATCAGCCTCGAGCGGGGCGCTGGTATAGGTCAACACATCGGGACGGCCATCGACGAAGCGCTGGTCGGCAGCTTCCCACCAGCGCCATTCCTGGGAGGGATAGGTGCGGGAGATCGGGCGCTCGCGAAACGGCACCGGATTGGCGGGGTCCGACAGATAGTCGCGGCAGCCCTCGCCCGCCGCCGGCGCGGTGAACGACAGGCTGCCGTCGGCGCGCAGATACAGGTTCGTCGCGGCGGCGGCGCGCGGCGGCCATTGCGGATAGTCCTTCCACGCCCAGGAGCCGCTCTGGAACATCCGCGCTTCGAACGCGGGTTTGGGGCCCTTGCCGTGCAGCCAGTGCGCGAAGAACGGCGCTTCGATGTCGCGGCGGAACGCAGTGCCGCTCTCGGTGCCGAACTTGATATAGCCGACATCGCTGCCCGGCCCGCGCCAACTGCCATGCGCCCACGGACCCGCGACGATCATGTTCAGGCCGTCGGGGTCGGCAGCCTCCATCCGTTCGTAGATTTTCCAGGTGCCCAGCGGATCTTCCTGGTCCCAGAATCCCGCGACATGCAGCGTCGGCACCGTCGTCTTGCCCAGCCGATCGGTCCAGCGATTGGCCTTCCAGAACGAATCATAATTCGGCCGGTCGATGATCGAACGCAGCATAGGCACGCTGCCCTTGAAATATTGCGTATCGAGATTCTCGACCGGGCCAAGCTTGAGGAACCAGGCATAGGTGTCGACCACGCCCTTGCCGCCATAATCGAAATCGCGGCCTTGATCATTGTTCTGCAGCGAGAACAGCCAGTCGGTGGCGTAGGACAGGCGGAACGCGCCATAGCGGTGGAGATCGTCGTTGATCCACCAGTCGTTCCACGCCGCCTGTGGGCTGACGGCTTTGAGCGCGGGATGCGGCTTGGCGAGCGCGACCGCGGCGGCATAACCGGGGTAAGACACGCCCCACATGCCGACCTTGCCGTTGTTGCCCTTCACGTTCTTCACCAGCCAGTCGACGCTGTCATAGCCGTCGGTCGCTTCGTCGATCGCGTCCGAGCCGGCGGGTGCGAGCGCCATCGACATGGTGAAGTCGCCATCGGATTTGAACTGGCCGCGCATGTTCTGGAACACCAGGATGTAGCCGTCGTCGACCAGGAAGCGCATATCGGCGGGGATCGTCGCGGGAACACCGCCGGGGACGCCATAGGGGCTGCGCTGGAACAGGATCGGCAGCGGGCCGGTCTTGTCGGTCGGGCGCAGGATCACCGTCTGCAACCGTGCGCCGTCGCGCATCGGCACCATCAGTTCTTCAAAGGTGAAGGGGAGGGCTGCACTTGCCTGTCGGCCCGGGGCGGCATGGCCGAGTCCGGTGGTGGCGAGCAGCAGGGCGAGCAGGGGGGTGTGAAGGCGCAATCGGCGAGGGCTCCGGTTGGATGCCGGGAGAACAGCGCAAGCGCGTGACTTTGTCGAGTGGGCTTTGTCGCGGCCCCGGTCGCCATCCCCGCTCGCGCGGGAATGGCGAAAAGGCTGGCGTTCGTTCGACTTAGAACGCGGCGGTCAGCGAGAAGACGACGGTGCCGTCGGCAATGCTGTCGAACCCGCCCTTCGAGAAGTTGGGCAGCAGATAGGCGCCATCGGCATCGCTGATGTCGGTGCCGACATAGGTAACCCCTAAGGTGAGGCCGCTATAGGTCAGGTCGGCGCCGACGGCGTAATCCCAATATTGCCCGGTTGGGGCGACGCTGGTGCCGTTGGGGCCGAGCCCCGGATTGCCGTCCGAATAGCCGATATGGCCGCGCAGGCTGATCGGGGTGTTGGGGATCGCTGCGACCGCGTCGCCCGACAGGTAGAGATTGTCTTCCTTGTCGCCCGGATCGTTATAGACCCCGGCGGCCGCATCGGCGCCGGTGAAATACCAGCGGCCCAGCGCCTCCTGCGAGGGCGCGTAGAAGACGCCCGCAGTCAGCGAAACCGGCCCGGCGGTGCCCGACAGCTTCACATAGGGTTCGATGAAGTCGGTGGTGTTGGCGCCATCGGGGTACATGTACCACGTCGCGCCGATATCGAGCGTGCCGCCGCCGCCGACCGGGGTCTTGAAGCCGGCGAACAGGTCGAGCTCGAGGTTGGGGCCGCCGAAGGTGCCCCAGCCGGCGAGGTTCGATCCCCAGAAGCCGCCATAGACGCCGCTCTCATGCGCGACGGTCGCGCCGCCCTGGATCACGAAGCCCTTGTCGGACTGCGAGACGCCGCGGAAGCGATAGTCGGAGGCGAGGGTGACGCTGCCCGAAACGGTGACCGGTTCGGGCGGTGCGGTTTCCTCCTGCGCAAATGCAGGGGTGGCGCACGTCAGAAGCAGGGCTGAAAGCCCCAGAGTAGAGAAACGCATCGGGTCCCTTTCGGATAGAAGGCGATGGTTCTCTCCTGCTGCCCGACGGTCCCGCGTCTGCCGATGCCCTGGGGCATGCGCGCGATATACTAGTCGAACGTAGTAACGTTGCCGCAACGAGCGGCAACGCACAACTTTATTCTGCTGCCTTGCACAAAACGACCGTTTTTGTGGCCGCGAAGCCACAGCGCGGGGTTCAGCCGATCTGGACGATCGCGTCGATCTCGACCACCGCACCGAGCGGCAGCACGGGTACCCCGACCGCGCTGCGCGCATGCCGCCCGGCATCGCCGAATGCCGCGATCATCAGCTCGGACGCGCCATTGGCGACCTTGGCCTGATCGGTGAAGCTGCCCGCCGAATTGACGAATACGCCGAGCTTCACGACCCGCACGACGCGCGACAGATCGTCGCCCAGCGCCGCCTTCATCTGCGCGATCAGCATCAGCGCGCAGCGCTGCGCGGCGTGCGCGGCATAATCGAGGTCGCGATCCTCGCCGACGCGCCCGGTCATCAGCGCGCCGTCGTCGAACGGCAGCTGGCCCGAGATGTGGAGCAAATTGCCCGCGATCACCGCGGGCGCATAGGTCGCGACCGGCGCCGCGGGGGTGGGGAGGGTGAGGCCGAGATCGGCCAGCTTCGCTTCGATGGTGTCGCTCATCCCCCCGATGTGCCGGGTCAGGCGGCGGCGGGCAAGCCCGAAGCGAAACGCTCGGCGATCCAGCCGCGCGCGTCGCGCCAGTCGTCGATTCGCGCATGCGCGTGCGCCGCGGCCGGCGTGACGGTGGCAAGATCGGGTTCGGAGATCATGTGCAGCCGGTGGACGCCGGGGGCATGGCGCGCGACCGATTCGTGGTGGACCGCTAGATCGTCGACGAACACCGTCACCGGATGGCCGTGCTCGGCGACCAGCGCCGCGACCGGGTTGCCCTTGCCGCCCTGGTTGCAATCGACGCGGTGCGCGATACCGTGCGCCGCCAGCTGGTCGATTCGATGGCTGCGGCAGTGATCCTTCAGATTCGTGAGGATGACGATATCGGCCTGTTCGGCGAGCGCCGCCAGCGCCTCGCGGGCATGCGGCACCAAGGTCTGCCGCGCCATTTCGGCGGGGAAGAAGCCGTCGAGCATCCCCCACATCTCGTCGCGCACCACGGTGCTGCCGTCGCTCCGCCGGGTCATCGCGGTCGAGAAATCGCCATGCGCGATCGTGAAATCGATATCATGCGCCTCGTCGAGCCAGGTGCGGAAATGGCGCACCATGTGCAACAGCACCTCGTCACAATCGCAAATCAACAACGGCTTCATAGATTCTCCAGCGATTCGCGTGCCTGCACCAGCAGCGCGGGCGAGACGCCGAGCGATTCGGCGCACGCGATCAGATCGGGCTCATGGGCTTCGAGAAAGCCGAGCGCGGCGGCGAGCACCGCGGGATCGCCCGCGCCTTCGCGCAGCGATTGTGGGCTGAGCCCGGTGGTGTCGAGCAGCCGCTCGGCGCGCCGGGGGTCGCCCAGCGCCCATACCAGCGCCTGCAGCGCGATCATGTGCGAATCGCGGTCGGGATTTGTCTCGCGGATCGGCATCGGCTAGCGCTCACGTCATGCAGGAACAGGCGGTCGACGTGGCAAAGAAGGTGCTGGTTGTCGAGGACAACGAGCTCAACCTGAAGCTGTTCTGCGATTTGCTGCGCGCGCACGACTATATCGCCGAACCGGTGCGCGACGGGCGCGAGGCGGTGGCGCGCGCGCGCGAAGTGATGCCCGACCTGGTGGTGATGGACATCCAGCTGCCGCACGTCACCGGCTATGAGCTGATCCAGCGGATGAAGGCCGATTCGCGGCTGCGTGCGATCCCGATCATGGCGGTGACCGCCTATGCCGGACGCGACGACGAAGACCGGATTCGCGCGGCGGGAGCGACCGCCTATGTCTCGAAGCCGATCTCGGTGATGCGATTCATGGACGAGATACGCGCGCTGGCGTGACCGCCAAATCCCTCCCCCGCGCGGCGGGAGAGGGGCCCCAGATCACTTGATCTTGGCTTCCTTGAATTCGACATGCTTGCGCACCACCGGGTCGTACTTGCGGAACGACATCTTCTCGGTCTGGTTGCGCGGGTTCTTCTTCGTCACATAGAAGAAGCCGGTGTCGGCGGTGCTTACCAGCCGGATCTTGACGGTAGTCGGCTTGGCCATGGCCCAATCCTTGTCTTCGTGATGCCATAAGGCGAAAATGCGAAAGGCGGCGCGCATCGAAGCGGCCGCCGATTGATGCGAGCGCATGCGGCACCGGCGTGCGATTGTCAAGGCGATCGGGAACCGGTGCAGGAGCTGTGGCATGGCCAAGGACAAGAATCGAGCGCTGGTGGCGACCCCTGCATATCAGCGCGCCGAATTTTCGCTGACGATGCCGAGCGGTGCCGAGATGGCGGCGGGAGTGGAGGTCACGCGCGGCGGGATCTTGTCGATCGCGGTGCTGGTATCGGCGATCCTGCTGTCGAGCGCGGCGCTGGTCCGCGCGGCGCGTGTCGAGGAACGATTCGCCGATCGGTGACTCCAGCCTTGCGCTTCAGCCGAGCAACGCGGGAACCGCAGCCGCCGGTACCGCGCGCCCGAACAGATAGCCCTGGCCGTAGGTGCATCCCAGTTCGGACAGATAGCTGGCCTCGTTCTCGCGCTCGATGCCTTCGGCCACCACTTCCTTCTTCAGGCGATGCGCCAGGCCGACGACCGCTTCGACGATCGCCGCGTCGTCGCGCTGCTGGCACATATTGGCCACGAAGCTCTTGTCGATCTTGATCACGTCGACCGGAAACAGTTTCAGATGCGAAAGCGAGGCGAAGCCCGTTCCGAAATCATCGAGCGCGATCTTCACCCCGCGGTCGCGAAGCGCCGCGAGCGTGATCGCGACCTTGTCGGTATCGCGGCCCAGCAGGACGGTTTCGGTAATCTCGAGTTCGACATATTCGAGCGGAACGCCAAGCCGGTTGAACGGGCCGATCACGCGATCGACCAGTTTATCGTCGCGGAATTCTGCGGGCGCCAGGTTGATCGCCACGTGCCCGGGGCACAGCCCGCGATCGATCCAGCCGCGCAAATCATGCGCTACCCGATCGATCATCCGGTCGCTCAGCGCCGCGGCCAGCCGCAGGTCTTCAAAGGCGGCGGAAACCGTGTCGGGGCCCTGGACGCCCAGGGTATCGTGATGCCACCGCATCAACGCCTCGAACCCCGTGATCCGCCGCGTATCGAGCGCGACCTTGGGCTGGTAAAAGGGCACCGCGCGCGCTTCCTTGACGACCATCCGCGCGACGTGGAGCATCGAGGTGCGGCGCTGGATTCCCGCCCGCATCGCGGGTTCGAACACCGAAACCTCGCCGCGCCGGTTACTCTTGCCGACATACAGCGCGATATCGGCCGATTTGAGCAGTTCATCGGCGCAGGCGCCGTCCCTGGGATAGACCGAGACCCCCGCGGTCGCATGGATATCCCAGGCATGCCCGTCATATTCGATGGGGTGCCGAAGCGCTTCGAGCGCCGCCTCGATCAAGCCGGTCAGGTCGGATTGGGGAACCCCCGTCAAGAGCGCCGCGAACTCGTCGCCCCCCAGGCGGCCGACGACGGTCCCGCTGCCAAACGCTGCGTCGAGCCGCGCGGCGAACGCGCGGAGCAGCGCGTCGCCGGCGTCGTGCCCGATCGTGTCGTTGATTTCCTTCAAACGGTCGATGTCGAGCAGCACCAGCGCCACCTCCCGTCCCGGCTTCGACCGCGCGATCGCTTGCTCCAGCCGTTCGGTGAAGCGGAAACGGTTTGCAATGCCGGTCAGTGCGTCGTGGTTGGCGGCCCAGCGAATGCGGTCTTCGGCAGTGCGTTCGTCGGTAACGTCGCGGATCGTCACCACGATACGGGCGAGCTGACCCGATGCCGTCTGCATTCGCCAGCCTGCCGTGCGCATCCATCGCATCGCGTTGTCATCGGCACGCCGCACGCGAACGATGATTTCGGAACGCGCGTCGTTGTCGCCTGCCCACGCAGCATCGACCAGCGCGTCGAGCAGATGGCGATCTTCCGGCACCACCAGCGTCATCGCGGCGGCGACGCTGGGTTCGGTCTCGGGGGGCAAGCCAAGCATCGCCTTGAACTCGCTCGACCATTCGCGGCGGCCCGAGGCTACGTCATGATCCCAAATGCCCAGGTTCGCCGCCTGCGCCGCCAACCTGAAGCGTTCTTCGCTGTGGCGCAGTTCGTCCTGCGCCAGCCGGCGGTCGTGCACGTCCTCGAGCGTGCCATACCATTTCACTACCGCGCCCGCGGCGTCGACCCGCGCCGCAGCGCGTCCGCGAAACCAACGATAGGCGCCGCTGCTCGTTCGCAGGCGATATTCGATGTCGAGCGGCCGTGCATTGGCCACCGAAGCTGCCCATTGCGTTCGCGTCCGGGGAACGTCGTCGGGGTGGAGCGCCGCGATCCAGCTTTCGCCCATCGCATCGGTTTTCGCGATGCCGGTAATCCTGTGCCAGCGCGAACTGACGTCGAGCACCGCGCCGTCGGCGCCGGCGGTCCAGCTGATCTGCGGGTTCAGCTCGACGGTATGCCGGTAATGCTCCTCGTTCTCGCGCAGCTCTTCCTCGGCGTTGCGGCGTGCGGTGATGTCCGACGCGACCACGATGGTCGATTGCGGCTTGCCCGCGGCATCGGCCACGAACGAGACGTGGACGCTGCACCAAATCGCGGTCCCATCGGGCCGGATATAGCGTTTTTCGATTTCGAACGGCGTTACCCGCTCGAAATTCTCGGCGAATATCCGGCTGGATCGCGCGACGTCGTCGGGATGGGTGAACGCCGCGAATTCCAACCCGTCGAGCTGCTGCGCCGAACGCCCGACCAATTTGCAATAGGCTTCGTTCACGATCAATACGCGCCGATCGAGATCGCGGTGCAGGATGCCGACGCGGGCCCGGCTCAGCACCGCCTTCAAATCGGCGTGGGCGATCTGTTCGGCAAGCGGGGTCAACGCGGCGGCAAGCGCTTCACGGTGACGATCGGACAGCGCCTCGTCGGACTCGGCCGGGACATCTTGAGATGCCTTTCGGTTGGGAAGATACTGCACTTCGAAGTCCCAACAGCGGATGGTAAGCTTCGTACGTTCGATCCACCAGATAGCCCCCCAAAGCTTAAGGTCCGGTGAAGTGGGCATCGCTGCGGTTAGCCGCGCGAGCGACTCGGGGCGGCGGTTCGGCTAGCGCCGGTGCCTGCGTCGAGCTCGCGTGCTTCGAGGCGGCGCCTCCCCTCCCTGACAAGGGAGAGGAGGAGCGACCCGGTTGAGCCAGCCGGTTTGCGCTATTGCCGTGCGACTGCCCCCCGCGAGCATGCAAAGGCAGCTTCGCTTTACCGTCGAGCCGTCACCGGCCCCGCGCGCGTGTAGGCGTTTGCCGTACCGGGCGTGGGAAGCTCGGCGCGCACCGCGGCGCCGGCAGCGTGCGCGCGCTGCAGCGGGGTGCGCAAGGTGATGCCGCTGCCCGACACCTTGGTGCCAACGGCATAGGCGCGCGCGAGCGGGGCGGTGAGGGTGATGCGGCTGCCGTCGCGGCCATTCTGCCGCGCCTTCACCACCGCCTCCTCGGCATCGGCACCCTGGCTGAGCGTGATCGCCTGTCCCGCGCCGAACCCGGCGCCGTCGGCGATGTCGATCGCCGTGCCGCCCTGTTCGACCGCGGTGCGCACGACGGTCGCGCCCGAGGTGCCGACATTGGCGATGATGCCGGCTTCCTGCGTGCCTTCGGCTCCGATCGTGATGGCCTGGCCGGGCACGAACCCGGCAACGCTGGCGACGCCGATCGCTTTGGCCCCCGACGCCGCGCCCTGCGGCGCGGTCGTCGCGGGTTGCACGACGAAGTCGTTGCACAGGCTGTCGGTGTCGGCGCCGTCGGGGAAGCGGCCGACGCTGCGATCGGGCGCGCCGGGGGCCGACGCGGCGAGCGCGGTGGCCGGCGCGCTCGGGCCCGATCCCGCGCCGGGGATGACCGCGATGCAGCCGCCTTGGTGCTGGTCGCCCTCGAGCGTCGCGATTTCGGGCATCGTGACCGCGCCGCTCGCGCTAGAATTGCTCTGCTGCGATCCATAGACGATCGCATCGACCAGAATCTTGCCGCTCGGATCGGTCAGGCTGATCGCGCCGCCGCGGATCGAGAGGTCGCCGCCGAACCATTGCTGCGGCGCCGGACCGCGATAGCCCGCGGTCTGGACCTGCGGGTTGGCGACAGGAGCGCCGCGCGGGTGCGCCCGACCGAGCGGGCGATCGAGCGCGATCCCGCTGCCCAGCGCCTGCACCGCATCGCCGCTCTTGTGCGGATGCCGCGTCGCCGGGGAGAAGCTGATCCCGGTCCCTGGGCCGGCGACATCGACGCCCTCCATATTGTCGAACTTGAGCGGCGCGGTGAGCGTCACCCCGGTTCCGTCGGCACCGGGCGACCCGATCGCTGCGACCTTGACCCATTCGAGCCGCTGGCCGGTGCTGAGCGACAGCGTGTCGCCGACCGAGAGGTTCGATACGTCGGCTAGCTTGAGCGTGGTCGCGCCCTGCTTGACAGCGACCGCCAGCGTCGTCTGCGTCGCGGCGGTGCCGACGCGGGTGACCGTGACGACCTCGGGATTGCCGCCGGCGTCGATGCTCATCTTGTCGCCCACCGCGAATCCGGTCGCATCGGCGACGGGCAGGGTGGTCGAGCCGGCGGGAACGGTAAGCCAGGGGCCGGTCGATACCGGGATGAAGATCGTCGTCGGCACCGTTGCTGCGGTTCCGACGCTGGCGATCCGGCGGGTTTCGCCGGCGATCGCGATCTGCTGCCCGGTCGCGAAGCCTTCGGTGCTGCGCACGTTGATCGACCGCGCGCCCGCCGCGGCTGGCACCGCCAAGCCAGAAGGCGCCAGCCCCAGCAGATAATGCTTGCCCGCTGCCAGTTTGGTCCCCGCCGGGATGGTCGCCAGCGGTTCGGAGGCGAAGAAGGTGCGCGTGTTGGTGAGCTGCCAGTTCGAGATGTCGACCGCGCGATCCGACGCGTTGTAGAGCTCGACGAACTGGTCGGTCGCGTTGCCGCCGGTGGCGAAGCGCACCTCGTTCAGCTTGACGGGCTGCGCGCTTCGCACGCGTTGCAGATTGGTGTCGGCCTGGCGTCCGCCGGCGCCGCGCCAATCGGCCTTGGCGGTGAGGAAGCCCGCGCTGGCCGCTGCGGGCGAGGTTATTTCGAAGGTGGTTTGCACGCTGGCGCCGGGGGCGACGCGCGCGAAGCTGGCGGGGGTCGTCGGCGTCGCGGTCCAGCCGCTCGGCAGCGCGACGCTCAGCGCGACGTCGGCGGCGGGCGCGGGCGCGGTGTTGCGGAAGGTGGCGGTGAGCGTGGCACCGACGCCGGGGCGCAAGCTGGTCAGCCGCGTCTGGGTGAGCCGGGGCAGATCGTAGCGCGCGGCGACGACATTCGCCTGCACTGCGTCGGTGACCGCGTCGCTCGGATGGCCCGCGGTCATCACGCCTTCATAGAAGGTGCCCGCAGAGCCATTCCCGTTGTCGCCGCCATTTCCCATCTGGATCGCGCCCTTCTTGCGCATCGGGAAATAGGCGTTGTTCTCGCGCGAGCCCGGACGGACGCCTTCGTAGAAGGTGCTGAGCGCGCCGCTCTGGGCATCGCCGCCGCGCAGCTTCCAGAAGTTGCGTCCACCGCCGCCGAACACCCCGGTGACGAAGCGCCAATCGATCGACGGGTTGGCGGTGTTGACGCCGGCGTCATAGCCCGAGAACAGCCCCGCCTCCATGTCGGACATGATCCAGGGGCCCTTGCCCGATCCGCTGCCCCAGCCGCTCGAGGTGCCGAAATAGACGCTCTCCATCGTGCCGGTGCCGACCGCGAGCCCGTTGGTCGATGCGTTGCCATAGTTGAAGCAGCAGCCGTTGCTGTAATGGTCGCCCGCCACCACGACGTGGATTCCCGCGGCCTCGTCGTCGATCGGCAGGTCGCGCGCATTGTTGTTGCGAAAGCCCATGCCCGGCATGACGTAGACGCCATACGCCTTGCGGCCGCCGCCGATGGCGATCGGTGCCATGTCGGCGATCGGCAGCGCGTTGAAAGCACCCTTGGCGGGCCCCGGATATTTCGGCCCGGGCGGCGCCTGGTACAGGTCGTTGCCCTTGCCCGACTGGTCGTAGAGCTTGGTGATCACGCACAAGGTGCCGGCGCAGAACCGGTCCTGCGCGGCGGCATCGGCATAGCCATCGGGCAACACGCCGATGTCGAGCAGCGTGTCGTCCGACCGTCGCATGATCTGATAGAGCGGGCCGGCGTAGCGCGACAGCAGCACGCGCGTGGTGCTGTGCGCCGAGACGCACGGCGTGCCCGCGGCATTGTACAGGTCGCAGGGGCCCTGGGGGAGGTCGGCAACGGGGCGCGCCGGGGCGGTGGTCGCGGGGCCGCTGCTTGCGAGCGCCAAGGCGATCGCGAGCGCTGAGGTTTCGAGCATCTGTTCCCCTTCGGACGTGTAGAACATGGGGGCCTCGCCTATCGGTGCGGCCCGACCGCGACCGTATCGCCCGCCGCGCGGCTTGGCGACCGCCCAGCACATGGCGCTGCCAAGCCGGGACGGTCGCAAAGACTTTCCGACCCGGGCGACAGATCGACAATCGCTCAGGGTTCTGTTCCGCCTTCGAGGCGTCATTCTATAGTGCGCCAAAAACCAACAACTAGTTCAAAATGGCGACATATGATACTTGCCAAGACGAAGACCAATGGGAGCCCGCCGTCTTTCCACAACGGTTAATCAGGCATTATCACAACTATATGGCTTCAAATCTCTATTCACATAAGGGGTTGCGATTGGTATCCATTAACGTGCGACATTTGAATGCGCGCGTATCTAGTGGATAGGCGCGCTTCCATTAGTCTGGAGCGTTCTGGCAAGCGGCGGTGAATAGATAGGGGGCGGTGATGGCTGGAGGGGTTGCGGCGTTTTTGCTCAAGCAGGCGTGGAATCTTTTGTGGAAGCAAGGCACGCCTTATTATCTGCCCACGGTGCTGGTCGACGGTGCTTCGGGCGACGGGCATTTGGTTCCGCCGCTGGGTAATCGCCCGGTCCCCGATCTCGGCCCCTTCGGCCTGTTCGGCGATTCGACGTTCGGCGAGGTCAATCTGGGCCTGAGCGGTGCCAGCATCGGCGGGCTCGGCACCGCCGCGAACGGCGGGTTCACCTATGACGAAACCAGCCAGATCTTCACCGCGACCATCCGGTGGCAGGGGCTGTCGTACGCGGGCAGATACGCGGTGACGGGCAACGGGCTGCTCGGCTGTGCGGCGGCGGGCGCGAGCGGGCTGATGAAGATCATCCCCGGTCTGCAGGTTGGGGCGTCGGCGGTGGGCGACGGCGACGGCGACGCGCGGCTCCAGCAAGCGCGCGAGTATCGCGACCAGCTGGTCCAGACCCCTGCGGGCCTCGAGATGGTCGGCCAATATTACGACAACAACTGGGCGATGAACGAGGTCGTCCGCGGCCAGAACGTCTTCACCAGCTATATGAGCCAGAACCGCCCGATCTCGGCGGGGCTGGCCGACCAGACCGCGGCGGCGGCGGCGGCGCCCGACGATCCCACCAAGACCGTCGGCGACACCGCTTATTATGCGAGCTCGATGATCCGCCAGGTGATCTTCGAGCGCGCCTGCCAGAATGCGGGGGGCAATGGCGCGGACGATCCCTTCGCCGATGCCGCCAAGGCGACGCTGTCGTTCAAGGGCGTGGTGAACGCCAGCTACACCGGGCCGGTGACGGTGGGCAAGGTGATGACCGAGGTGTCGTCCGCCCCCGCCGGCGCGCTGCGCAGCCATTTGCTGGCGGCGTCGCGGCAGGAATCGACCGACATCGCCCCCGTCGGCGCCTTCCGCAACGAAGCGGCGCGACAAGTATATATCCAGGCGCACGAAGAGGCTCAGGCCTTCATCCGCGACTATGAGCAAAGCGACGGGCCCAACCGGCTCTTTTCCGAGCTGGCGGCGCTGGGCGGCGACATGCCGATCGGATCGGGAACCTTCTCCGATACCTTTCCGGTGCCCGACGTGGTGATCACCGGCACCGTCGCGGTCACCGGCGACCCGAACAACCCGCAGCTCACGGTGACGCTCACCAAGCTGACCGCGACCCTGCCGGACATCGCCATTGCGCTCAGCAGCGGTGGTAGCTGGCCCTATCCCAACCTCTACGACAAGGTCACCCAGGCGCTCGCCAATGCGGGCTTCGTCCACGATCTCATCCGCAGCAAGCTGGGCGACAAGCTCGGCGATCCCACCGTCCTGACCTATCTCAGCAATCGCATCAACGATGCGATCAACAAGGCCTTGGGAGACTTCTGACCGCATATTCTTTGGGGGTACCGTTATGAACGATGTTTGCCTGGGCATCAGCCAGGACCAGCTGAATCAGATACTTGCCAGCGTTTACGACAAGACCCACGCGCAACTCTTCAAGGGCAATGCCTCGCTCGATTTCCAGGGCACGACGGTAAACCTCACCTACGACATCGGCGCGCCGCCGCTGGTAAATCTGTCGGCCGGACTGCACCTCGAATCGGCCGCCCAAGCGGTGCTGACGGCGGCGGCAAGCCATCCCGAATTCGCCAACGCCAATGCCGAGTTCGTCCCCCAGGACCATGTAGAAACCGTCGCGGCGCTGCTCGTCGACGCCCCCGGCCTCACGATCACGCTCAACCCGATCGTGATCACCTTCAGTTCGGGGCCCGAAAGCGCGCCGATGACGGTGTCGTCGGTGACGCAGGCGACGCTCACCTCGTCGGGCGGCAAGATCGGCTTCAACGTGATTTCCACCGCGGTCACCTCGGGGGGAACGCCGTTCCAGCAATGGCTCACCACCAAGTTCATCCAGCCCAAGATGAACCAGATCATCCAGCAGGCGCTGGGCGGCGTATCGTTCGCGATCCCGTCGATCCCGGGCGTACCGGTCAGCCCGTTCAGCGTGGGTATCGTCGGCGGCAACCTGCTTGCGGTCGCCAACGTCAACGGCGGCCAACCGCCGGTGCCGACCCAGCCGGTGCCGGGGCTCGGCCAGCCCTTCTTCGTGTCGCTCGACAACGCCGCATTGCAGGCCGCCGCGCAGGCGGCGATCGGCAACGGCGTAGCGCTTAACGGCGGCGATTCGAGCGGCGGCAGCGGCTTCAGTGTCCACTACAACTACTCGTTCCGCGCGGTGAACCCGCAGGTCCAGGCGCAGGGCAACCAGATCGCGGCGACCTTTTCGGTGGCCGGGTCGGCCGGCGCGGGTGCCGAGGTGTTCTGGGTCGATATCGGGATCGGCGTCGACGTCGGCACCAGCCCCAATCCCACGCTGATCGCCAATGTCGTCCCGCGCGGCAACAGCGTGTCGATCGTCAGCGATCATGCGCAGGACTTCAACATCGACGTCAACCTGAGCGGGTCGGTGGGCAAGCTGGTCGGCTGGATGGTCAATTGGCTGCTCTCGTCGATCGCCAACGCGCTCAAGCCGCAGATCCTGGGCTATCTCGGCGGGATTAACTTCGCGACGCTCGACATTCCGGCGATCACCCAGCCGATCGGCGACACCTCGATCACGATCACGCCATGGCTGACCAACACCACCGGCGGCGGTGGCGGGGTCATCATCCTCGGCGGCAACCTGGCGGCATCATAGCGCGCGCGCAGGCGCGGTTTGCGGGCGACGGTCTTGGGGGGGCGTGCATGGCGACGATCCGATTTTTATCCTGGACATCCAGGTCTATGGGCCGAAGAAATACGGCCTGTCGGCCAACAATGCGAACCTCGCCTATCTGGTCGGCGCGATGATCGCGCACACCGGGGCGCAGGTGGTGCTGCTCCAGGAACTGATGACGTCGATCGCCGAAGCGGTGGCGTTCACCGCCGCCGAAACCTGTGCGGTCGCGACGGGCAAGCAATGGCGCTACATCGTCCTGCAGGCGCGGCCCGAGAAGGATCGCGAATCCTACGCGATCCTGTTCCAGAGCCAGGACGCGCAGTTCGCGCCGGTCGCCAACGGCTTTGGCATCGCCTCGGGCGATTTTCCGACCAAGGACCTTACCAAGGGCGGGCGGCGCCCCGCTTATGTCTATTTCCGCACCACCGACACCAACACCGTGTTCGTCGCGACCAGCTATCATGCGCCGCCCAGCGGCAACACCTCGCTGGGGGTCAAGCGGCTCGGCCAGATGCCCGAAATCTACAGCATCAATCCCGGTGGCACGGGGGTGCTCAACACCAATTCGCGGGTGATGGGCGGCGATTACAACATGCCGCTACCCCTCAACGCCGACCTCTATACCTGGCTCACCGATCCGGTGCCGGTGCCGCCGCCCCCTACCACGGCAGGGCAGGGCGCCGGCTCGGCCGCCGCGGTGGGTGACCCGACCATCCTCGCCACGTGGGCCGAAGTGACCAAGGCATGGGGCGACGATCCGCGCAATTGGCACAGCGATCCCGCCTGGTACGTCCAGAAGGACAATTGCCTCGACAACCTCTTCTGCCGCCCCGCGGCGACGCGGGGCGGGGTGGTCGATGCGCTGGGCATCCTGATGGATACCGGATCGGGCCCGAGCCGCTTCGCCCAGAAATTCATCACCCAGAAGGACGGTTCGGAGCAATTCCCGCACGCTTCGATGCTCGGCTATCCGATGAACAAATGGCTCCAAAGCGCGCCCTATGCCTACATCTTCTACCGCAACGCTGTCAGCGATCATCTGCCCGTCTGGGCGGACGTAACGATCTAGGAGGTCGACCGTGAGCCCGCAGGACATCGAAGCCATCCTTCAGCCGCACCTCGACGGCGGCACGCTCAAGCTGCCGGTCGATGCCTTCGGCGCGGGCGTCATCGCCAAAACGCTTGGGGCCTATCTACCGAGCGGCGCGACGCTCGACATCGTCGATGCCGAGCTCACGCCCGGCACCCAGGACGTCACCGTTCGGGGCAAGGGCAGCGTCGCGCCGTTCGCCGGCACCACCGTCACCGCGGTGTTCGACGGATCGGGGAGCGAGGTCCAGCTGCTGTTGACCGCCACCGCGCCGTCGGCCTGGCGGTTCGACACCGCCTTCGATCAGCTCGGCGGCTCGGTGCTCACCGAACTCGACTATTCGGACGTCACGCTGGTGCTATCGACCAGCGCGCCGGCGGCCAGCGCGCTCACGCTCGCGACCACCGCCAAATTCAACGGCGATATCGGCGTGATCGGCTGGCTGCTCGGCAATATTTTCAGCTTCGCGCTGAAGGGGCCGATCGCGATGAGCGGCAACGTGCCGGTGTTCACGCTGCAGGCCGACATCGCGCAGGTCAGTCTCGAACCGCTCGGCACGTTGGCCCCGGCGTTCCAGATCGCTTCATCGGCGATGACCTGGTACGATCATCAGGGCGCGGCGCAAACCGCGGCCAAGGTGACGCTCGGGCTGGCCGCCAATATGACGGTCAAGCGCAAGAAGGTTCCGATCTTCATCGATCTGTCGACACCCAAATCGGTGGTGGCGATCGAGGCCGATCTGAGCGCCGCCGCCAATCTCGCGCTTGCCGATCTGGGCAGCCTGGCGGGCGGTGCCGATCTCGCCTCCTATGTGCCGAGCGATAGCGGTTTTCCGGGAATCAACGCGGTCGCGGGCTTGAGCTTCCAGCTCAATCCCGCGCAGCAGAAGATCGTCTCGATCGCGGTGCAGGCGGCGGTATCGGGCGATTGGCCGATCATCCGCGGGGTGACGTTGACCGGCGGGCGGATGTCGTTCGCGGTGCTCGATCCGCTCGGCGCGCTCCAGGTCCTGGCATCGGTCGAGGCGACGGCCAGTTGGCCGGGCGGCACGCTGGGCGTGGGGGTGGCGATCGCCAAGACATCGTCGGGGCTCACCGGTACGCTGTATGCGGCGCTGCGCGAGGGCTCGGTCGTCCATATCAACGACGTGATCGACTATTTCCTGAGCGTCGACATCCCCGCGACGCTCGACCTCGATGGGCTCGATCTGGGGATCACCGTTCCCTCGCTCGACTGGTATTTCGATACGTCGCTGTCGGGCAACTGGACCCTGCCGCTCGGCTTCACCTCGGTCGCGCTCACCGGCGCATCGGCGCAGCTCGAGCATAATGGCGGCGCGACGACAGGGACGATATCGGCGACCGCTACCGTTGCCGACATCGATTTCGACGCGACCTGGAACCTCCACGAGCAATTCACGCTCACCGGCAAGTTCCCCGACATCAACCTGACCGAGCTCGGCAGCAAGCTGACCGGCACCAGCACGCCGAGTGGGCTGCCGGTGGTGACGATCACCCACGCGCAGGCCAGTTTGACGATCGCCAACGAGCAGCGCGCGCCGGTGACGCGCGCGGCGCAGTGGCTCGTGGCGAGCGACGGCGGCAAGATGTATGATTTCATGCTGTCCGCTACCGCGACGGCGAACGGCCATGACCTGGGCTCGGGCTTTTTCGAGGTTCGCCGCACCGCCAAGTCGACCGGCTTTGTCGTCGGTTTCGCGGTTCCCGAGGCGTGGTCGCCGGGCGACCTGTTCCCGCCGCTGGCCGACTTGTTCAGCGGGCTGAGCTTCCGCAACACAGGGTTGATCGTTTCGACGATCGCGGCTGACAAGCTGACGCTGCCCAACCTCACGATGCCGGTGCCGACGCCGCTCCCCGCCGGCGTCACCGCGTTCACGACGCTGCAGCTCAAGGGCGATGGGCTCGATCTGCTCAAGAAGCTCTTCACCGCCGACGTGACGCTCAACCTCGTCGCGCAGATCGACTCGACCACGCCGGCCAAGTCGCTGATCAAGGCCTCGCTGCCCTCGTTCGAGGTGAACAAGGATTTCACCTTCAAGGAACTGGCGGTGGTGCTCAAGCCCGGCGCGGCCGAGTTCGACCTCGTCGCCGCCGCCGCGCTCAAGATCGGCGGCGAAACGCTCGTCATCGCGGGGCAGGGCAGCATCAAGCTCGAGCCGCCCGCGGTCGCATTCGACCTGGCGGTGGAGAATTGGCCCAATCCGTTCGGCATCGCGGGGCTGACGGTCGCCAACGCCGGCGTGGCGGTCGTCATCGGCGGCACCGGCGTGACGATCGGCATGCTCGGCAGCTTCGTGATCGGCACCGCGCCGCGCCAGTTCACCTTCACGATCGGCGCGTCGATCATCGATTTCGAGGTGCCCGGCGCGCTGCTGTTCGGGCTCGACGCCAGCGATCAGGCGCTCAAGCTCACCGACCTCATCACCGAATTCACGACGCTCGACCTTTCGAGCGTGCCGGTCCTCAACGGGATCGCGTTCAAGACGATCGATCTCTACATCGTCGACGATCCCAACGGCTTCAAGATCGGCAATCAAAGCTTCCAGCCGGGCATCCAGGTGAAGGCCGACGTGCTGTTCTACGACTGGGAAGTGATCGTCGACGTCGCGGTCAATCAGGATCGCGGCGTATATGCGATGGGCAATGTGAATTTGCCGATTAAGCTGGGCGATGACCTGCTCGTGATCTCTGACTTCCAGGGGACCAAGGGGCCGTCGTTCCTGATCGATACCGCGGCATTTACCAGCGGCGTGGCGCTGGTGGCGCGCGATGCGCCGCGTTTCAGCACGCTCCACCGCGACTCATCCATCTCGACGCTCGCGCTGGCGCACGACCTGGCGACGCTTCCCGCCGTCGATCGGCGACCGTTGCTGGCGGGCGAGGCTGCGACCTATCTCGAACTGTCGGGCAATGTGAAGCTGCTGGGCGGTGCGATCCAGGACAAGGTCTATCTGAAGGCGAGCCGCGATACGCTCGACTTCGAATATGACTTTACCTTCCTGGGGATGACCGAGCAGCTGAGCTGCCACCTGAGCATGGCCAAGATGAGCCTTGCCGCATCGGCGAAGTTCGGCTTCTCGCTGAAGATCGACCTGCCGGCCTACAAGATCAACGGCCTTACGGTGATCCCCCCGATCCATATTCCGGGGGTTGCGGCGGGGCTGACGCTGGGGGCGGGGCTCGCGCTGAGCCCGGTTGGCGGTTCCTTCTCGATCGGGCTGTCGTTCAGCTATGCCGGGCAGAACTTCACCCCCAACTTCACCCTCACCCTAACCGACATAACCCACGCGATCGGCAATCTGTGGGATGCGATCGCGACCTGGCTGAAGAACAACGTCAAATTGCTATACGCCAACATCCTGTCGTCGCTGGAAAATTTCGCTGCCGCGATCGCTTCGGGTTTGATCGCGTTCGGCAACGATCTAGTCGCTGCGGCCAAGGCGATGATGGCCGCGTTCGACGCCTCGATCGAGCAAATCGGGCAGGTGTTCAAGCAGCTCGGCAAGACGTTCGAGGATGCGTGCAACGCGATCGCCGAAGCGTTCGGCAAGACCGCAGCCGCGGTTGCGAAGGCGCTCGATGACATATGGGCCGCTGCGAAGGGCTGCGCGATGCAAGGCGCCGCGCCGCTGATGCACGCGACGTCGCTCGGCGAAGAGGGAGACCGTCAGCGCGACGATGGTTTGCGGCTCGCCGTGGCGTATGAGCTGCGCTGGCGCCAGGCGCTGTTCGACATGGCGGCGTTGCCTGGCGGACGCGAATTATTGTTCCACTATTATCTCCACCAGCACGAGATCGTCCGGCTGATCACGATCGAAGGCCGCAACCGCGTTTTGCCTGCCACCAAGGACGCCGATCACCCGCTCCGCGAGCTCGGTGATCGGCTTGCGGCGATTCGGCCCAACGCGTCGCCGGAGTTGGCCAAGTCGATCGAGACGATGCTCGCCATTGCCGAGCCATATGTCGATCGCGACTATGCGCTCGCGCTCGAACTGCTCGCAGCGTGAGCGCGAGCGATCCGCTGAGCGACGCTTGGTCGCTGCTGGGGGGCGAGCGCGCGCGCTTCGACGCGGGGCTGCTCGACGCGCTGTACCCCCAGCGCCGCTACCTGACCGAGATCGAGCGCGCGACCTATTGCGGGGGCAAGAAGCTGCGCCCGTTGCTGTTGCTGCTGTCGGCGCGCATGTGCAGCGCACAGGAAGATGGGCCGTTGCCCGCCAAGGCGATCCAGGCCGCGGTCTCGCTCGAGATGCTGCACACCGCCACGCTGATCCACGACGACATCATCGACGAGGCGGCGCAGCGCCGCGGGGCGCCGTCGACGGCTGCCGCGCGCGGGACCAAGACCGCGATCCTCATCGGCGATCTGCAGTTCGTCCAGGCGATCCGCGTGTTTGCCGCGAGCGTCGAAACCCAGCGCGACATGCAGTTGGTCAATCACGTGCTCGATGTCGGATTCAAGCTGTGCTGCGGCGAACTCGACGAGCTCGACATCGATTCGACGCGTTCGATCGACGAACTGCGGATGCGGTATTTCCGCACGATCGACCGCAAGACCGCGACGCTTTTCGGCTTTGCGTGTGAGGCGGGTGCGACGCTCGCCGATGCAGGGCAGCGCATGATCTATGCGCTCAGCCAGTTCGGCTGGAACGTCGGGCGCGCATTCCAGATCATGGATGACGTGCTCGATTTCCTGCATCCCGAGTCGTTGGCGGGGAAGGGAGCGCATGCCGATTTGCTGGCGCAGCGGATGACGCTGCCGATCATCTTAGCGCTGCCCGAGTTCGAGCCCGATCATGTCTTGCACCGCGTGGTGCGCGGCGAAAGCACCGATGTCGAATCGATCGCCGCGGCGGCGCGTGCGGTCACCGATTCGGCCGGGTTGATGCGCGCCTATGCCCTCGCGCGCTCCTATACCATACTCGCCATCGGCCAGCTCAACCTCGTGCCCGCCGGTCCGCATCGCGATGCCGCGGAGGCGATCGCCTATCATGTGGTCGATCGTCCTTTCCTGGCCTCTTCAAACCAGCCCGCCGCCGATCGCGCCGTGGCTTGATCGAGGAACCCAATTGATGACCGCATCGCCTGATCCGATTCTCCAGTTCTTCCTCTCGACCTTCTACAAGAAGACGACCGATCCCACTTCGGACTATTATCTTCCCAAGCTGGTGCAGCAGCAGAGCAACCCGGTCGTCGAGCCCTATGTGATCGACGGCGGCTGGCCCGATCTGAAGGTCGGGCCGCAGGCGGTGACCGGGGCGCAGATGATTTGCGCCGGCACGTCGCCGCCCAGCAAGACCAGCTTCGGCATCCCGGCGGACGGCGCGATACCGATCCTCAACCTGGCATCTATCAGCGGCGTGAGCTTTCCGCAGGCGATACCGTTCCAGCTGGTGGGCATATCGAACATGCTTGCCGACCCACCGTTGGTCACCGATGGCGACAATATCTCGGCGAGCGCAACGCTCGGCACGATCGGGAGCTGGCCGATCAAGTCGTTTCAAATTCAGGGTAATTTCTCGATCGACCAGCGTTGCTGCCAGAGCGACGACGGCACGACCTGTCTGATCGGTACGCAATATGCACCGCATGGCGAGGGAACCTTCATCGCCACCTTCGCGAAAGCCAAGGCGACCGCGCAGGCGAGCGCAACGGTTTCGCCCGACGGGTCGACGCTGGTGGTGACGGTAAACCAGCTGAGCTTCGCCGCCGATCCTGCCGACCTGTCGGTCGCCGTCGTCATCTATTCGATCGGCGATCCGACGTGGCGCGATACCTACAGCAAGACCGCGCAGCAGATATTCGAGGACAAGGGCACCAAACAGTCGATGATCGGCCAGATCTCCGACACGCTTAATTCGCCCAATATCCGTTCGAGCTTCCAGGCGGTGATCAACAATGCCCTGCGAGGGTTGTTCGGCTGAGGACGCCGGCGGTTCAGCAGCCGCGCATGGGTGATCGTCCGGACGGCGATTCGTGGCCGATTACCGGTGCCCGGTTGGGGCTGTGGCAATGCCAGGTGGTGCCGATGGGGCGAAGCTTGGTGGGCCCGTCGGGGCTCGAACCCGAGACCTACAGATTAAAAGTCCGTTGCTCTACCAACTGAGCTACGGGCCCGACCAAGACGGCGCACCTAGGGTCGCGCGCGCTTGCGGTCAACCGGGCGTACGCGCGCGAGCCTGGCGGCGAGCTGCGCCAGCGTCAGTCCGGTAACGGGATCGCGCCAGCGGGGGGCGATCGCCGCGGCGGGGGACAGGACGAAGTCGCGGGCGCGGAACGCGACGTGCGGGATCGCCAGCGACCGCGCGGTGAAGATGCCGCCTGCCCAAAGGATGATGTCGAGATCGAGCACGCGGGCGCCCCAGCGCTGGCCCGGCCGCCTGCCGAACCCCGCCTCGATCGCCTTGAGCGCACCCAGCATCGCGGGGGGTGGCAGATTGCTCCGCACCAGCACCGCGCCATTGGCGAAGCGGCGGCGAGAGGGGCCGATCGGCGCGGTCTCGACGATCGGTGCGGCGGCGATCACGCCGGGCAACGCCGCCATCGCCGCCGCGAGCGTCGCGCGCGGACCGCCGTGGCGGCTCCGCCGGTTCGAGCCGAGCGCGATCAGATAAGTTGCTTCCTGCACCGCCATGCGCCTATCGCGCCCCGATGTTTGCGCCAAGCCCACTCCCCAATTCCGAACCGCCGCACGATTGCCCGCGCTGCCCCCGTCTCGTCGCCTTTCGCGAGGCGCTGCGGATCGAATATCCCGGCTGGTGGAACGCGCCGGTCAACGCGTTCGGGGATCCCGACGCGTGGCTCGGGATCATCGGCCTGGCGCCGGGCAAGCACGGTGCCAACCGCACCGGCCGCCCCTTCACCGGCGACCATGCCGGGATGCTGTTGTTCGAAACGCTCGCCAAGTTCGGGATGGCGTCGGGCATCTATGAGGCGCGGCCCGACGATACGCTGCGGCTGGAGGGCGTGTGCATCATCAACGCGGTCAAATGCCTGCCGCCCGAGAACAAGCCTACCCCTGAGGAAATCCGCACCTGCCGCCCGTTCCTGGAAGGGCAGATCGCCGACCTCGGCCCGCCGCGCGTCTTCGTCGCGCTCGGCCAGATCGCGCATCAGTCGGCGGTGAAGGTGCTGGGGGGCAAGCTGCCCAAGGCCAAGTTCGGGCATCTGGCCGAGCATCGCATGCCCGGCGGGCAGGTGCTGATCGATAGCTATCACTGTTCGCGCTACAACCAGAATACCGGGCGGCTGACCCCGGCGATGTTCGAAGCGGTGTTCGCGCGGGCGCTGGCGGTGCGGCGCGAGCTGGCCGCGTAGCGCATCCGCCGCGGCTTACTGGCGGCGTCTGAAGGGCGAGATGTTGGTCGCGGACTGCGCGGCGCCAAGGGCCGCCGGATCCTGCGATTGATGGAGCAGCAGGTCGGTCGTCGCGTCGCGATCGACCGCGCGCGAGAACAGATAGCCTTGCCCCAGATTGCAGCCGATCGCCGCCAGCTGCGCGGCCTGGGCTTCGGTCTCGATGCCTTCGGCAACGACGCGGATGTTGAGCTTCCCCGCGATCTGCACCAGCCCCTCGACGATCGCGATGCTGTTGTCGTCGGGGGAGAGGCGGTCGACGAAGCTCTTGTCGATCTTGAGGATGTCGACCGGCACCGTCAGCAAATGCGTCAGCGAGGCATAGCCGGTGCCGAAATCGTCGAGTGCGACCTTCATCCCCTTGGCGCGCAGCCCCTCGATCGATGCCTGCACCAATTGGTCGTCGTCGCCCATATAGACCGCTTCGGTCACTTCGAGGATCACGTGCTTGAGCGGTACGCGCTGGCGTTCGAAGGTATGCGCCAATATCTTGTCGAGCGCACCCTCGCGGATGTCGGCCGATGATATGTTGATGCCGACATGCTGAAAGGGGATACCCATGTCGAGCCAGCGCCGCACGTCCCGGGCGACGATCTCCATCATCCGCGCGGTGAGCGCGGTCGCGACATGCGCGTCCTTGGTGGCCTCGTGAAATGCAGCGGCAGCCACCACCCGGTCGCCCATCCGCATCCGGCATAGCGCCTCAACCCCGACGATTTCGCGGGTGTCCAGGCGGATGACCGGTTGGTAGAAGGCGTCGATCCGATCGTCGCGCAACGCGGCGTCGACATCGCGGATATCGCCGAGCCGACGGGTCATCGTCGAGCCGAGCCCAGGCCAATAGCGCACGAACCCGCCGCGCCCGGTTTCCTTGGCATGGTACATCGCGAAATCGGCATGCTGGCGCACGCGTTCGGGCGCCCGGTCACCCGCCGACAGCACCGCGCCGCCGATCGTGGCGCGCGGCACGATGATCTGCGGGCCGCAGATCGCGGGTTCGGCGATCGTGGCCAGGATCCGCTCAGCGGTGCGATCGAGGTCGCGGAGCGCGCTCTTGGTCTGCAGGATGATCGCGAATTCGTCGCCGCCGATCCGGAACACGCGCTCGGGCGCCACCGCGTCGGCGATCCGATCGCCCGCGGCGCGCAACAGGCAGTCGCCGACATCGTGGCCGAAGGTGTCGTTGACGATCTTGAGGTTGTCGAGGTCGATCATCAGCATCGCCCAGTCGCCCGGCACCGCGCAATCGAGCGTCGAAAGCGTCGCTTCGAACGCCGCGCGGTTGGCGAGGCCGGTGAGCTCGTCGGTGAAGGCGCGGCGACGATGCTCGGCCACGCGGCGTTCGCGATCGAGCGCGATCAGGCACAGATGCGTGCAGTTGCGCACGAGCTCACGCTCGCCCTTGGTCGGCCCACGATGTTCGCGGAAGTAAAAGGCGAAGGTGCCGACCGGATGGCCGCCGCGTTCGAGGATCGGGCTCGACCAGCAGGCGAGCAGCCCCAGCGGCTCGGCGAACTGCTTGTAGGATGCCCAGCGGCGATCGTTCGCGATGTCGGTAACGGCAATCTCATGCCCCAGAAACGCCGAGGCGCCGCACGAGCCTACATCGGGCCCGATCGCTACCCCTTCGGCGAGCGCCGCGAAATCGGCGGGCAGGCTCGGCGCGGCGAGCGGGTGCATGATCCCTGCAGCGTCGACGGTGATGATCGAACAGAGTGTCCCCGGCGATGCCTTTTCAGCTTCGATGCATAGACGTGCGGCGGTTTCCTCGAGCGGTTCGCCGGTCGCTATCATTTCGAGGATGATATTCTGTAACTCTAACATACACTTATACGATGGTACCAGCGACCGGGGCGGGGGAGTCAAATACATGTAGCGACAAGATACGAGCCAAATTCTGGAACGGACGAACGTCAAAGCAATTGACTGACAAGCTTATTGCATGGGTAGCACGACAGGATTGCTGCGTCGGCGACCCCCCGCCCTCGCGTCAATAGTCCATGCTGTTCCCGATCGCATGATGCGCCTTTCGGGTTAATGAATAGGCTAACATCGTCGCAATGATTGCACCGGCAACGGTCAGGTCGGCGATGTGGTTGTGCTGGTGGCCGATACCTGAAGCATCGGCGGCGGGCTATGTGCCGCAAGGGGGGTGATCCACCGCTCCCCGGAAGTTTTGGTCGGGGCGACAGGATTCGAACCTGCGACCCCCACACCCCCAGTGTGATGCGCTACCAGGCTGCGCTACGCCCCGACCGAAGGCGGGCGTCTAGGCCGAAGCGGAGCAGCGCGCAAGAGGGCAGCGTCGATGATCGGCGATTCACCCTGCCACCGCGGCGCGCCGATGGTTCCGCCCTTTGGCCATATTTCTTTGTCGAGTACGCACCCGTACGGACTGGAACAGGTATCGGCGGCAATGGTTACTGCGCCGATAAGACTTACATCCGAGGAATTCCCATTGGCGCGACTGCATCGCCTGGCAAGGCTTTGCGACCACGCGCACCGGACATCGCTGGCCGACCCGCATGGAGTGCAGCCGCACCCCGAGCCCGAAGACAAGATGTCGGCGCCAGCCGCCGCCGCGCGCCCTTCGGGATTTTGCGCGGTGGCCGCGAAGCGTGGTGCGAAAGGCCGTAGTTCGACACGATAAGCGCTTCCCGGTGCGGTAGGCGCCCGCGACTCATGATGCGCGTATTTCGCGCAGGAAATGATCGGTCTGGCCGGTGAGCGCTTCGGCGCCCGAAACCAGGCGCGCCGCGAGGCTCTCCATCGCCAGCGCAGCTGCGCGCGCAGTGTCGGCGGCCGAGGCGATGTCGCCAGCGTCGACCTTGGTCGCGGCGGCGGCGGCGACTGCTTCGCGCACATGGCGCGTGATCCGGTGGGTCGCCTCGTGCTGGTCATCGATTGCCAGCATGATGTGCCCCGATCGGTCGGCGATCGCTGCGATCGCGTCGTCGATGCGCGCATAGGTGCAAGCCACAGCATTCACCGAACCGCCGATTTCGACGATATGCTGGGTGACGGTGTCGGCGGCGCGCGCGGTCTGGTCCGACAGCGATTTCACTTCGTTGGCCACCACCGCAAAGCCGCGACCGGCTTCGCCCGCGCGCGCGCCGCCTCGATCGTCGCGTTGAGCGCGAGCAGCTTCACCTGGCGCGAGATCGTCGCGATGATGTGCGCGACCTGGTCGATCGATTGCGCCGAGCGTTGCAGCTCGATTGTCCGCGCGCGCCCTTCGCCCACGAGCTCGACCGCGTCGGCGGCGAGCGACCGCGCCTCGCGCGTGCTGCCGACGATCTGCGTCAGCGCGTCGGCGAGATGGCGCCCCTCCTCGGCGATGCCGCCCAGATTGTCGGCGCTTTGGGTGGCGGCAGCGGCGACCGCGGCGGCGCTTTCGCCGGTGTTGGCCGATCGGATGCTCGTCGCCACCGCGTTGGTGCGGATCGCCGCGGCGAGCTCGCTGAGGTCGCGGGCGAGTCCGGCGACGTCGCTTTCGAAGCGCTGGCCGGCCGCCTCGATCTGCTGCGCGCGCGCCAGCCGGCGGCGGGTGCGATCGCGCTCGTCGATCGCCGCGAGGTCGACCAGCCGGCGATTGGCGAGCACCGCGTGCAACCGCCCGTTGCGCGTGAGCACCATCCCCTCGCTGCCCTGCGCGGCGCGATAGGCGGCGATGAGCTCGGCGATCGGCAACGAGGATTCGGCGACCGGCACCGGCTTGAGATAGTCCGACAGGCTGCCGCCATAGGCCGGGTTGCGCAGCAGCGCATGGCCGTAAGGATTGAGCAGCAGCCGCCGGATATCCTTTTCGAACAACGCGCCGACCGGGCGCTGCTCGTCATCGACCACGGGCAGCAGCCGCGCATCGGGGTTTCGCTGGAGTAGGTCGATCGCGTGATCGAGCCGGGCGCCGCGATGCACGCTGGGCGGCGCACATTCGTCGGGCCGCAACCAGCGGTCGGCGCTGTTGGCGGCCTCGGCGACCGATAAAGACAAGGGTTTCATGGGCTAACGGCTAGGCGAACCTGCTTAATGCTGGGTTAGCATCTGATGACGGTTTGATGACCTGCGACGAACCGTTGCGGAATCGTCATGATGGGGGTTGTTTGGGTCGGTTGCGGCAACCCTGGGGCATAATCGCAGGCTTGTTGCCATCCTCCCCCTCCGACGACCGCTGCGCGGCCGCCACCTCCCCCTGGCGGGGGAGGATAGACCGCCACCCAAATCCTCCCCCGCCAGAGGGAGGTGGCAGCCGAAGGCTGACGGAGGGGGCGGGTGCGGCGGTTCGGAAGGCTACAAAAGCTACACTACGTACCCCCCATTTTGCCTTCCCCCGGGCGCGAAAGACGAGATCGGTCGATCGGGGCGCGAAGCTGGGCATTGTCGGAACGTATCAAAGCCGAGGCTTGTAGGACAGCGCCGCGAGCCGCGCCGACAGGGCAGGCGGTTGCGCGCGCCTTGCGTGCATGATAGCGCGCGCCGCTTGTACGGGGGCGTTTTGTCCCTCCTTCCAGACAGGCTGATCCGCGCCCATGTTCGTCACTCCCGCTTTCGCCCAGACCGCAGGCGATCCCGGCATCGCCGGCCAGATCGTCGGCATCGCGCCGCTGCTGCTGATCTTCGTGGCGTTCTACTTCCTGATGATCCGTCCGCAGCAAAAGCGGATGAAGGCGCTCCAGGCGATGGTCGAGGGTACCAAGCGCGGCGACACCGTCGTCACCGCAGGCGGGCTGGTCGGCAAGGTGACCAAGGTCGAGGACCGGCATCTCGAGGTCGAGATCGCGCCGAATGTCCGCGTCCGCGTGGTGAAGGCGACGATCGCCGAAGTGACGCCGCTCGGCGGCAAGCCCGCGAACGACTGATGCTCGATTTTCCCCGCTGGAAGGTCTGGGCAGTCTGGCTGACGATCGCGGTCTGTGCGCTGCTCGCGGTGCCGACCTTCCTGCCCGCAAACGTCAAGGCGGGGCTGCCCGCCTGGGTGACCGCGCCGCGGATCAATCTGGGGCTCGATCTGGCGGGCGGCAGCTACATCCTGCTCGAAGCCGATACCAATGACGTCGCCGCACAGCGGCTCGAGACGATGCGCGACACCGTGCAGACCGAGATGCGTCGCGGCACCCCGCGCGTCGCGATCGGCGATATCTCGGTGCGTGACGGCCGGCTGAGCTTCATGGTCCGCGACGTTTCGCAGGTCGATGCCGCGCGCGAGCGGCTGTTGCCGCTGACCAGCGGCGTCGGCGTCACCGGCCAGCGCGACTGGAATATCGAAGTCCGCGATTCGACGCGCTTTGTGATGACGCCGACCCAGGCGGGGATCGAGCAGGCGATCGAACAGGCGATGGGTGACGCGACCGAAGTCGTTCGCCGGCGTATCGACGAACTCGGCACGCGCGAGCCGACGATCATCCGTTCGGGCACCAACCGCATCGTGGTGCAGGTTCCCGGCCTGTCCGACCCGCAGCAGCTGAAAGCGCTGCTGGGGCGTACCGCACGGCTCGAATTCAAGCTGGTCGACGTCAACGCCACCGACCCGCAGGCACTCGCCAAGGGGCAGGCGCCGATTGGCAGCCAGGTCCTGCCCTATCCCTCGGCGGGTGCGCCGATCGCGGTGAAGCGTTCGACGATCATCTCGGGTGACCAGATCGCCGATGCGCGCCAGGAATATGATCCGCAGACCGGCGCGCCGATGGTGGCGATCCGCTTCGACGCACAGGGTGGCCGCCGCTTTGCGCAGGTGACCCAGCAGAATGTCGGCAAGCCCTTCGCGATCGTGGTCGACGACCAGGTGATCTCGGCGCCCAATATCAACGAACAGATACTGGGCGGATCGGCGACGATCTCGGGCGGGTTCACCGTCGAGAGCGCCAACGAACTCGCGATCGCGCTGCGGTCGGGCAAACTGCCCGTCGCGCTGCGGGTGGTCGAGGAGCGAACCGTGTCGGCCGAGCTCGGCCAGGATTCGATCGAGAGCGGCGTGCTCGCCGGGATCGTCGCCGCGGTCGCGCTGATGGTTTTCATGGTCGTCACCTATATGCGCTTCGGCATCTACACCTCGCTGTCGCTGCTGGTGAACGCGGTGCTGATCATGGGCATCATGGCGTTGTTCAACGCGACGCTGACGCTGCCCGGCATCGCGGGCTTCGTGCTGACGATCGGCGCCGCGGTCGACGCCAACGTGCTGATCAACGAGCGTATCCGCGAGGAGCTGCGGCGCCCGCGCGCGGCGATCCAGGCGGTCGAGTTCGGCTACAAGGAAGCATCGACCGCGATCTTCGATGCGAACATCACCAACGTCATCTCGGCGGCGATCATGTTCGCGTTCGGGTCGGGACCGATCCGTGGTTTCGCGGTGGTGCTGGCGATCGGCATCGTGACGTCGGTGTTCACCGGCGTGACCTTCACCCGGCTGCTCGCTGCCGATTATCTGAAGCGCAACCGTCCCAAGACGTTGAACCTTTGATGATCGCCGCGATCTTCTCCCCGTTCGCCCTGAGCTTGTCGAAGGGCGCCCCGCGCCCCCGGCTCGCGGGGCGGGCTTCGACAAGCTCAGCCCGAACGGGGCGGGGCGCGTCGCTTCGTTACGAAGGCCTGCCATGCGCCCGCTGAAACTCGTTCCCGATCACACCAACATCGCGTTCCTGAAGTATCGCGTGGTCGCGATGGCGCTGTCGGGGCTGTTGCTGGTCGCCAGCATCGCGCTGTGCTTCGTCAACGGCTTCAACCTGGGAATCGATTTCGTCGGCGGCCAGATGGTCCGCGTGAGCTTCCAGCAGCCGGTCGAGCTCGATACGCTGCGCCAGCAGATGCAGGGCTTCGGGATCGAGGACGCGACGATCCAGACCTTCGGGTCGGACCGCGAAGTGTCGATCCGCACCCCGCTGCCCGACGACACCGAAGCCGCCGACGCCGCCGCGACGCGGCTGCGCAACGGCATCCAGCAGGCCTATCCGACGTCGCAGATCGGCGCCGTTGAAAGCGTTTCGGGCAAGGTTTCGGGTGAATTGTTCGAAACCGGCGCGATCGCGCTGGCGCTCGCGATGCTGGCGATCTCGCTGTACATCTGGTTCCGCTTCGAATGGCAGTTCGGCGTCGGCGCGCTGTTCGCGCTGTTCCACGACGTGGTGCTGACGCTGGGGTTCTTCGCGCTGACCCAGCTCGAATTCGACCTCAACATCGTCGCGGCGATCCTGACGATCATCGGCTATTCGCTCAACGACACGATCGTCGTCTACGACCGTATCCGCGAGAATATGCGCAAGCATCGCCGGATGGAAACCGCCGACCTGCTCGACCTGTCGATCAACGAGACGCTGTCGCGCACCGTCGTCACCAGCCTGTCGCTGGGGATCACGCTGGGTATCCTGCTGCTGCTCGGCCCCGACGTGATCTTCGGCTTCACCGCGGCGATGCTGTTGGGAATCGTGATCGGCACCTTCTCGTCGGTCTATGTCTCGGCGGCGATCCTGTTGTGGCTCAAGCTCAAGCCCGACAGCTTCCTGCCCAAGGATGTCGGGCCGCAAGGCGCCGAGCGGGTGCGGTCGAAAGAGCTTCCTTAAGCCATGCGGATGGATCGCGATCGCACGGGCGAGGGGCCGATCATCACCGGCATCGTCGGCCGCGGCTTTCGCGTCGACGAGGGCGTGTATGAGGGGCTGATCGTCACCCCCGAACGCGCCGATGGCTGGACCCCACCGGCGGTCGATGTGCTGGCGGTCGATGACCTGGCTGGCGTGCTCGCGCTCGATCCGCTGCCCGAGTTCGTGATCCTGGGGACCGGCAGCCGGATGCTGCGCCCGCCGCTTGCGCTGGTGAAGGCGCTCGATGCGCGCGGGATCGGGATCGAGCCAATGGACAGCCGCGCGGCGGCGCGCGCCTGGGGGGTGCTGCGCGCCGAACTGCGCTGGGTCGCCGCGGCGCTGTACCCGCTCGACTGAGGGCGTCGGGATTTGGGGTGGAAAGCCCACCCAACCGCCGTTCGTGCTGAGCCTGTCGAAGCACCGTCCTTTCTTAACGACCGGTTCGCATGAGAAGGGCAGCGCTTCGACAAGCTCAGCACGAACGGATTAGGGAAGCGTCCCGGCCTACGCGGCCGCGGCGGCCTCGATCCGCGCTGCTTTCGCCAGCCGCTGCTCGCGCCAGACGATGTAGAGCCCGCTGGCGATGACGATCGGCGCGCCGATCCAGGTCCAGGGGGTCGGCAGCGCGCCGAACAGCAGCCAACCGAGGATCGTCGCCCAGATCAGGCTCGAATAATCCATCGGCAGCACGACGGCGACCGGCGCGGCGCGTAGCGCGCCGGTGAGCGCGAGCTGGGCGATGCCGCCGGCAAGCCCGGTCCCCGCCATCAGCCCCCAGGTGAGCGGATCGTGCATGCGGGTGAAGAAGGGCAGCGCAATCCCCATCGGCACCAGCGACGAGGCGGCGAACCAGAACACCGTCGTCGTCGCGCGCTCGGTCGCGCCCAATTGGCGGATGAGGATGGCGACGCTGGCGGTCAGCACCGCGCCCGACAGCGCGACGGCGGCGCCAGCGAGCGGCACATGGCTGCTGCCGGGCTGGAGCACGATCAACACCCCGACAAAGCCGATCGTCACCGCCGCCCAGCGATGCCGCCCGACCGGCTCGGCGAGCACCAAAGCCGACAGGATCGTCGCGAAGATCGGCACCGAAAAGCCGAAGGTGGTGGCCTCGGCCAGTGGCAGCATCGTGGCCGTCGCGAAGTTCAGGCACATGCCCGACAGCCCGACGATCATCCGCCAGAAATGCGCGCGCGGCTTGTCGGTGCGCAGCGACGCGAGCCCGGGGCCCGCCATCACCACCGCGACCACCACCGGCAGCATCGCCGCCTGCCGCCAGAACACGATCTCGACCAGGTGCGCGCCGCGCTGCTCGGCGATCTTGCCGAGCGCGAACATCACCGACAGCGACAGCGCCGCGAGCAGGCGAAGCGAAATGCCGGTGAAGATGCGGTTGGCGGGCATGGGCGTGCGGGTAGGGGGCGGAGCGCGGCGGGGCAAGCGGTTGGCGAAAGGGGGCGGGGCAACCAATCCTCCCCCGCCAGGGGGAGGTGGCAGCCCGCAGGGCTGACGGAGGGGGCGGCGTACTGCCGGTCGCTCGTGCCCGCGCCCGTCGCGGGGGAGGAGCTTGTTCCGGCTCGTCGCCACGGCTATCGCCCGACGCATGATCAAGCATGCTCTTCCCGTCACGCGCGCGCAGGATTTCGCGCGTTGGTATCAGACCGTCATTGCCGAGGCCGACATGGCCGAGGAATCGGGGGTGCGCGGCTGCATGGTCATCCGGCCGTGGGGATATGGCATCTGGGAGCGGATCCAGCGCTTGCTCGACGATCGCATCAAGGCGACGGGCCACGAGAACTGCTATTTCCCGCTGTTCATTCCGCTGTCCTATTTCGAGAAGGAAGCCGAGCATGTCGAGGGCTTCGCCAAGGAAATGGCGGTGGTCACGCATCACCGGCTGAAATCGGTCGATGGCAAGTTGGTGGTCGATCCCGACGCCAAGCTTGAGGAGCCTTTGGTCGTCCGCCCCACCTCGGAAACGGTGATCGGCGCTGCGTTCAGCCGCTGGATCCAGTCGTGGCGCGACTTGCCGGTGCTGATCAATCAATGGGCCAATGTCGTGCGCTGGGAAATGCGGACGCGGATGTTCCTGCGGACCAGCGAGTTCCTGTGGCAGGAAGGCCATACCGCGCACGCGACCGAGGCCGAGGCGCGCGAAGAGACGCTCAAGATGCTCGAAGTCTATCGCGCGTTCGCCGAGGATTGCCTCGCGCTGCCGGTGGTGGCGGGCGAGAAGCCCGAGAATGAGCGCTTCCCCGGCGCGGTGGCGACCTACAGCATCGAGGCGATGATGCAGGACGGCAAGGCGTTGCAGGCGGGGACGTCGCACTTCCTGGGCACGACCTTTTCGGCGGCGCAGAATATCCGTTTCCAGAACGCCGATGGCGGGCATGAGCTGGCGCAGACGACGAGCTGGGGCGTGTCGACGCGGATGGTCGGCGGGGTCATCATGGTCCATGGCGACGATGACGGGCTGCGCGTGCCGCCGATGATCGCGCCGTGGCAGATCGTGATCGTGCCGATGCTGCGCGACGCGCCCGAGGATGCCGAGGTGCTGACCTATGCCAAGGCGCTGCAGGCCGACCTCGCCAAGCTTTCGGCGCTGGGCGAGCCGGTGCGCGCGCTGGTCGATGCCAAGCCCGCCAAGGCGCAGGTGAAGCGCTGGGGCTGGGTGAAGAAGGGCGCGCCGATCATCATCGAGGTCGGCGGGCGCGACGTCGCGGGCGGCAACGCCGCGGTGATTCGCCGCGACCGGCTGTATCAGGAAAGCGGCAAGCTGGCGTCGGCGATCATGCCGCGCGACGAGCTGGTGGCCGGAGCCGCAGCGATGCTCGAGGATATTCAGACGTCGCTCCATGCCGAGGCGCGCGCACGGCTCGAGGCGGGCATCCGCCGCGGGGTCACCGAGTTTGCGCAGATCGAGGCGCATTTCGCCGAGGGCGAGCGCTATCCCGGCTGGGTCGAGGTCGAATGGGCCAAGCCGACCGGCGCGGAATTGGACGCGGTGGTCGAGCGGCTGAAGAAGCTGAAGCTGACGGTGCGCAACGTGCCCGGCGACGCGGCGGCGGCCGACGGGGTGTGTATCTTTACCGGCAAGCCGGCGGTCGAGCGGATCCTGGTCGCGCGCGCGTATTGAGGTTTCTCCCCTCCCTGGAAGGGAGGGGCAGGGGGTGGGTGGAGTGCTCGTGATACGGTGCCGCGGCGTGCTCGAGAGCCGTATCCCCCGGACCCGACCCACCCCCGACCCCTCCCTTTCAGGGAGGGGAGTATGTACCTACCGGCGGAACCGCCCGGCCAACGCCGAAGCGAGCGCGCACGGAATCGCCAATATCGTGAGGAACAGCAGCCCCACCGCCCATAGCGCGCCGCTGCCGTTGTTGAGCCACATCACCGGCGCTTGCGCGAAGGTAACGACGCCCCCCGCGAGCCACGCGCGCTTGCCCAGAAACCGACCCGCGATGGCGGAGAGCGCTACCGAAGCCGGGTAGGCGAGGGTCCAATAGGCGTGGGCGTCCCAGGGTTCGGGAGCGCCGGTCAGCATGCTGACGAGCTGCCAATAGGCGCTGGCCAGAATCGCGATGCCTGCGAGTTTGAGCGCTAGGCTTGGGATAAGGGCATCCTTCGGCATTTCGAGCGAACTACCGTTCCCCTAAACCGTTCGCACTGAGCTTGTCGAAGTGCCGTTCTTTCTTTCGCCGGGGGGAGAAGAAGAACAGTGCCTCGACAAGCTCAGCACGAGCGGGGGTGGGTACGGATACGGATATCCGCCGCGCTAGAGTATTGTGAGCACGCTACCCACCCCCGGCCCCTCCCTAAAAGGGAGGGGGGAAGGCTCTTACGCCGCTTGCTTCAGCGTATCGATGTCGATGACGAAGCGGTATTTCACGTCGCTCTTCACCATCCGCTCATAGGCTTCGTTGACGTCGCCGATCGCGATCGTTTCGATGTCCGAGACGATGCCGTGCTGCTGGCAGAAATCGAGCATTTCCTGCGTCTCGGCGATGCCGCCGATCAGCGAGCCGGCGAGGGCACGGCGGCGGAAGACGAGGTTGCCGACTTCGAGCGCCGAATGCGGATGCTCGGGCACGCCGACCAGCGTCATCGTGCCGTCGCGCTTGAGCAGGGCCAGGAACATGTTGAGGTCGTGGCTGGCGGCGACGGTGTTGAGGATGAAATCGAAGCTGCCGGCATGTTCCGCCATCGCGGCTTCGTCCTTCGACACGATCAGGTCGGTCGCGCCGAGCCGCTTGGCGTCGTCGCGCTTGTTCGGGCTGGTCGAGAAGACATAGACGTCGGCACCCATCGCGGCGGCGATCTTGACGCCCATATGGCCAAGGCCGCCAAGCCCAACGATGCCGACCTTCTGGCCCGGCCCGACGCCCCAATGCTTGAGCGGCGAATAAGTGGTGATGCCGGCGCACAGCAACGGCGCGACCGCCGCGAGATCGGCGGCGTCGTGGGTGATCTTGAGCACGAAGCCCTGCTTGACGACGATATGGTCCGAATAGCCGCCGAAAGTGTGGCCGCCCATCACCGGATCGGGGCCGTTATAGGTGCCGACGAAGCCCGTCGTCTCGCAATATTGCTCCTCGCCATCCTTGCACGACGCGCATTCGCCGCAGCTGTCGACCATGCAGCCGACGCCGACGATGTCGCCGACCGCGAACTTGCTGACGTCGCTGCCGACAGCGGTGACGCGCCCGACGATCTCGTGGCCTGGGACGCACGGATATTGCGTGCCGGCCCATTCGCCGCGCGCGGTGTGCAGGTCCGAATGGCAGACGCCGCAATGCAGGATGTCGATCGCGACGTCATCGGCCTGCGGATCGCGGCGTTCGAAGCTGAAGGGGGCGAGCGGCGCGTCGGCGCTCTGCGCGGCATAGCCTTGCGTAGTGGTTGGCATGCGGAATCCTTTATGGGGGAAAAATGCTGAACGCTATTTGGGGATGCTGCACCGCGGCATCAACCGACGCGGGTGGCTTTGTGCTTCAATCGGCGCTGGTGAGGGGGCGGCCGGGGTTTTTTGATGCGCTTGGCGCGGCAACGCCCTATCTCTGGCGCATGCGAACACGCCCCGGGCTTCCCAGCCGCCAGCAGATCCTCGATTTCATCGCCAATTCGGACACCGCGGTCGGCAAACGCGAGATCGCCAAGGCGTTCGGCCTGTCGGCGCAGGACAAGATCGCGCTGAAAGCCTTGCTCAAGGACATGGCCGATGAAGGGATCATCGACAGTGCGCCGGGCCGGTCGTTCCACAAAATGGGCGGCGTGCCCAAGGTGACGGTGCTGCGCATCGTCGATGCCGATGGCGATACCGTGTGGGCGGTGCCCGAACGCTGGGAGGCCGAAGGTATTCCGGCACCACGGCTTCGCGTGCGCGAACGCGGCGGCAAGCAGGCGGCTTTGGGGCCGGGCGACCGCATCCTGGCGCGCACCGAGGAAGCCGGCAATGGCTGGATCGCGCATCCGATGAAGACGCTGGCGCGCGGCGAGGAAATGGTGCTGGGCGTGCTGCGCGAAGAGGGCGGGCGACTGTTCCTGCAAGGGGTGGAGAAAAAGGAGCGGCGCGACTTCCCCGTGGTCGATCGCGGCGATGCCGAGCCGGGCGATCTGGTGCTGGCCGAAAAGACTGGGCGGCCTCCGCGCATCGTGGTGAAGGTGGTCGAGCGGCTGGGCGATCCGTTCGCGCCGCGCAGCTTTTCGATGATCGCGATCCACCGGCATGGGATTCCGAACGTGTTTTCGGAGGAATTGCTCGCTGAAGCAGAGCGGATGGCGAAGATTCCGTTGGGGGATGACCGCGAAGATTTGCGGCACCTGCCGATCGTGGCGATCGACCCTGCCGATGCGCGCGACCATGACGATGCCGTCTGGGCCGCGCCCGACGACGATCCCTCGAACCAGGGCGGCTGGCGCGCGATCGTGGCGATCGCCGATGTGTCCTTTTATGTCCGCCCCGGATCGAAGCTCGACCGCGAGGCGCGCAAGCGCGGCAATTCGGTGTATTTCCCCGATCGGGTGGTGCCGATGCTGCCTGAAGTGCTGTCGGCGGACGTGTGTTCGCTGAAGGAAGGCGTCGATCGCGCGGCGCTGGCGTGCCATTTGCGGGTGGGCAAGGATGGCGAGCTGAAGGACTGGCGGTTCAGCCGAGCGGTGGTGCGGATCGCGGCGAATATCGCGTATGAGGATGCACAGGCGGCGGTGGATGCCGCGACTGCCCCCCTCCCGCTTGCGAGTTTGGGGTCGTCAGCGCCCCGCGCTGTCGAGGATGTGCCGGGGGCACATCCGACCCCAAACTGGGCCGGGGGTGGGAAGGATGTCTCACCGAGCGCTTCGTTAGAAGAAAGTCCCACCCCCGACCCCTCCCGCGAGCGGGAGGGGGACATGGTCGCCCCCGAACTCGTCCGGTCCACCCTGCTGCCGCTGTGGGATTGTTGGCGGGCGCTGTATGCCGCGCGTGAGAAGCGGCAGCCGCTCGACCTCGATTTGCCCGAGCGGCGGATCGTGCTCGATGAAAAGGGGCGGATCCTGTCGGTCGCCCCGCGCGAGCGGCTCGATTCGATGCGGCTGATCGAGGATTATATGATCGCCGCCAATGTCGCGGCGGCCAAGGCGCTCGAGAAGAAAAAGGCACCGGTGATGTACCGGATCCACGAGCCGCCCGCGCGCGAGAAGCTGGTCGCGCTCAAGGATTATCTCAAGACGTTCGAATTGTCGTTCGCGCTGGGCCAGGTGATCCAGCCGCGCACCTTCAACCAGGTGATCGCCAATCTGGGCGAGGCCGATTTCCGCGAAGAGGTGATGCAGCAGGTGCTGCGGACGCAGACCCAGGCCTATTACGGCCCGCAAAATGCCGGGCATTTCGGGCTGGCGCTAGGCAGCTATGCGCATTTCACTTCGCCGATCCGGCGCTATGCCGATCTGCTGGTCCATCGCTCGCTGGTCGATGCGTATAAATTGGGCGAGGGCGGGCTGTCGGCCGAGGATGCCGGCGCGATGGAGCGGGTGGGCGAGATGATTTCGGGGCTCGAACGCCGCGCGATGGAGGCCGAGCGCGAAACCGTCGATCGCTATGTCGCGGCATATCTCTCCGAGCATGTCGGCGAAGTGATGGAAGCGCGGATCACCGGCGTGAAGAATTTCGGCTTCTTCGCGACGGTCGACGGCGTCGGCGGTGACGGGCTGGTGCCCGCGCGCGATCTGGGGCGCGAATATTTCCGCTATGACGAAGCGAGTCAGCGGCTGGTGGGCGAGGAAACCGGCGAGTTTTATGCGCTGGGGATGCGGTTGCCGCTGCGGCTGGCCGAGGCCAATCCGGTGTCGGGGGCGCTTCGCTTCGAACTGGTCGACGGCAAGGGTTCGGCAAGCGGCGCGCAGGAAACCGACGGCAAACGGGCTGCCCCGCGCGTGATCCGCCATCGCGGGCGGCCAGCGAACATCCGCCACCAGGGGAAGAAGCGGCGATGAACAGGGCCAATGGCAGCGGCACCGATGTCGGCGCGGCGATCGTCAGCGCGACTTCGGTGTCGCGGCGGCGGGTCGAGTCGCATTTCCTGGCGCTGCACGCGATCAGTGCCGAGGACGCGATCGAATATGCCCCGCCCGGCCCCGCCGAACGCCGCGAGTTCGAAGCGTTGCAGGCGCGCGGGGTGATCCGCACCGCGGCGCCGGGGAACTACTGGTTCGATCTGTCGCGGCTCGACGCGCAGGAGGCGGCGCGGCGGCGCAAATGGGTGCCGATCGTGCTGTCGGTGGCGGTGGGGGCGGCGATCTTTGCGTTGATCTATTACCGGGGGTGACTCCCCTCAAAATCCTCCCCCTTCAGGGGGAGGTGGCAGCCCGAAGGGCTGACGGAGGGGGCCTCGCCGCAAACGCAGCGCCCGTATCCGCCCCCTCCACCCCCGCTTCGCGGCGGTCCCCAGCATCGGGTTGACCATGCCCCGCATGGTCAAGGATAGTCCGGGGGACGATCCGACCCGATGCTCCCTGGCGGGGGAGGACTAGTTGGTGACGAACGTCAGTCCGGCCTTCGCCTCCAGCCTTGCGCGCAGCGGTGCCGCCATCAGCGCGGTCGGGGTGGTGATCCCGCCAGCGCCCGGCTGTTCGATCAGGCACAATGCCGTCTCGGCGATCATCTTGCTGGTCGATCCATAGCCTGGATCGCGATCGCCGGTGACCACGGCTTCGACTCGCTCGCCGCCGGGCATCTCGCCGATGAAGAGAATGTCGTAATAGCCCGCCTCGCGCTCTTCCTTGGTCGGGCCTTCGCCGGGGGCGGGGCCTTTGTCGCCGCCGATCGGGTTCATCCTGGCGATCGCCTCGGCGGCTGCCTTGCCGATGTCGCCCAGACCCGGCGCGATCATCATCTCGTCATAGACGAAGTCGGTGCCATAGGCATGGCCCAGCAGCGCGTTGGTGCGGTGGACATTCTTGGTGTTGATCGCCGCCATCACGAACGGCGCGACCCAGGCGCCGACCGCGGCGTCATATTCGGGCAGCATCCCCTTTGGCTGGGCTGGGCCGTCGAAGCCGGGGGCGAGCGCGAAGGGATCGATCATCAGCTTTAGGATGCTCATGTCGCGCGCGGCTGCGGCCATCGTCGCCTTGGCGCTGGCGAAGGTGCCGCCGCTGAACGTCCCTTGCATCTTGCGGATTCGGCATTTGACGCGCGGGGCGGCGTGGCCGAACTTGGCCTGTGCCGCCTGTTGCAGCGTCCAGACGCCAAGGTCGAACGGGATCGAATCAAAGCCGCAGGAAAACAGGATGCGCGCGCCCGAAGCCTTGGCAGCGGCGTCATATTTGTCGATCATCTGGCGCATCCAGGCAGGCTCGCCGCACAGGTCGGCATAGCCGGTGCCGGTGGCGGCGCAGGCGGCGAGCAATGCTTCGCCATGCGTCTGATACGGGCCGACGGTGGTGATGATGACCTGCGCGCGTTCGCACATCGCCTTGAGCGCCGATGGGTCGTCGGCATTGGCGGTGATCAGCGGCACGTCGGCGGCGGCACCAATTTCGGCGCGGACCTGTTCGAGCTTGGTGAGCGAACGCCCCGCCATCGCCCATTTGCGGTCGGGATAATGGGTGGCGAGATATTCGGCGACCAGCCTGCCGGTATAGCCGGTGGCACCATAGACGATGATGTCGAATTCGCGCATTTCGAGCTCCCCTCCCGCTTGCGGGAGGGGCCGGGGGAGGGCCTGTCGTCGCAAACGGCGCTATTTTGCCGGGAACATGCCCTCCCCTAGCCCCTCCCGCAAGCGGGAGGGGGATATTAAGCCGCTTCGCTGAATTGCAGGCTGGCGAGCCTTGCGTACAGGCCGCCGCGCGCGATCAGCTCGGCGTGGCTGCCCATTTCGACGATCCGGCCTTCGTCCATCACCACGATCCGCTGCGCGGCGCGTACCGTTGCCAGGCGGTGCGCGATCACCAACGTCGTGCGGTCGCGCATCAGCCGTTCGAGCGCGTCCTGTACCAGCCGCTCGCTTTCGGCATCGAGCGCCGACGTCGCCTCGTCGAGCAGCAGGATCGGCGCATCGCGCAGCAGCGCGCGGGCGATTGCGAGCCGCTGGCGCTGGCCGCCCGACAGGCGCGCACCGCCTTCGCCGAGGAAGGTGTCCAGCCCCTCCGGCAGCGCGCGCAGGAAATCGGCGGCGTTGGCGTCGGCGGCGGCGCGCCACAATTCCTCGTCGCTCGCCTCCCATTTGCCGTAGCGCAGATTGTCGCGCGCCGAGGCGGCGAAGATCACCGTCTCCTGCGGCACCATCGCGATCCGCCCGCGCACATCGGCGGGGTCGGCGGTGGCGATCGGCACGCCGTCAACCAGCACCTTGCCCTGGTCGGGGTCGTAGAAACGCTGGACCAACTGGAACAATGTCGATTTGCCCGCGCCCGATGGCCCGATCACCGCAACGGTTTCGCCGCTTTCGACCGACAAAGTGAAGTCCGCGAGCGCGGCGACTTCGGGGCGGGTGGGGTAGCGGAAGGTGACGTGATCGAACGCCACCCGCCCTACCGACGGGTTTGGCAACGCCACCGGGTTGGCCGGGGCGGCGATGTCGGGCTGTTCGGTCAGCAATTCGGCAAGCCGCGCCGCCGCGCCCGAGGCGCGCAGCAGGTCGCCATAGACTTCGATCAGCGCGCCGAACGATCCGGTGACGAGCCCCGCGGTGATGACGAAGGCGGTGATCGATCCGCCGGTGGTGCGGCCCGATGCGACATCGCTCACCGCTTCCCAGATGATCAGCGTCACCGCGCCGAACAACAGCCCGATGACGAGCGCGGTCATCAGCGCGCGCGTGGCGAAGCGCGCCTTGGCGGTGTCGAAGCTGCGGTCGACCGCGGTCTTGAAGCGATCGGCCTCGCGCGATTCCTGGCCGAACGCCTGGACGATCTTCATCGCGCCCAAGGTTTCGGACGCGATCGTGCCGATGTCGGCGACGCGGTCCTGGCTCGACCGCGACAAGCGCCGCACGCGCGCGCCCAAGGCCATGATCGGCAGAATGACGATCGGGATACCGACGACGAGGTACAAGGCGATCTTGGGGCTGAGCGCGAACAGATAGGCGAGGCCGCCAAAGCCGACGAGGACGTTGCGTAGCGCCACCGACACCGTCGATCCGACGATCTGTTCGACGATCGCAGTATCGGCGGTGAGGCGCGAGGCGATTTCGGAGGGGCGGTTTTCCTCGAACCATTTGGGCGCGAGCCGCAGCAGGTTGCGATGCACCGCGTTTCGCATGTCGGCGACGGTGCGCTCGGCGAGCCACGAGACGAAATAGAAACGCCCCGCGGTCGCCAGCGCGAGGATGCCGACGACCATCAGCAGCCGGTGGAAATAGGGCGCGATCGACGCCGGATCGGTGCCGCCGGCAAAGCCGTTGTCGACCACCAGCTGGAAGGTGCGCGGCACATAGAGCGTCGCGGTCGCGGCGACGATCAGCGCGACCACCGCGCCCGCCAGCTGCAGCGGATAGGCCCTGGTGAAGCGCCAGACGATCAGCAAGCTGCTGAGTTTCTTTGCCGGGGGCTTGGGCGGAGAAGCGAGCGTCGCGGCGGAGGTGGCCATGACAGAGGCGTAGCGCGAAGTTGGCGCGGGGGGAACTGCCGAGTGCTCCACATTTCGTCACCCCAGCGAAGGCTGGGGTCTTCTGCGGCGAGGCGAGCGACTTGCAACTGAAAGGCCCCAGCTTTCGCTGGGGCGACGGACATGCGGTAGGGCTCCTCCTGCGGGCGGACCCCACCCCCACTTTTGTCGTACATTGCGCCGCGGCAACCCCGCGCTATAGTGCGCGACCCATTGCCGCCCGATCCACGGCCAGGAGATACCGAATGCTCTACAACGCCTATGAAATGCAGCGATCGATGCTGGCAAGCGCAAGCGCGATGGCGAATTTCGGGGCGGGGCTGCTCAACAATCCGGCAAACCCGTTCGCCTATTTCGGCGGCGGGCCGATGTTGGCATCGGCGCTCGAGGTGTTCGCGCATGTCTCGGCACCGCGCGGCAAGCCGGTGTTCGGGCTGACGCACACCGAAATCGACGGCAAGCAGGTCGCGGTCCGCGAGGAAATCGTCGCGCGCCGCCCGTTCGGCCAGCTCAAGCATTTCGTCCGCGAAGGCATCACGGGCGGCCCCAAATTGCTGATCGTCGCACCGATGTCGGGGCATTATGCTACGCTGTTGCGCGGCACGGTCGAGCGGATGCTGCCGAGCGCCGACATCTACATCACCGATTGGCGCGACGCCAAGCAGGTGCCGGTGTCCGACGGGCGCTTCGACCTCGACGACTATATCGATTATGTCATCGACTGGCTGGCCGAGATCGGCGGGGAAGGCGACCCGCGCGCGCATGTGCTGGCGGTGTGCCAGCCTTCGGTGCCGGTCTATGCCGCGGTCGCGGTGATGAGCGCCGACCAGCATCCCAACCGCCCGCTGACGCTGTCGCTGATGGGCGGCCCGATCGACACGCGCGAGGCGCCGACCGCGGTCAATACGCTGGCGACCGAGCGGCCGCATATGTGGTTCGAAAAGAACGTCATCGCGACGGTGCCGATGCAATATGCCGGCGCCGGCCGGCGGGTGTATCCGGGCTTCCTCCAGCTCGCCGGGTTCATGACGATGAACCTCGGCAACCACATGGTTTCGCATTGGGAAATGTTCAAACATCTGGTGAAGGGCGACGACGACAGCGCCGATGCGACGATGGCGTTCTACGACGAATATCGATCGGTCTGCGACATGACCGCCGAATTCTATCTACAGACGATTTCGGTGGTGTTTCAGGATCATTCGCTGCCGATGGGGACGATGACGCATCGCGGCAAGCTGGTCGATCCGGCGGCGATCACCGATGTCGCGCTGCTGGCGATCGAGGGCGAGCGCGACGATATTTCGGGGCTGGGCCAGACCAAGGCGGCGCTGACGCTGGCGACCAAGCTGCCCGAGAAACACAAGCGGTACCACATGGCCGAGGAGGTCGGCCATTACGGCATCTTCAACGGATCGAAGTGGCGGACGCGGATCGCGCCGGTGCTCGAGGAATGGATCGCGACGCACCAGGGGTAGGGCCGCTTTATCCTCTCCCGCTTGCGGGAGAGGAGCGAGACTTGGGGGCGCACTTGCGGCCCCTAGTCGCAGCGGTGAGGGCTTTTTTACTCGTAGAACAAGAAGGCCCTCACCCAACCCTCTCCCGCAGGCGGGAGAGGGCTTAGAAGAAGAAGCTTACAGCGCCACCTCGGCGTGGCTGCCTGCTTCGCTCGGCTTGATCGTCTGGCCGGTGATCATCTTGAGCTTGCCCGACAGCGACTGGTCGCCCTCCCAGATTTCGGCGTCCTTCAGCTCGAAGCGCAGCATCATGATATTGGGGTCCTGCTTCCCGCCCTCGAACCAGGCCTCGGTCTGCTTCGACCAATATTTGTCGAAGATCTCGGGGCGCGTCTCGGTGGTGAGCGTGCCGTGGATGCAGGCGAACACGTCATGCCCCTTCGCCACGAACTGCGCCATCGCCTCGCTGCCGCCGGCGATGCGGTTGTCCTTGTTGCAGTAGAACCAGAATTCGCCGTTGGCGTCGGGGTCGAGCTGCGCGGTCATCGGCTCGCTATGCTGGTGGCTGCCGACCAGGCCGATCATCACGAACGGGCTCTTGGCCATTTCCTTCCACATCCGGTCGCGGATCGCGGTGTCGTCTTCCTGCTTGGCCTGCATATCGGGTCTCCATCGATTGGTTTCCCTGGCACAACGAGCGGGGGCCCAAGGGTTTCCGTCAGGTGGTGCGCAACCGCACGACGCTGCACAGCCCGGCGAGCAGCGCGAAGGCGGCGGCGATCACGAACGGCGCGGGGCCGATGCCGATTCCCGCCGCCAGCGCGATGCCGACGATCGATGCGCCGAGCGTCTGCCCGAGCAACCGCGCGGTCGACAGCAGTCCGCCCGCCGCCGCCGCACGATCGCGCGGTGCCTCGCCGATGATCAGCCGCGAATTGGGGGCGAGGAACAGCCCGAAGCCCGCCGCCGCGATCGACAACCGCCACGCGATCGCGGGCCACCCCGCGTCGGTGGGTAGGAAGCCGATCAGCAGCAGCCCGGCAGTCGCCAGCGTCATGCCGGCGATCCCCAGCAGCGACGGCTTCACCCGGTCGGAGAGCCACCCCGCGAGCGGTGCGACCACCAGCAGGGTGAGCGGAAAGGGGAGGATCAACAGCCCGACCTCGGCCGGGCTGAACCCCATGCCGCGTTCGAAGCGGAAGGGCAGCGCCACCACCATTGCGCTGGTGGCGACGAAGGCGGCGATCGCGCCGAGCACCGACAGGCCGATGACGCGGATCGCCAGCAAGTCGATCGGCACGGTGGGGCGGGTGCGCGCGCGTTCGCGGCGATAGAGCAGGATAGCGCTGACCAGCCCGACGATGGCCGCGCCGATGCCGAGCGGCGAGAGCGTGCCGTGGACCGCCAGTTCGAGCCCGCCGATCAACAACCCGACGGTAAGCGCGCTCCATACGCCGCCCGCCAGGTCGAACCGCTCCTTGCGCGGCACGGGGGCGGGGAGCGCGCGGCCGAGCAACATCGACACCAAAGCGAAGGGCACCGCGGCGCAGAACACCCAGCGCCAGTCGAGCTGCGCGACGATGAACCCGCCCAATGTCGGCGCGAGCGCGTTCGACGAGGCGACGATGACGCTGTTGATGCCCAGCCCGCTCCCCAGGCTGCGCGCCGGATAGATGTCGCGCAGCATCGCCGCCGACACGCTGAGCGCCATGCCCGCACCGATCGCCTGGCCGCCGCGCACCAGCAGCAATTGCGCGAAGCTGTCGACCAGCAGCGACGCCGCCGAGGCGAGCAGGAAGACGAGCTGGCCGAGCTGGTACAGCCGCCGGTGCCCCACGCGGTCGCCCAGCCCGGCAAAGGGCAGCAGCCCCATCACCAGCACCAGTTGGTAGAGCGTCACGACCGCGACGACGCTGCCCTCGCCGACGCCGAGCTCGCGCGCGATCGTCGGCAGCGCGACATTGGCGATCGACCCGTCGATGACGAACAGCGCGGTGCCGAACGAGATCGCCGCGATCGCGGTGACGCGGCGCGGCATCGGCAGGCCGGCGCCCGAGGCAGGCGCGGCGATGACATCGGGCTGGAGGATGATCGACCCTTTCACATGCCGCGGTGCGGCCGCCCGGCGTTATTCGGGCATTACCCGGCGCATATAGGCATCGAATAGCGGGACGGTGAAGGCGGTGTCGCCATGCGAGGGGCTGAACAACATCCCCTTGGCGATCAGGCTGTTGCGCGTCGGCGCGAGGCTGCTGACCGGCGCGTCCATCGCCTGGGCGACATCGCCCGACCGGTGCGGCCCCGGCCCCAGCCGCGCCATCGCGCGCAGATAGCGTTTTTCCTTGGGGGTAAGCCGGTCGAAGCGGACGCGGAAGAAGCTTGCGTCGAGTTCGGCGAGCGCGAGGATCCGCGCGGCGGCGACATCGTCGGAACTGATCGGCGAGGCTTCGGCAACATCCCAGCTATGCTTGCCCCATTCCTGGATGAAATAGGGATAGCCTTCGGTATCGGCGACGATCGCGTCGATCGCTGCATCGTCGATCGCCTCCTCTTCGCGCTCGATCGGCAGGCGAATCGCTGCCGCCGCCGCCTCGGGATCGAGCGCGCCGATCGCGACGAATTCGAACAGGCGCTCGGCGTAGGATTTGGCATCGCCCATCTGGCCCAGCAATTGCGGCAGCCCCGCGGCGATGAGCGTGACCGGCAACTGGCGCTGCGCGGCGCGGTGGATCGCGGCGATGAGCGCGGCGAGCTCGCGTTCGGGGACATATTGGAGCTCGTCGATCGCGAGCACGACCGCGGTCTCGCGCTCGCGCGCGGCTTCGCCCACCGCGATCATCAGGTCGGCGAGATCGGCATCGAGGTCGCCCGAATCGGCAAGACCCGGCTCGGGTTCGACGTCGATCGCGACTTCGATATCGTCGTAGCGGACCTTCAATTTGGCAAAGCCCGCCAGCGCCCGCAGCGCCCGGGTGACCCCGGCGGTGGCGCGCTTGATCCGGTCGAGCCGCAACAGGCTGGCACGAAGCGCGGGGACGAGGATCCCCGGCAGCGATCGGCCTTCGGGTGCTTCGAGCGCCACGACGATCATGCCGTCGTCCTCGGCGCGGTTCCATATCGTCGTCAGCAACACCGTCTTGCCGACGCCGCGCAGTCCATAGAGGATCACGCTTCGCGCCGCTCGCCCAGCGCGCACCCGATCGAGCGCGACCGATGCGCGTTCGATCAAATCGGCTCGACCGGCAAGCTCGGGAGGCGGCGAGCCGGCGCCGGGGGCAAACGGGTTGCGACGGCGATCCATAGCGAGCTTATCCTATATTACAAAAAATCTGTAAACCGTGATAAGCTCGCTATGTATTTAGCTCACAGCACCTCGAACAGCCCCGCCGCGCCCATGCCGCCGCCGACGCACATCGTCACCACGACATATTTCGCGCCGCGGCGCTTGCCCTCGATCAGCGCATGGCCGGTCATCCGCGCGCCCGACATGCCATAGGGATGGCCGATCGAGATCGCGCCGCCATTGACGTTGAGCAGATCATACGGAATGCCAAGCTTGTCGGCGCTGTAGAGCACCTGCACCGCGAACGCTTCGTTCAGCTCCCACAGGCCGATATCCTCGACCTTCAGGTTGAAGCGTTCGAGCAACTTGGGCACCGCGAACACCGGGCCGATGCCCATTTCGTCGGGCTCGGTTCCCGCCACCGCCATGCCGATATAGCGGCCGAGCGGCTGCAAGCCCCGCTTCGACGCGACGCTTTCCTCCATCAGGACACAGGCCGAGGAACCGTCCGAAAGCTGGCTGGCATTGCCCGCGGTGATCGATCCGCCGGGGATCACCGGCTGCAGCGCGGCCAGCCCCTCGGCATTGGTTTCGGGGCGGTTGCCCTCGTCCTTGGCGAGCCTCACTTCCTTCTGGCTGACTTCTTTGGTCGCCTTATCGACCACGTTCATCGTCGCGGTGACGGGGACGATCTCGGCATCGAAGCGCCCGGCTTCCTGCGCGGCGGCGGTGCGGCGCTGTGATTCAAGGCCATAGGCGTCCTGGCGCTCGCGGCTGATGCCATAGCGGTTGGCGACGGTTTCGGCGGTTTGCAGCATCGGCATATAGACGTTGGCGTGCATCGCCAGCAGTTCGGGATCGGCGGCGACGCGCATCTGCGGCGTCTGCACCAGGCTGATCGATTCGACGCCGCCGCCGACGGTGACGTCCATATTGTCGACGATGATCTGCTTGGCGGCGGTGGCGATCGCCATCAGCCCCGAGGCGCATTGGCGATCGATCGACATGCCCGAGACGGTCACCGGCAGGCCGGCGCGCAGCGCGACCTGGCGCGCGATGTTGCCGCCCTGATGGCCTTGCTGGAGCGCCGCGCCCCACACGACGTCGTCGACATGGCCGCCCTCGATCCCGGCGCGTTCGATCGCGGCTTCGAGCGATTTGGCGCCCAGCGTGGGGGCGGGAAGATTGTTGAACGCGCCGCGATAGGCGCGGCCGATCGGGGTGCGGGCGGTGGAAACGATGACGGCAGAGCGCATGGTGGTTCCTTCTGTTTCCCCCCTCCCGCTGGCGGGAGGGGGCTTTTGGGACTTAGACGAATATCTGGCTGATCCATTCGGCGATCATCGCGGGCTTTTCCTCGCCTTCGATCTCGACGGTGAAAGCATTGGTCTGTTGCCACTGGCCGGGGCGTTTTTCGGCCAGGTCGAGCAATTTGAAGCGCCCGCGCACCCGGCTTCCCGAGCGCACGGGGGTGAGGAACCGCACTTTGTTGCCGCCATAATTGACGCCCATTTTGACATTGGCGATTTCGGGCAGCGCGGTCCTGGCCGACAGCATCGGCATCAGCGACAAGGTGAGGAAGCCGTGCGCGATCGTGCCGCCGAACGGCGTCATCGCCGCGCGGGCGGGATCGACATGGATGAACTGGTGATCGCCGGTCGCGTCGGCAAATTTGTCGATCATCGCCTGGGTCACCTCGACCCAGTCGGACACCGCTTCGCTGCCGATTTGCCCGGCCCGTTCCTGCATGGTGATCGGCATTCGCTCTCCCACGCTAGGCGGTCTCGCATTTTTGCAGCATAGCGCGCCGCAACCTTTAACGGGCTTGGGGCAGGGGCCGCAAGCCTTGGCTGACCGGAACCACGAAAATGCAGAGCGCCGTACCGTCACTTCAGCGTAACTCTTTGGCAAATCTGCACCGGATGGCCGAACCCGATGTTCTAAAGCCGCTTTTGGAGCGCGCCCGGCTCACCCCCGATTCGCGCGCGCGGGTGCTCGATCATTCGGCGGGGCTGATCGCCGACCTGCGCGCAGCGCAGAACAAGGGGTGGGTGAACCAGTTTCTGCAGGAATATCGGCTCAATTCGTCCGAGGGCGTCGCGCTGTTGAGCCTGGCCGAGGCGTTTTTGCGCGTGCCCGATCCCGAAACCGCCGATTTGCTGATCGCCGACAAACTGGGCGATGCCGATTGGCGCACCCATGCCGGCAAATCGAACTCGGCCTTGGTCAATTCGGCGACCTGGGGACTGGTGGTGGGCCGCGTGCTGGTGCGCGAGGAGGGCAATGCGCTCCAGCGGCTGATCAGCCGCGCGGGTGAGCCGTTCGTTCGCCAAGCGGTGGGCGCGGCGATGAAGATGATGGGCGAGGTCTTCGTGATGGGCCGCACCATCGACGAGGCGATGAAGCGGATGCGCCGGCCCGAGAACAAGGGCTTCACCGCCAGCTTCGACATGCTGGGCGAGGCGGCGCGGACCAAGGCCGATGCCGAGCGCTATTTCGCCGCCTATTTCGACGCGATCCGCGCGGTGGGGCGCGATCCCAAGGCGGGGCATTCGATTTCGGTCAAGCTGTCGGCGCTTCACGCCCGCTACGAGGTCGCGCAATGGGATAGCTGCGTGCCCGAGCTCAGCGACATGCTGGCGCAGCTCGCGTCCGAAGCCGCGGCGCAGAACATCGCGCTGACGGTCGATGCCGAGGAGAGCGAGCGGCTGGAGATGAGCCTCGAGATCATCGGCGCGGTCGCGCAGCGGCCCGAGCTTCGCGGCTGGGACGGCTATGGCATGGCGGTGCAATCCTATGGCAAGCGCGCGCGCAGCGTGATCGGCTGGGCCGATGGGCTCGATCGCCCGATGAACGTCCGGCTGGTCAAGGGCGCCTATTGGGACAGCGAAATCAAGCGCACCCAGGTCGAGGGGCTGGCCGATTATCCGCTGTTCACGCGCAAGGCGGCGACCGACGTGTCGTACCTCGCCTGCGCCCGCGACATGCTCGATGCGACCAATATCCGCCCGGCCTTTGCAAGCCACAATGCGCTGACCGTCGCAACGATCCTCGAATGGGCGGGCAACAGCCGCGACTTCGAATTCCAGCGGCTGCACGGCATGGGCGAGGGGCTGTACGAACGGCTGGTGCGCGAGCACGGCCATCATTGCCGGATCTATGCGCCGGTGGGCGGGCATCGCGATTTGCTGGCGTATCTGGTGCGCCGATTGCTGGAGAATGGCGCGAATTCGTCGTTCGTGCATCAGCTTGCCGATGCAGGCCTTAGCGATGCCGAATTGATGGCCGATCCGGTCGAGAAGATCGCTGCGGTCGGGGGGACCAGGCATCCGAGCATTCCGCTGCCCAAGGATCTGATGGGGGCGTGGGGCAATAGCGAGGGGATCGACCTGGCCGAGCGCGAGGTGTTGCGCGAGACGGCTAGGGCGATCGCTTCTGCCCCCCTCCCGCTGATCGCGACCCCTTCCCCGTTCGTGTCGAGCGAAGTCGAGACACCTTCGCGGAGCGCTGACCAGGGTTTCTCGACTTCGCTCGAAACGAACGGGGTTAGTGCCGCCATCACCCGCGCCCACGCCGCCTTCCCCACCTGGTCCGCCACCCCGGTCGAAACCCGCGCCGCGATACTCGAACGCTATGCCGACCTGCTCGAAGCCAACCGCACCGAACTCATGGCCTATGCCGTGCGCGAGGCGTTCAAGACGATTCCCGATGCGCTGGGCGAAATCCGCGAGGCCGCCGATTTCTGCCGTTACTATGCGATGCAGGCACGTGGCATCCTCGCGCCGCGGATACTCCCCGGGCCGACCGGCGAGCGCAACGAACTGCGGATGATGGGGCGCGGGGTGTGGGCGACGATCGCGCCGTGGAACTTCCCGCTGGCGATCTTCACCGGCCAGAACGCCGCCGCGTTGGTCGCGGGCAATAGCGTGGTGGCCAAGCCAGCGCCGCAGACGCCGGGAATCGCCGCGCGCGCGGTCGAGCTGGCGCATGAAGCCGGGGTGCCACGCGATGCGCTGGTGCTGGTGACCGGCGGGGCCGAGGCGGGAGCGGCGCTGACCGGCGATACCCGGATCGCCGGCGTCGCCTTCACCGGATCGACCGCCACCGCCAAGGCGATCGCGCGCAGCCTGCTCGAGGACGACAACCGCCCGATCGTCCCGCTGATCGCCGAAACCGGCGGGATCAACGCGATGATCGTCGATTCGACCGCCTTGCCCGAACAGGTGGTGGCCGATGTCATCGCCTCGGCCTTCCGTTCGGCGGGGCAGCGTTGCTCGGCGCTGCGGCTGTTGATCGTGCAGGAGGAAGTCGCCGAGACGATCCTGACGATGCTGCGCGGGGCGATGGAGTTGCTGGTGGTCGGCGATCCGGGCGATCCGCGCACCGATGTCGGCCCGGTGATCGACGATGCCGCCTATGCCAAGCTGATGGCCTATCGCGAGAGCGTGAAGGGTCGCTGGATCAAGACCGTCCCGGTGCCCGCGACCGGTCGCTTCGTGCCGCCGACCGCGATCCGCCTCAATGACCTGGATGACTTGAATCAGGAATGGTTCGGGCCGCTGCTCCACGTCGCGACGTGGCGCGCGGGTGAACTGCATGCGACGATCGAGCGGGTCAACGCCAAGCGGTTCGGGCTGACGATGGGGCTGCACAGCCGGATCGCGCGATCGGCCGAAATCGCCGAAGCGACCGCGAAGGTCGGCAACCTGTATATCAACCGGTCGATGATCGGCGCGGTGGTGGGATCGCAGCCGTTCGGCGGCGAGGGGCTGTCGGGCACCGGGCCAAAGGCCGGCGGGCCGAATTATCTGCCGCGCTTCTGCGTCGAGCGCGCGGTGTCGGTGGATACCACCAGCGCGGGGGGGAATGCGTCGCTGCTGAGTTTGGAGGAGGGGGCGGGGTAGGCGACGCGCTTAATCCGTCATTCCCGCGAAAGCGGGAATCCAGGAGCCGCCAGGGCCGCCCATCGGGATTCCCGCTTTCGCGGGAATGACGAGGGGGCGGTGGCTAGAACCGGCGCGCTACGCCCAGATATAGCTGGAAATCGGGTGAATCGCGGTTGAGCCCCACCGCGCCGCCGGCGTCGATCTGCACATCGTCACCCGGCTGCCACGCCAGTGCCGCGGCGCCGAGCATCTCGGTCCGCCGCCCGTCCGGATCATTGTCGCGCAATGCCGACCCTTCGAGCGTCAGCGACACCGCATCGCTCACCGCAAGCTCGATCCCGATCACGCTGCCATAGGCCAAATGCCGTCCGCTGCGATCCTCGTCGACCGCGGCGTCGATCCGCGGGGTGAGTTCGAACGACACTCCGCCGCCGAGCTCGCCAGTGACCGGCACCAACAATCCAGCGCCCCAATCGCCCGCGCCGATCGCCTCGCCGCCGACGGGCAAGGTCGCAAAGGGCTGGACCGCGACCGACCAGCCGCTGCCATCGGGGTTCGCCAGGCTGCGCTTATAGGCGAGGCTGACGTCGCCGAGCCCGCTCTGGGTCACGACATCGACGGTGATCGCGTCGCGCTCGCGAACGCGCCCGAACGCGGTCCAGCCGAGCTGGACCTCGCTGTCGCCGTCGAGCCCGAGCCGCACCAGCGAGTCGGCGGCGATCAGCGTGTCGGTCCGCAGGTCGCCGTCATCCTCGCGCTCGAAGCTGGCGAGTCCGGTTTCGGCGAGCACCCGCCCGGCATCGACGATGCACGCCGGCGTCCCCAGCCCCGGGCGCGAGGGGCAAAGCTCGCGCGCCTCCTGCGCATCGGCGGCGATCGGCATGGCGATCAAAAGGGCGGCGATCGGGCGGTACATTCCCGCGCGGTACGCCGATCGTCACCGCAACGAAAGCGGCAATGCTTTGCGCGGCTTAGCCGGCGGCGGGCGCGTCGCTGCGATCGACTTCGCGTACCGGCTGCACCTGCGCATAAGGCATGATCATCGTCCCGTCGGGGGCCGCGGTGAAGGTCGTCTGCGTCGGATAGGCGATCTCGATCTTCTCGGCGTTCAGCCGCTTGAGGATCGCGATGCCGATCGCGGTGCGGCCATCGTAGAAGGCGGGGAAGTCGGCGCCGGGCGAATCGAACTCGACCTCGAAATCGAGGCTCGACGCGCCGAAGCCCAGGAAGCCGGCGCGGACGAACACGCGGTCATGCGCCTCGACGATTTCCTGCAGGATGCCCGGGATGCGCGCGCAGACTTCGGGCGATGTCTGGTACACCACCCCGATCGCAAAGCGCGCGCGGCGATGGTCGCGCCGGGTGTTGTTCTGGATTTCCTTGTCGAGCAATTGCTTGTTCGAGATGATCCGCTCTTCGCCCTGGAACGAGCGGATTCGCGTCGATTTCAGGCCGATCGCCTCGATATTGCCGCTGGTCTGGTCGTAATTGATGCTGTCGCCGCGGCGAAACGGCTTGTCGAAGATGATCGACAGCGCGGCGAACAGATCGGCGAAGATGCCCTGCGCCGCCAGACCGATCGCGATGCCGCCGACACCAAGGCCCGCGACCAGACCGGTGACGTTGACCCCCAGATTGTCGAGCACGACGATCAGCGCGATCGCGAACAGCGCGAAGGTCACCAGCAGCCGGATGATCCCCATCGCGCTGCCCAGGGCTTCGGACGAATGCCGCTCGGACGTGGTGCGCGCCTCGACCAGCCCGAGGATGACTTCGCGTGCCCAGATCGCCGCTTGGAACACCGCCGCGATCGTGAAGAAGAAGTTGACGGTGCCGTTCACCGCGACCGGCGCATCGGCATAGCCGACGACCAGCTTGGCGGCGATCATCACCATGAAGAAGGTGCTGGTCTTGGCGATCGCGCGTCCCAGCACGCCGCTCCACCCGGTCACCACCGGCTGGCGGTCGCAATAGCGCTTGCCCCAACCCTTGAGCGCGGCGAGCGCAAGCACGATCAGCGTCGCCACGCCGATCGCGATCAGGATCTGCAGCCAATGCCCCTGCAGCCAGTCGAGCCCGTCGACCAGCAGGCGCCGGCCCTGTTGCTGGACCAGTTCGGGGGTGAGCGTGACGGTGTCGGCGGTGTTCGAGACGGCGGCGGTGGTGTTGGTCATTCGGCTTTCTTCAGGCGGCCTTGGCGGGCGAGGGCTCGGCTTGGTCGAGCGCGGCCAGGAATGCTATCAGCCCGCGTTCGGCGCGCGACAAGTGGCGGGTCGATCGCGGTAGGCGGAGCGCGGCGCGCATCTCGATCTGCGCCGCCTTGTCCTTGGCGAGCTCGACCAAGGCGGGGTGGACATAGCTTTTGCGCGCGATCGCGGGGGTGTTGCCGAGTGCTTCGGTGACGGGTTCGAGCATCGCCTTCAGTCCGATCGGCGCCTCGGCGAGCGCCAGCGTCTCGAACGCGATCGCACTGGCGCCCCAGGTGCGGAAATGCTTGGCGGTGAATTCGCCGGCCATCGCTTCGCGGATATAGGCGTTGACGTCGCTCGACGTGACCGGATGCGTCTCGCCCGCCTGGTCGACCCAGCGGAACAAATGCTGGCCGGGCAGGTCCTGGCAGCGCTTCACGAAGCGGATCAGCGAACCGTCGGTGATTGTCATCAGCCGCATCTTGCCCGATTTGGCGCGATATTGCAGCCGCAGCGTCTTGCCGGTCAGCTTGGCGTGGTGCTTGCGCAGCGTCGTCGCGCCGAAGCTCTTATTCGCCTTGGCATAGCCTTCGTTGCCGATGCGGACATGGCCGTGGTCGAGCAGCCGCACTACCGCCGCCACCGCACGCGCGCGGCTCAATTTGGGCGAGCGCAGGTCGCGCTCGACGCGCTTGCGCAGCTTGGGCAGCGCGAGCCCGAAGGCGGGGCAGCGCGCATATTTGGCGGCTTCCTGCGTTTCGCGGAATTCGAGGTGATAGCGATATTGCTTGCGGCCCTTCTCGTCCCAGCCGACCGCCTGGATATGGCCGTGCGGGCTGGGGCAATACCAGGCGTCGCGATAGGCGGGCGGCAGGCCGATCGCGTTGAGCCGGTCGATCTCGTCGCGGTCCTTGATCCGCTCGCCCGCGGGGTTCCAATAGCCCCAGCCACCCCGCACCTTCTTGCGCGTGATGCCGGCTTCGCTGTCGTCGTGATAGATGATCGTCGAGTCCGGCATCGGTTCCTCGTTTGGGTGGCATCAGGAATGCGCGGCGCGCAGCTTCGTTCCGCAACCGTCGCGAACGCTGGAACAAGCGCCTTGGCCGACGGTTGGCGGCAGGAACGATTTCCACTTTCGATGGAGCTATCCCATGGCCGACCTGAACAATATCCGCGTGCTGATGCTCGCCACCGACGGCTTCGAACATTCGGAGCTGTTCGACCCCCGCCAGGCGCTGCTCGATGCCGGCGTCCAGGTGACGCTGGCGTCGATCAAGACCGACCCGATCCAGGGCGTCAAGAACGACAGCGAGCCGACCGAGACGATCACCCCCGACATGACGCTCGACGACGTCGATACCGAGGATTTCGACGCGCTGGTCCTGCCGGGCGGGCTCGCCAACCCCGACACGATGCGGCTGCAGGAACGCGCGATCGAGATCGTCGAAGAGTTCATGGACGACGACAAGATCGTCGCGGCGATCTGCCACGCCCCGTGGCTGCTGGTCGAGGCCGATGTCGTCGATGGCCGCCGCGTGACGAGCTGGCCGTCGGTGCGCACCGATCTCGAAAATGCCGGCGCCGATGTGGTCGACGAGGAAGTGGTGGTCGACGGCAATCTGATCACCAGCCGCAATCCGGGCGACATTCCGGCGTTCAACAAGGCGCTGATTGAGGCGCTCGAGAAGGTCGGCACCGAAGCGGTGCATTGATCTGTCGATAACGCCGTCATGCCAGCGAAGGCTGGCATCTCCCGCGATGGTGCGCCGCTATCGCGGGAGGCCCCAGCTTTCGCTGGGGCGACGGAATTTCGGTGCGGCGGCATTGAGCCACCGCTGCGCGGGCCGCTCTACCCAGCCATAGAGCGCTGCCGACGCCGCCAGCACCAGCGCCAGATACAGCGCGATCAGCGGCCAGCCGACCGGACCGGGCGCGGCGACGAAGGCAAGCTTGAACGCCTTCCACAGCAGGAAATGGCACAGATAGGTCGCGTAGCTGAGCTCGCCGAGCCAGTGCAGCGGTGCGGCCTCGAGCGGGTTTCGCGCGCCCGAGGTCAACGCCAGCGCCAGCAGGGCAGCGGCGAAGCAGACAGGAACCAGTAATGTCTCGGGTGCCCAGCCCGCTGCCACCGCGGCCAACGCCGCGAGCGCCAGCCCGGCGGCGACGCGCGCCACTAGTGCCGATCCGCGCCAACGTAGCCACAAGGCGCACACGATCGTTCCCATGCTGAACTCGATCAGGCAGCGCAGCAGGCCGAAGCGCGGAATGTCGGCGTTGAGCGAGTCGCTGCCGGCCGCCGCGAACACCGCGTGCAGCGCCGCCAGCAGTACCGCGATCATTCCCAGCAGCGTCCAGCTCGGCAGCCGGCGCCAGTCGATCGCGAAGGCCAGCAGCGGGAAGAGCAGGTACGCTGCGGTCTCGACCGAGATCGACCAGGCGGGGTCGTTCCACGCCAGCGCGCGGGTGAACCCCCAATTCTGCACCAGCAGATAATGCAGCGGGAGTTCGGCAAAGGGAAAGTCGACTGGATCGTGCCGCCCCGTCGCCGCGAGCAGCAGCGCGAGCGCGACCCCGCCGCTCAGCACCACCGCATGCAGCGGCCAGATCCTGGCGAATCGTCGCTGGAGAAAACCCGGTACCACGCGCAAGCCCCCGCTGCGAAGCCGCTCGGCATAGCTCAGCCACAGCACGAAGCCCGACAGCAGGAAGAAGAAATCGACCGCGAGATAGCCATGCGCGACGATCGCGAGCGGCCAGCCGCCGAGCCCCGCCACCGATTCGCGGATATGGTAGAAGACGACGAACCACGCGGCGATCCCGCGCACGCTGGTGAGCGCGCGCAACTCCCCGCGCGGCGCGCCGGGTGCGTCACCCATCGTCGCGCTTGCGACCCGGCCGCAGCCGCGCGGCGAACCCCTTGGGCGCCTCGCCGCCCTCGCGATCGAGGTCGGGGCGGCGCAGCAACAGCCAGGCGGTGAGCAGCATCAACCCATGCGTCAGCCCGAGCGAGAAATTGTCGATCATATGCTCGCTCCGTGTCGCGCCGATGCCCCTTGCTACCCCCATGCGGTTGACGCGGCGTTAAACACTCGCGTGGCACAGCATCGGCATGCGCATCCTGCACATCTTCGATCACAGCCTGCCGATCCACAGCGGCTACACCTATCGCAGCCGCGCGATCCTCAAGGCGCAGGTCGCGCGCGGCTGGGCGGTCGAGGGGGTTACCGGGCCGCGCCAGGGGGTTTCCGACTCGGGCGTCGAGACGTTCGACGGGCTTACCTTCCACCGCACGCCGGCGCACCGCCCGGCGCGCGCACCGGTGGGCGAATGGCGCGAGATGCGCGCGCTCGCCGAGCGGATCGACTCGGTGGTCGACAGCTTCCGCCCCGACGTCCTCCACGCGCATTCGCCGGTGCTCAATGCGCTGGCGATGCTCAAGGTGGCGCGCGCGCGCAAGCTGCCCTGCCTGTACGAAATCCGCGCCTTCTGGGAGGATGCCGCGGTCGGCAACGGCACCGGGCGCGAGGGTTCGGCGCGCTACCGGCTGACCCGCGCCGCCGAAAGCTTCGCGGTCCGCCGCGTCGATCGCGTCGCGGTGATCTGCGAGGGGCTGCGCGGTGACCTGATCGCGCGCGGGGTCGATGGGAACCGGATCATGGTGTCACCCAACGGCGTCGACATGGGGATGTTCGGCACCCCGTTGCCGCGCGATTCGGCGCTGGCGGCGGCACGCGGGCTCAACGGCGCCGATGTCGTCGGCTATGTCGGCAGCTTCTATGATTATGAAGGGCTGGATGACCTGATCGCGGCGATGCCCGCATTGGTCGCGGCGCGGCCCAATGCGCGGCTGCTGATGGTCGGCGGCGGGCCGGTCGACGCCGCGCTCCGCGCCGCCGCGGCGGCATCGCCGGTCGCGGCGCATATCGATTTCGTCGGCCCGGTGCCGCATGCCGAGGTCGAGCGCTATTACAGCGTCATCGATGTCCTGGCCTATCCGCGCAAGCGAATGCGGTTGACCGATCTGGTCACCCCGCTCAAGCCGCTCGAGGCGATGGCGCAGGGCAAGCTCGTCGCCGCCTCGAATGTCGGCGGGCATCGCGAACTGATCACCGACGGCGTCACCGGCACCTTGTTCGCCCCCGACGACCCTTCGGCGATCGCGTCGGCGCTGGCCGATCTGTTCGCCAATCGCGCGGGATGGGACGAACGCCGCGCCACCGCGCGCGCCTTCGTCGAGCGCGAGCGTAACTGGTCGTCAAATGTTTCCCGGTATCAACCGGTCTACCAAGAGCTTATCGCAGCAGCACGAACGGACACATCATGGTCGCGCTTACCCAACGTCAACGCATGAACCTGCCGCTTGCCCCCCTCGCTGCAGCGATCGTCGGCCTTGCCGCCGCGGCTGCGGTCGCGATCGTGCCGACCTGGCGGATCGAGGCGTTGATCCTCGATAGCGGGCTGCCCTCGCTGCTGCCCGCCGCCGAGCCGCCCTTGGGCAGCACCGCGCGGCTGGCGCTGATGGTGCTCGCCGCCGCGATCGCCGCCGTGGCGACCTGGGCCGCGGCGCTGCGCGTGCTGGTGCCGACCCGCGTGGTACGCACCGCGCCGGTGCTGCGCCGCGCCGATGCGCATCCCGACGCGCCCGCGCGCGAACCGGTAATGGCGGCGCGCGACCTCGGCACGCCTTTCCTCGACGTGACCGCCAAGAAGGACGATTTGGTCGCCACGCCGGTGCCGCACGTCGAAGCCGACCTGCCGCGCGACCTCGACGTACCGCTCGCGGCGTTCGATCCCGCGGCGATCCCGCCGGTTCCCGCGACCCCCAGCGCGACGGTGACGCCGCTGCATCGCAAGCCGATGCTGGTGCCCGAGCCCGCGCGGATCGAAACCTTCGACCTCACCCCCGTCACGCGCCCCGAGCCGTTCCCGTTCCCGCTGCGATCGGCACCCGATCCCGAACCGATCGCCGCGCCCGAAACCGACGCGACGATCCATTCGCTGCTCGACCGGCTCGAGCGCGGCATCGTCCGCCGCCGTTCGGGGCCGGCGATGAACGAGCGTCCCGACGCCGAAGGGCTCGAGGACGCGCTCTCGACGCTGCGCAAGTTCGCCGCGCGCGGCTAAGCCTAGTCGACCTCGACGGTCAGTATCTCAATCGTCGCGGTGAAGCGCGAATCGGCGGTATTGCGGCTGATCAGCCGGACATCGGCGACCAGATGCTCGCGCAAGGTCCAGTCGGCTTCGGGCAATGCCGCCAGCCAGTCGCGCGCGGGCGCACCGTCGTTGCCCGCCAGCACCAGCCGATGCCGCGCGCCGACGAAGGTGGCGCTCGCCCAGCGGACGCAATCGCTCTCGACGATCGTTCCCCCGAACGCCGCCATTTGCGCCGCCAGCGCGCGTTCGAGCAACGTCGCTGCGTCGGGACCGCGCGCCATCAGCCGCGCTCGCGGTCGGCGAGGAACGCTTCGATCCGAGCACACATTTGCGGTCCCGGCTCGCGCCCGTTGCGCAGGTCGCCCACCAGCCGCGGGTCGTTCGCGACCCGCCGGCCGAACAGCGTGGGCGGCATCGCGCTGTGGCGCAAAAACCGTTCGATACGGGGTAGCATGCTCATCCATCGTTGCTCCTTCCGGCGAATTAATGTTCCTTATCTGTTCCGGCATTTCCAACTTGTCTAGGAAATTTCCTACGGGTATGGATCGTCGATGGAATCGCACGAGCAGCGGGCGGCATTGGCGCGGATCGCGGGCGAGCGCGGGGTAAGCCTCGCGCGGCTGTCGCGCGTGCTCGGGCGCAACGCGGCCTATGTGCAGCAATATGTCGCGCGCGGATCGCCGCGGCTGCTGCCCGAGCGCGAGCGCGGATTGCTCGCCGATTTCCTGGGGGTCGCAGAGGCGGCGCTGGGTGGGCCTGCCGAGCTCCACGCGGTGCCGCGGTTCGACATCGCCGCCTCGGCGGGGCCGGGCGGGGTGGCCGAGATCGACGTGCCCGAACGCCCCGCGCGGATCGATCCGCAATTGCTCGCGCGGCTCGGCGTCCGCGCGCAGGCAGCGTCGATGATCCGGGTCGCGGGCGATTCGATGGCGCCGACGCTGCTCGACGGCGACGAGATATTGGTCGACGCCGATGCGCGGCTGGGTGCGCGCGCGGGGGTTTACGTGCTTCGGCGCGATGGGGTGGTGATGGTCAAACGGCTGCGGCGCGCGGGCGGCGGGATCGATATCCTCAGCGACAATCCGGCAGCGCCGAGCTGGTTCGGGATCGATCCGGCGACGATCGCGGTGATCGGCCGCGTCGCCTGGGTCAGCCGCTGCCTGGCCTGAGCCGGGTGCGCGCGGCGATCAGCGCGCGCGGTCGCGCCACCAGATCAGCAGCCCGATCGCGACGCCGATGCCGAGGCCGATCAGCAGCCCGATCGAGGGCTGGCCATAGAGCGCGCCGACCACCGCACCGACGATCAGCGACAGGGCAAGCGGGGCGCCGCCGGCGACGGGCTTGCGCGCGGGTGGCTTGCTGGCAGGGGGGCGGGGATCGGTCATCGCCGCGCCTTGCCATGTCGCGCGGGGGGACGCCAGCGGTCGCTTGCCCATGCAGGGGCTGCGGCTTGCGGCACGCCGCCCATTTGGTCGGGCGGAATGATTGTCGCGAGGCGGCGTTACCGGCTAGGGCGGTGGCATGTCGCTCGTTCCCCGCCGGCGTTGCTGGCGCGCTGCCGTCGCCGGCCTGCTCGTTCTGTCGCCCGCGGTATCGCGCGCGCAGACCGCAGCCACGCCCGACGCCGCCGCGCCCGCGAGCGCGCAGGACGACGACCTGCTCGACCCCGATGCGCCGCTGATGCCGATGCCCGAGCTCGGCATCGCCTGGCCCGATCTCGCGCTCGCCCCCGGCGAGACCGCCACCGCCGAAGCCGCGATCGACGACGGCACCGGCGAGGCGCGCTATCGCTACCAGGTCGAGGGGATGGACGCGGTCTGGACCGAGCTGATGCGCCAGCGCTTCGACGAGGGATCGATCCTGCGCGCCAATCGCGACAAGCCCGCCAACGCCGCGCAGATCGACCGGCGCGCGCGCGCCGATTCGACGCTGCTCGGCGAGGTGCTGCGCGCCGAGGGCTATTATGACGCGCGGATCGACACCCGCGTCGAACCCGCCGCGGGCGAGTTGCTGGTGACGCTCGAGGTGGTGCCGGGGCCGGTCTATCGGCTCGAGCGGGTCGATGTCGCCGGGCTGGCCGCTGCCGGCGCCAAGCAGGACGAATTGCGCCAGAGCTTCGACATCGACGCGAATGATCCGGTCAACGCCGATGCGATCGCCGCTGCCGAGACCGCGCTGCGCACCCGCGTCGGGCGCGAGGGCTTTCCCTTTGCCGAGGTCGGCGAACCGCGCGTCGTGGTCGATCACGCGACGCAGACCGCGACGCTGTCAATGGATGTCCAGCCCGGCGAATTGCTGCGCTTCGGACGCGTGATGATGCGCGACGATCGCGTGTTCGATGCCGAGCATGTGCTCGACATCGCGCGCTTCGAACCCGGCGACGTCTATGATTCGAACTCGGTCGAGGATCTGCGGCGCGCGATCATCCAGACCGGGATCGTCTCGGCGGTGCGAATAGAGGAAGTGAAGGGGCAGGCGCCGGGCACCGTCGATCTCGACATGCGGATCGTCCCCGGCCCGCCGCGCACGATCGCGGGTGAGCTCGGCTATGGCACCGGCGAAGGCGCGCGTGCCGAGGTTAGCTGGACCCACCGCAACCTGTTCCCCCCCGAAGGCGGCCTCACGCTGCGCGGGGTGCTCGGCACCCGCGAGCAATTGGGCAGCGTGGTGTTTCGCCGTAACAATTTCCACGGGCGCGATCGCGTGCTGACGCTGCAAATGGTCGCCGCGCATCTCGAACGCGACGCCTTTGTCGCCGATACCTTCCAGCTCTCGGGCAGCCTCGAGCGCCAGACCAACATCTTCTTCCAAAAGGCGTGGACCTGGTCGCTCGGCGCCGAATTGCTCGCGTCGAACGAGCGCGACGTGATCCTCGCCACCGGCGAACCGCGCGAGCGGATCTATTTCATCGGCGCGCTGCCGACGAGCCTGGCCTATGACGGCAGCGACGATCTGCTCAACCCGACGCGCGGCTTTCGCCTGTCGGGGCGGCTGTCGCCCGAGGTGTCGTTCAGCGGCGCGACCTTCGGCTATGCGCGCACCCAGCTCGACGCCAGCGCCTATCACCCGTTCAACGACCGCGTCGTCGTCGCGGGGCGTGTCCGGCTCGGCACGATCGTCGGCGCGCCGCGCGATGCGGTCGCCCCCTCGCGGCGCTTCTATGCCGGCGGCGGCGCGTCGGTGCGCGGCTATGGCTTCCAGGACATCGGCCCGCGCGACCAGAACAACGATCCGATTGGCGGGCGCAGCCTGACCGAATTCTCCATCGAGGCGCGGGTGAAGGCGTTCGGCGCGTTCGGGATCGTCCCCTTCCTCGACGGCGGCAACATCTACACCTCGCCGCTGCCCAAATTCACCGATTTCCGGTACGGCGCGGGGATTGGGGTTCGCTATTATTCGAACTTCGGGCCGATCCGCATCGATGTCGGCACCCCGCTCAACCCGCAGCCCGGCGACCCGCGCGTCGCGGTGTACGTGTCGTTGGGGCAGGCGTTTTGACCGAGGTCGTCTCGGCCGACATCGACCCGGCGCCCGCGGTGCGCAAGCGGCGCTGGCCGCGCGTGCTGCTCGCGATGGTCGCGGGTTTGCTGGCGCTGGTGGCGGGCGCGGTGCTGCTGCTCGATACCCAGGTCGGGCACCGCTTCGTCGCCGATCAGGTCGCCGCGCTCAAGCCCGCCAACGGGCTTCGCTATCGGATTGGCCGGATCGAAGGCTCGATCTATGGCCGCGCGACGCTCATCGACGTGCGGATCTATGACGCACGCGGGCTGGTGTTTGCGGCGCCGCGCGCGCAGCTCGACTGGCGCCCGCTGGCGTGGAGCGCCAACCGGCTCGACATCCGCCGCCTGACCGTCCCGCGCGCGACGCTCGCCAAATTGCCCAACCTGTTGCCGACCGGGCGGCAGGGGCCGATCCTGCCGGGCTTCGACATCGCGATCGGCTGGCTGGCGATCGACCGGCTCGAGATCGCGCCCGCCATCACCGGCCAGCGCCGGATCGGCGGGCTCGTCGGCCGCGCCGATGTGCGCGACCGCCGCGCATTGGTCGATCTGGCGGCATTGGTCGAGGGCAGCGACTTCCTGCGCATCAAGCTCGACGCGACCCCCGATCGCGACCGCTTCGACCTGGCGGCGCGCGGGCGCGGGCGCGGCGACGGCGTGCTCGCGCGGCTGGCCGGGGTGAACCGCCCGCTGGCGTTCGCGGTCGAGGGGGATGGCCGCTGGGCGCGCTGGCAGGGATCGGCGGCGGCGAAGGTCGGCGGGGTGTCGATCGCCGATCTGCGGCTGGGGGTCGAAAGCGGTCGCTACACGCTGGGCGGCGAAGTCGCGCCGGCATCATTGCTGAGCGGGCGGCTGCAGCGGCTGACCTCGCCGCGCGTCCGGCTGAACGGCGCCGCCACCTTCGCCAACCGACGGATCGAAGGCACGCTCAGCGCGCGGTCGGCGGCGCTCGCGATCGAAGCCAGCGGCGGCATCGACCTGGCCGAGAACCGCTATCGCAACCTGCGCACCTCGGTGCGCGTCCTCCAGCCGAGCGCCCTGGTCGGCAACATGACCGGGCGCGACATCGCGCTGCGCGTGATCCTCGACGGCGGTTTCTCGACCGCGCGCTTCGACTATCGGCTGACCACGCCGCAGGTCGCGTTCGACCGCACCGGCTTCGAACAGGTGCGGATCGCGGGGCAGGGGCGGCTGTCGGCATCGCCGGTCACCGTTCCGATCCGCCTCACCGCCGCGCGCGTGACCGGGGTCGGCAATGTCGCGGGCGGCATCCTGCGCAACCTGTCGGTGGCGGGCGCGCTCAAGGTGACCGCGGCGAACATCACCGGCGACCAGTTGCAGCTGCGATCGGACAAATTGTCGGGCCGGGTGATGGTGTTCGTCGACCTGCGTACCGGGCAATATGAAGTCGGGCTGGCGGGCGGACTGCAACGCTATCTGATCCCTGGCCTTGGCATCGTCGATGTCGATTCTCGGCTCAGCGTCGTGCCCGGCGCCAATGGCCGCGGTACGCGAATCCTCGGGCGCGGCACCGCGCAGGTCGTGCGGCTCGACAATGGCTTCTTCCGCTCGCTTACCGGCGGGCTGCCGCGGATCGTCACCGGGCTCGAGCGCGGCGCCGACCGCATCCTCTATTTCCGCAATGCCGTGCTCACCTCGCCCGACCTGACGCTGCGCGGCAACGGCTTCCGCCGCGTCGACGGGACCTTTTATTTCGAGGGCAGCGGCACCCAGCGCCAATATGGCCCGGTCACGCTCAAGCTGAACGGGCGGATCGATCGCCCCACCGTCGAGCTGCGGCTGGCGTTGCCCAACGCGACGCTCGGCCTCAGCGACGTCCAGGCGCGGCTCGATCCGACACCGCAAGGCTATGTCTATACCGCCGCGGGCGGATCGCGGCTGGGGCCCTTCACCAGCGAGGGCGCGATCCTGCTGCCGCGCGGGGGCAGCGGCCGCATCGAGGTCGCGCGGCTCGACGTCGCGGGAACGCGCGCGAGCGGCGCGCTCGATATCGTCGCCGGCGGGTTCGACGGGCGGCTCGACGTCGCTGGCGGCGGGCTGTCGGGCAATCTGGCGTTCGCGGTGCAAGCCGGCATCCAGCGGATCGACGGCGCGATCGATGCGCAGGGCGCGCAACTCGCCGAGACGCTCAGCGTCCGCCGCGGCCAATTGCGCTTCACGACCTTGCTCGATCCCGCCGGCACCACGCTCGAGGGCAATGTGCTCGCGCGCGGCCTGCGCGCCGGTGGGCTGACGCTCGCGCGGTTCGACGGCAGTGCGCGGCTGGTCGATGGCGTCGGCGACGCCAAGGTCGCGCTGGCGGGGTCGCGCGGCCGCGGCTTCGCGATCGATGCGACCGCGCGGATCGCGGCCGACAGCTACACGATCAGCGGCGGCGGCACCGTCGATCGCCGGCCGCTCAAGCTGGTGTCGCCCGCGGTGATCCGCCGCGAGGGCGATGGCTGGCGGCTGGAACCCACGCGGTTGACCTTCGCCGACGGCGAGGCACAAATTGCCGGTACCCTCGCCGGCGGCACTACTGCGATCGACGCCAGCGTCACGCGGATGCCGCTGACGGTGCTCGACATCGGCTATCCGGGGCTGGGGCTGGGCGGGCGCGCGACCGGCAAGCTGAGTTATGTCGCGCGTGCCGACGCCGCGCCGACGGGGTCGGTCGACATGACGATCCGCGGGCTCAGCCGCGCGGGGCTGGTGCTCTCGTCGCGGCCGATCGATGTCGGGGTGAAGGGCGTGCTCCAGCCGGGTCAGGCGGGCTTCCGCGCGATCATGGCGTCGGGCGGGCGGACGATCGGTCGCGCGCAGGCGCGGCTGGCGCCGCTGGGTGCTGGCAGCCTTGCGCAGCGTCTAGCGAACGCGCCTTTGGTCGCGCAGCTTCGCTATGGTGGTCCCGCCGACACGCTTTGGCGGCTCACGGGGATCGAGCTGTTCGACCTGTCGGGGCCGGTGGCGATCGGCGCCGATGTGAGCGGCAGGCTCGCCGATCCGCGGATCCGCGGGTCGCTGCGCAGCGAGAATGCGCGGATCGAAAGCACCGTCACCGGCACCGTGCTCACCAACGTCCAGACGCGCGGGCGTTTCAACGGGTCGCGGCTGGTGATCGATCAGTTCCAGGCGCGCGACGGGCGCCAAGGCAGCGTCTCGGGATCGGGCAGCTTCGACCTTTCCGCGGTGCGCGGCTTCGGCATCGACCTGAACGTCAACGCGCAGAATGCGCTGCTGATCAACCGCGACGATATCGGTGCGACGGTGACCGGGCCGATCAGCATCACGTCCGACGGGCGCGGCGGCACGATCGGCGGCGAAGTGGTACTCAACAGCAGCCGCTACCGGCTCGGCCAGGCGGTGGTCGCCGCGCCGATCCCGCGGCTCAACATCACCGAGATCAACCAGCGCGGCGGCGACGATGCCGAGCCCGAACGGATCGAGCCGTGGAAGCTCGACCTGCGCGCGCGTGCGCCGGGCAACATGGCGGTGACCGGGCTGGGCCTCGACAGCGAATGGTCGGCGAACCTGCGGATCGGTGGCGAGCCGACCGCACCGCAGATCCGCGGACGCGCCGATCTGGTGCGCGGCGACTATGACTTTGCCGGGCGCAGCTTCGACATCGATCGCGGGCGGATCAGCTTCGATGGATCGGTGCCCTCGAACCCCGCGCTCGACATTTCGGCCAACGCCAACACCCAGGGGCTTAACGCGACGATCCGCGTGACGGGCAACGCGCTGAAACCCCAGATCGGCTTTTCGAGCATCCCCGCTTTGCCCGAGGACGAACTGCTCTCGCGGCTGTTGTTCGGCACCTCGATCACCAATCTCTCGGCGCCCGAGGCGCTGCAGCTGGCATCGGCGGTGTCGGCGCTGCAGGATGGCGGCAACGGGCTCGACCCGATCAATGCGGTGCGGCGCGCGGCGGGGCTCGACCGGCTGCGAATCGTCGCCGCCGATCCGCAGACGGGCCAGGGCACCTCGATCGCCGCGGGCAAGTTCGTGACGCGGCGCACCTATGTCGAGATCATCTCCGACGGGCAGGGCTATTCGGCGACCCGCGTCGAGTTCCAGCTGACGCGCTGGCTGTCGCTGCTGTCGTCGATCTCGACCATCGGGCGGCAGAGTGCGAATGTGCGCGTGTCGCGCGATTATTGATCTTATCGCGTGCGGTATTGCCAAATCATGGACCTAACGGCAGTCCGCTTCGCTTGTTCGCCGACGTGGCGGTGACCGGTCCCGTTCCATGAGCCCATCTCCTAGGTAGCCCGCCCGATGACCCTTCCTCAGATCCTGTCGGTCGCCGTCCTGCTGGGGATGATGGGTCTCTTCATCTGGGGGAAGCTGCGCTACGATCTGGTCGCGATCATCGCGCTGATGGCGGCGCTCGCGGTCGGAATCGTCAGCCCGGCCGAGGCGTTCACCGGCTTTTCGGACGACATCGTCATCATCGTCGGGTCGGCGCTGGTGATCTCGGGCGCGGTCCAGCGCTCGGGGGTCGTCGAAACGACGATGGGCTTCCTCCAAAAGCGCGTCACCAGCGTCCGCACCCAGTTGCTGCTGCTGACGGGTACCGTCGGGCTCGCCTCGGGGCTGGTCAAGAATATCGGCGCGCTGGCGATGATGATGCCGGTGGCGTTCCAGATGGCCAAGAAGTCGCAGGTGTCGCCCTCGGCCTTCCTGATGCCGATGGCGTTCGCGTCGCTGCTCGGCGGGCTGATGACGCTGGTCGGTACCTCGCCCAACGTCATCGTCAGCCGGGTGCGCGAGGAGATTACCGGCCAGCCGTTCGAGATGTTCGATTATCTACCCGTCGGCGCGGTGCTTGCGGTGATGGGGCTGATTTATCTGTTCTTCGCCTATCGGCTGCTGCCGAGCGATCGGCGCGGCGCCGCGACGATGGGCGAATCGCTCGACATCAACAGCTATGTCACCGAAGCGACGATCGCCCCCAAATCGCCCGCGATCGGCGAGACCGTCGGTGACTTCGTCGAGCGCCACGAGCATGAGGTCACCGTCACCGCGCTGCTGCGCAACGGCCTGCGGACGATGCCCAATGATACGATGGAGCTGCACGAGGACGACACGCTGATCCTGGGCGGCGCACCCGACAGCCTCGAGCGCGTCATCGCCGGCGATCGGCTCGAGCTCGAGGGGCATCACCGTGACGGGCCCGAAGGCACTGAGAGCGACGAGGTCGGGGTGATCGAGGCGGTGATCAACGTCGATTCGCCCTTGATCGGGCGGACCGCGGGCCGGCTGCTGCTGCGCCAGCGCTATGGCGTCAACCTGATCGCGGTGTCGCGCCAGGGCGAGCGGCTCACCCGCCGCCTCGCCAACACCACGCTGCGCGCGGGCGACGTGCTGGTGCTGCAGGGACCGCTGACGATCCTGCCCGATCGGATGCGCGAGCTCGGCTGCCTGCCGCTGGCCGAACGGACGATCCGGCTGGGCAATGGCCGCAAGTCGCTGCTGCCGATCGGCATCCTGGCGGTGGCGATGCTCGCGACCGCGCTCGGCTATGTCCCCGTTGCGGTCGCGTTCTTCTGCGCCGCCGGCGTGATCCTGGCGACCGGCGCGATGCCGATCCGCGAGGCGTACAACCATATCGAATGGCCGATCCTGATCATGCTCGGCGCGCTGATTCCGGTGTCGGACACGCTGCGCACCACCGGCACCAGCGACCTGATCGGCCAGTGGCTCTCGGGGGTCGCGGTGACGCTGCCGCCCTGGGGGGCGATCGCGCTGATCCTGGCGGCGGCGATGGCGGTGACGCCGTTCCTCAACAACGCCGCGACGGTGCTGGTGATGGCGCCGATCGCCGCGACCTTCGCTGCCAGCTTGGGCTACCGTCCCGAGCCGTTCCTGATGGCGACCGCGGTGGGCGCGGGGTGTGATTTCCTCACCCCGATCGGCCACCAGTGCAACACGCTGGTGATGGGGCCCGGGGGCTATCGCTTCGGCGATTATGCGCGGCTGGGCGCGCCGCTATCGGTGCTGGTGCTGCTGGTGGGCACGCCGATGATCCTGTGGGTGTGGCCGGTCAGCTGATTTGCGCAGGTCCGCCCTATACCCCATATCGACCGTTCATCAGCAGGAGAGTTCGATGCGTTCAGCCGAAGCCGTTGCCGGGATGCCATGCCCCGTTTGCAAGACTCCGCTCGCCATGGCCGAGCGCCACGGCATCGAGATCGATTATTGCCCCACCTGCCGCGGCGTGTGGCTCGATCGCGGCGAACTCGACAAGATCATCGAGCGTAGCGCCGCCGAACAGGCCCCCGCCGCGCCGCAGCCAAGCTATGCGCCGCCGCCGCAGCCATCCTATCAGCAGCCACAAGGCAATCCGTGGAGCGGCAGCGGCGGGTATCGCAACGACGATCGCTATCACGGCAAAAAGCGCAAAAAGTCGTTTCTCGAAGAATTGCTCGGCTAAAAGCCACCGGGGCATAGCGGCGGCCCGGTTCAGCCGGGCCGTCGATAGGGATCAGGCCAGCATCCCGACCACCGATTTCACTTCCATGAATTCGGCCAAGCCGAACTTGCCATATTCGCGGCCATTGCCCGACTGCTTGTAGCCGCCGAAGGGCACGCTCGGATCGGGCTGGCCACCATTGACGTACACCATGCCGGCGCGCAGCCGCGGCGCGACCCGCGAGATCCCGTCCTTGTCACCGAACAGCACCGCCGACAGGCCATAGGCGGTGTCGTTGGCGATGCGGATCGCGTCCTCCTCGCTGTCATAGGGGATGATCGTCACCACCGGGCCGAAGATTTCCTCGCGCGCGATGCTCATGTCGTTGGTCACGTTCGAGAACAGGGTGGGGCGCACATAATAGCCGGTATCGACGCCCTCGGGTCGGCCGGGGCCGCCGGCCTCAAGCGTCGCGCCCTCGGCGATCCCCGCCTCGATCAGCGCCTGCACCTTGTCGAACTGCGCTTGGTTGACCAGCGGGCCGATGTGCCGCCCCTCGGTCATCGGGTCGCCGGTCTTGGTCGCCTCGACCATCGCCCGCGCGATTTCGACCGCTTCGTCCTGCCGCGCCGCCGGGACCAGCAGCCGGGTGGGCGCAATACAGCTTTGCCCCGAGTTGAGCAGGACCGCCATCAACGTCCCAGGGACCGCCTTGGCCATGTCGGCGCTGTCGAGCACGACCGAGGGCGCCTTGCCGCCGAGTTCCTGGTGGACGCGCTTGACGGTGTCGGCGGCGCTTTTGGCGACCATGATCCCAGCGCGCGTCGATCCGGTGAAGCTGACCATGTCGATCCCCGGATGCGCCGAAAGCGCCGCGCCGACCCCCGCGCCGTCGCCATTGACCAGGTTGAACACCCCCGGTGGCACCCCGGCGGCGTCGAGGATCTCGGCGAAGATCGCCGCACATGCCGGCGCTTCCTCCGACGGCTTGAGGATCATCGTATTGCCCGCCGCGAGCGCGGGCGCGACCTTGGCGACGATCTGGTTGAGCGGCCAGTTCCAGGGCGTGATCAGCGCGACGACGCCGATCGGCTCGTGCACCACGATGCTGGTGTTGATCGTCTCTTCGAAGGTGAAGTCGCGCAGCGCCTTGATCGCCGCGGCGAGGTGGCCGATTCCCGACCCGACCTGCGCGGTACGCGCGACCGAGATCGGGCAGCCCATTTCGAGCGCGATCGCCTCGGCAAGCTCGCCCGCGCGGGCCTTGTATTCGACCTTGATCGCCTCGAGCAGCGCGATCCGATCGTCGACACTGCTGGGACCGAAACGCTCGAACGCCCGCCGCGCGGCAACCACAGCGGTATCGACATCGGCCTCGGTGCCGAGCGTGATCCGGCTACAAGGCTGTTCGGTGGCGGGGTTGATCACTTCGTGCAGCGTGCCGCCGTCGCTATCGACCCAGGCGCCGTCGATATAATGCTTCAGGTAATCGCGCATCCTCGCCATCCTTTTTGAATATCGGGTACGTGATCGACGATGGCGAGCGCGGCGAAGCGTTGCAACCCGAAACCGTCCCGCCGCGTTCGGGCGCAAACGACTTTTGGAGAATGGCATGACGCGATTTCAGGGCAAGACGGTGATCGTCACCGGCGCCGCATCCGGCATCGGCAAGGCGACCGCCGAGCGGTTCCTCGCCGAAGGGGCGAACCTCGTCGCGGTCGATATCGAGCGCGACGCGCTGCACGCGGCGTTTGCCAACGGCGATCGGGTGCTGTGCCACGTCGCCGATGTCGGCGACGATGCGGCGTGCAAGGATATTGCCGAAGCCGCGGTCGCGCGCTTCGGCGGGATCGACGTATTGGTCAACAATGCCGGGGTCGCGCCCGAAGGATCGATCACCAAGACCAGCCCCGCCGATTTCGAACGCGTGCTGCGGGTCAACGTGCTCGGCGTCTTTGCGCTGTCGCGCCACGCCATGCCGTATCTGGCAACCGCCAAGGGATCGATCGTCAACACCGGATCGGTGTCGGGGCTGGGCGGCGATTGGGAGAAGGCGGCGTACAATGCATCGAAAGGCGCAGTCACCAACCTGACGCGCGCGATGGCGCTCGATCACGGCAAACAGGGCGTGCGAGTCAACGCGGTCGCGCCTACCTTCACCCGGACAGGCATGACCGAGGACTATATGGACGAAAAGACCGTGGCGAGTTTCGTCGAGCGTATCCCGCTCGGCCGGATCGGCGAACCCGAGGATCTGGCGGCGGCGATCGCCTTCCTCGCCAGCGAGGATGCCGGCTTCATCTCGGGGGTGACGTTGCCGGTCGATGGTGGGCTGTCGGCGTCGAACGGGCAGCCAGCATGAGCGCCGCCTGGGTCCAGCGGCTTGCCGCCACCGGCGGTCCCGATGCGTTCGAATGGGTGCAGGTCGATCTGCCGCCCCCCGCCGCGGGTGAGGTGCGGCTACGCGCCACCGCGATCGGGCTGAACTATATCGACACCTATCATCGCGGCGGGCTGTACCCGGTCGAGTTCCCTGCGGTGCTGGGTGCCGAAGGTGCCGGGGTGATCGATGCGCTGGGCAAGGGCGTCGAGGGCTTCGCGATCGGCGACCGCGTCGGCACCTTCGGTCCGGCGCGCGGGGCGTATGCGACCGCGCGCAATGTCGCAGTCGATCAATTGGTCCGGCTGCCCGACGACGTCGCCGACACCGACGCGGCGGCGCTGATGCTCAAGGGCGCGACCGCGTGGTTCCTGATCGAGCCATGCGCGAAGGTGCAGGCCGGGCAGACGGTGCTGGTCCATGCCGCCGCGGGCGGGGTGGGGCTGTTGCTGGTCGGCTGGCTCAAGGCGATCGGTGCTACGGTGATCGGCGTGGTGGGTAGCGAAGCGAAGGCCGACCAGGCGCGCCAGGCGGGTGCCGATCATGTCATCCTCCACCGCAGCGAGGATATCGCCGCGCGGGTGCGTGCCATCACCGATGGTGCCGGAGTGCCGGTGGTGTTCGACGGGGTCGGCAAGGCGACCTGGGCCGCCTCGCTCGACAGCGCGGCGCGGCGCGGGCTGATCGTCAGCTATGGCAACGCCAGCGGTCCGGTCGATGGCGTCAATCTGGGGGTGCTGGCGGCGAAGGGATCGCTGTTCGTCACCCGCCCGACCTTGTTCGACTATGCGACGACGCACCATGCGCGGCAGCAGGCCGCCGACCGGGTGTTCGCGATGCTGCGCGACGGCGCGATCGCGGCGCATGTCGGGCAGACGTTTGCGCTGGCGGATGTCGCGCAGGCGCATCGAGCGATCGAAGCTGGGGAGACGACGGGGAGCACGGTGCTGCTGCCTTGAGTCAGCAACGCCCCCGTTCGTCCTGAGTAGCCGCTGAGTAGCTGCGCAGCAGCGTATCGAAGCGGCGTATCGAAGGACCGTTGTCGGGCAGGTACTTCGATACGCGCCCTCGATACGGCTTCGCCTACTCGGTCGCTACTCAGCACGAACGGAGTGGGTGGGGGCGGTCAGCGCTTCTCCCCCGCCAATCGCGTCAGGAACGCCGCATTGCGCAGCGCCTGGCGCGGCAGGCTGTCGAGGTCGAGCCATTCGCCCTCGGCATGCGCCGCGCCGCCCACCGCGCCCAGCCCGGCGAGCGTCGGCACGTCGGCGGCGACCCAGCCCGAATCGGCGGCACCGCGCTTGGCGGGGTCGTATTCGGGCATTTCGGGCAGTTTCAGGTCGCGATTGACCGCGTTGAGCGTCGCCAGCAGCGCGCGGTTGCCCTCGCTCGGGGCCATTGGCGGCATCCCGTCGAAGAAGGTCAGCGTCGCGCCGGTCTGCGGCAGATGCGCCGCGACGATCGTCGCCATCTTGGCGCGTACCGATCTGTCCTGCTCGGGAGTCAGCGTGCGAAGATCGCCGCGCGCGATCGCGGTTTCGGCGACGATGTTGGTCTTGCCGCTGCCCGTCGCGGTGACCCCGGCGGCGTCAATCGCGGCCGGCGTGCCGCCCGCGAGCACGCCGACATTATAGGTGAGGTTGGGCTCGGGCAGCTCGCGGCGGAAGCCGTCGAGGATCCGCGCCATCTCGTAGATCGCACCATAGCCCAGTGCCTTGCCGAACACCCCGCTCGAATGGCCGGTCTTGCCGCTGGTGCGCAATTCCCAACTGGTCGAGCTGCGCCGCGCGACGGTGCCATATTCGGTGCCGCCCTCGACCGCGAGGCCTTCATATTCGAGCGCGACGTCGCTCGCCTTGCCCGCCGCGATCAGCGCCTCGCGCGCCTGGATCGCGGGACGGCCGGTGCGTTCCTCGTCGCCGGTGAGCACCACGGTGATGTCGGCGTCCTTGAGCGTGCCCGCCGCCTGCATCGCGCGCAACGCCGCGACGATCACGACCATCCCGCCCTTGTCGTCGCCGACGCCGGGGCCGACCGCGCGGCGACCTTCGACTTTATACGCCTGGAACGGCGAGGTCGGTTCGAACACCGTGTCGAGATGGCCGATCATCAGGATGCGCTTGCCACGCCCGTTGCCCTTGTGCGTGGCGACCAGATGCCCCGCGCGCCCGACCGCCGATTGATCGACCCAATCGACCTTGAAGCCCAGCGGCTCAAGCTCGGCGCGCATCATGTCGCCGACCACCTTTACCCCGGCAAGGTTGAGCGTGCCCGAATTCTGCTCGACCAGCTTCTGGAGCAGCGCTTCGTGGCGCGCGGTTTCGGCGGCGACGGTCTGACGCATCGCAGCGACCTGCGGCGCGGTTTGCGCGGCGGCGGGGGTGGCAAGGAGCAGGGCGAGCGCGGCGAGGGCGGGACGGGTCATGGGGCGAGCCTAACTTTTTGGGTGCGCGGACGATACCCCCCAGTCCGTTCGTGCTGAGCTTGTCGAAGCACTGTTCTTTCTTCGCGGACCGCTGGCAAAAGAAGGACGGTGCTTCGACAAGCTCAGCACGAACGGGGGAGGGGTTAGCGCGCTGTCGGTGCGAAACCAAAAAGGGCGGCAGGATCGCTCCCGCCGCCCTCGTCATCGCTCGGTCACGGCAACGCCGCGGCTTACGAGCTGTAGTACATGTCGTACTCGACCGGGCTCGGGGTCATTTCCCAGCGCGCCACGTCCTCGTACTTCAGCTCGATATAGCTCTCGATCTGCTCCTTGCTGAACACGTCGCCCTTGAGCAGGAAGTCGTGGTCGGCGGCCAGGCTCTCGAGTGCCTCGCGCAGCGACGCGCAGACGGTGGGGACTTCGGCCAGCTCGGCGGGCGGCAGGTCGTACAGATTCTTGTCCATCGCTTCGCCCGGATGGATCTTGTTCTGGATGCCGTCGAGGCCAGCCATCATCAGCGCCGCATAAGCGAGATAGGGGTTGGCCAGCGCATCGGGGAAGCGAACCTCGACGCGCTTCGACTTCGGCCCGGTGCCATAAGGAATGCGGCACGACGCCGAACGGTTGCGCGCCGAATAGGCGAGCAGCACCGGCGCTTCATAGCCCGGCACCAGCCGCTTGTAGCTGTTGGTCGACGGGTTGGTGAAGGCGTTGACCGCCTTGGCATGCTTGATGATGCCGCCGATGAAATACAGGCACATTTCCGACAGGCCGGCATAGCCATTGCCCGCGAACAACGGCTCCTTGCCGTTCCAGATCGAGAAATGCGTGTGCATCCCCGAGCCGTTATCTTCCTTGATCGGCTTGGGCATGAACGTCGCCGACTTGCCATAGGCATGCGCGACCTGATGCACGACATACTTGTAGATCTGCATCCGGTCGGCGGTCTGCGTCAGCGTGCCGAAGGTCAGGCCAAGCTCGTGCTGCGCGGCGGCGACTTCATGGTGATGCTTGTCGCAGGGCAGGCCCATCTCGATCATCGTCGAGACCATCTCGGCGCGGATGTCGACCGCGCTGTCGACCGGCGCGACGGGGAAATAGCCGCCCTTGGCACGCGGACGATGGCCCATGTTGCCGGCTTCATACACCCGACCGGTGTTGGTCGGCAGCTCGATATCGTCGATCTGGAAATAGCTGGTGTTGTAGGCGTTCTCGAACCGGACGTCGTCGAACATGAAGAATTCGGCTTCGGGGCCGACATAGACGGTGTCGCCGATCCCGGTGTTCTTGAGATACGCCTCGGCGCGCTTGGCGGTCGAGCGCGGATCGCGGGCATAGAGCTCGCCGGTCGAGGGCTCGACGACGTCGCAGAAGATGATCAGCATCGGCGTCGCCGAGAACGGATCGGTATAGACCGCATCCAGATCGGGCATCAGCGTCATGTCGCTCTCGTTGATCGCCTTCCAGCCGGCGATCGAGGAGCCGTCGAACATCAGGCCGTCGGTCAGCTCGTCTTCGCCCAGCAGGCCGGCAACCATCGTCAGATGCTGCCACTTACCCTTGGGATCGGTGAAGCGCAGATCGACCCACTCGATCTCTTCTTCCTTCATCCGCTTCAGAATTTCGCCGGCGTCGGTGGCCATCGTGTCAGTCCCTTTCGGTTCGTTCGGTTCGCAAAGTCGCGCGCACGAGTCGCGCAAGGATGTTTCGCGTCGCCCTCCTTTTCACAGGATGCTGCGTCGCGTCAAATGCCGGTCGTCCTAGATCGCGTCTTCGTTGCGCTCGCCGGTACGGATGCGCAGTGCGGTCTCGACATGGCTGACGAAGATCTTGCCGTCGCCGATCCGCCCGGTCTGCGCCGCCGCGGCGATCGCCTCGACCACGCGCTCGGCCAGGCCGTCCTCGACGATCACCTCGAGCTTCACCTTGGGCAGGAAATCGACGACATATTCGGCGCCGCGATAGAGTTCGGTGTGGCCTTTCTGCCGGCCGAAGCCCTTGGCCTCGGTCACGGTGATGCCCGATACGCCGACGTCGTGCAGCGCCTCCTTCACCTCATCGAGCTTGAACGGCTTGATGATGGCTTCGATCTTTTTCACGCTTTCCCCCAAATCTCGCCGAGGCGGTTTCAAAAATCGTGCCAAAGCCGACAAGCACGATTTTCGCTCGCTGAACGCCAAAGCGCAAGGCCAATCGGGTGCCGCAAAAGCGGGCATCGCGCGCCCGCTGCCCGCTAACCGGGCAGTTGGAGCCGTCGGTTCAGGCGTAGGGCGGCTGGTGCATCCCCGCCGGGCTCAGCGTGAAGATCTCGCACCCCGTCTCGGTGATCGCGATCGTATGCTCGAACTGCGCCGACAGGCTGCGGTCGCGCGTCACCGCGGTCCAACCGTCGTCGAGCAATTTCACGTCGGCGCGGCCGATGTTGATCATCGGTTCGATCGTGAAGATCATCCCGGGGCGCAATTCGGGGCCGGTGCCGGGGCGGCCGACATGGACGACCTCGGGGGCGTCGTGGAACAGTCGCCCCACGCCATGGCCGCAAAAATCGCGCACCACGCCATAGCGATGCTGCTCGGCATGGCGCTGGATCGCATGCGCGACGTCGCCCATGTGATTGCCCGGCACCGCCTGTTCGATCCCCAGCATCAGGCATTCATAAGTCACATCGACCAGCCGCCGCGCCTTCAGCGGCACGTCGCCGATCAGGTACATCCGGCTCGAATCGCCGTGCCAGCCATTGAGCAACGGGGTGACGTCGACATTGACGATGTCGCCGTCCTTCAGCGTCCGCTCCGACGGGATGCCGTGGCACACGACATGGTTGATCGAGATGCAGCTGCTATGCGTATAGCCGCGATAGCCAAGCGTCGCCGGCACCGCGCCCGCCGCGAGCATCTGGACGCGGATCGCATCGTCGATGTCGCGGGTGAGCGCGCCGGGCACCATCAGCGGCACGATCGAATCGAGGATTTCGGCGGCGAGCCGCCCGGCGGGACGCATCCCTTCGAACGCATCGGCGCCGTACAGATGGATCGCGCCATCGCGCGACAGCGGCGCGTCGGGCGCGACGGTTACATAATTGGTCATGCACCGCACATAACGCCCAAAGCCCGACTTTGCGAGGGGAGGCGGCTGGGCTATGCGCCAAAGTCATGGGCGAACGCATCTGGACCGCAGGGCTGGTGGTGATCGGCGACGAGATTCTCTCGGGCCGCACGCAGGACAAGAATGTCGCGCAGCTGGCGAGCTGGCTCAACGTGCAGGGCATCCGGCTGGCCGAGGTGCGCGTGGTCGGCGATACCGCTGCGGCGATCGGCGAGGCGGTCGATGCGCTGCGCAGCCGCTGCGATTATTGCTTCACCACCGGCGGGATCGGCCCGACGCATGACGACATCACCGTCGACGCGATCGCGCAGGCATTGGGGGTGCCGGTGGTGGTCCACCCCGAGGCGCGCGCGATGCTCGAGGCGCATTATGCGAACCGCGGCGGGATCACCGATGCGCGGCTGCGGATGGCGCGCGTGCCGCAAGGCGCCGAGCTGATCGCCAACGCGATGTCGGGCGCGCCGGGGATCCGCTTCGGCAATCTCTTCATCCTTGCCGGCGTGCCGCACATTGCCGCGCAAATGCTCGATTCGCTCACCGGCACGCTCGAGGGCGGGCGCCCGGTGGTCAGCCGGACGATCGGCTGCTGGGTCGCCGAAAGCGAGGTCGCCGAGCTGCTGCGCACGGTCGAGGCGGCGCATGACGGGGTGTCGATCGGCAGCTATCCCTTCTTCCGCGAGGGCAAGGTCGGCGCCAATTTCGTCGTGCGCGCCACCGACGCGGGCGTGGTCGATACCTGCATCGCCGACCTGACCGCGCGGCTCGAAGCGCAGGGTCGCGAAATCGCCGCGGGCGGAATATAGCCGTTTTTGCCCCTATCGGGGGCGACATTGCTGCCGAATTGCCCTAGGGCGACCCTGCTCGACGCCAGCGCGGCTCGAATCCTCGGCGCGCGGCCTCGAACCAACGGAGTGATTTGCCCCTCATGAGTGCGTACAAAGCCCCCGATTTCCAAGAGCGCCAGGCCCTGTCGAAGCAGGCCAAGGAAAAGGCGCTCGAAAAGCTGCGCGCCAAGCCGCCGATGGATCCGGCCGTGGTTGCCGAGCGCCTCGCCGCCGCCGAACGCCGCGAAGCCGCCGCCGCCGAGCGCCAGCGCGAAAAGATCGCCGCCAAGGAAGCCGCCGAAGCCGAGAAGATCGCCAAGGCCGCCGAAGCCGAAGCCGCAATCCTCCAGGCCGCCAAGGACGCCGAACAGGCCGAGATCGACAAGAAAGCCGCGCGCGACGCGCGCTACGCGGCGCGCAAGCAGCGTAAGTAAGGGCAGGCGAGGGGGCGGGCGCATAGCCGCCCACCCATTCTCGCCGAACCGGCGCGATTGTCGTCCTGATCGCCAGAGGCGCAAGACGCGCACACGCCATTGCCATGTCGTCGCGTTTCACCGGCGCTGCGCCTGGGGGAACCCGGTTAGAAGAGCAGCCCTGATCTGCGCCTAACCCACTGGCTTTGAAGCGGTATTTTGATCGCTCAACCGCTAGCTTACATTTTAGCAGACGCTTATGGGCCGCAATGCCTTTGAGCTATTCCAAGCGGCGAAATGGGTGGAAACCGGAATGACCGCTTTGGAGTGGTCAACCTAGGAAAGCGGACGTTCGTTGGCCGGCTTCGGCGCGTCAGCTACGCGCCCCGATCCCGATCGTTCGCCGTGCCGCTGGTCATTCCCGAAGGCCGCCATTCGTTCATGCAGCATTGCCGACAACGACGGGTGGATAGCGGCAAGTCCGCTGTAGAATTACATGCCTTTGGCTTTGGTCGTTCATTCACGTTCGAGGACATCAGGGTAAGCCCCGGCTCGGAAACGTCTCTCAAAATGACCGGCAGGAAGCTACCGCTATCGTGAACCCCGCTCTTATAGGTTGCGGCAACGTACGACCTCTGAGCAAGTTCGGCAGTTATCCAATGGGCTATATGTCCTGATCAGCGGTAAGCGGCACGCTCGAAGCAGCAAGCCCGAGCAATATGTCAAAGGGCTATTGTAGCGGTGCTTATGGGTGGGCCGTGGGTAGGTCTATCCGGACCGAACGCCTGAGATGTCGGTGATCAGCGCGACGGAGCTACGAGATTCAGCGCCGCGCGGACGTCGCGCCAGTCGACGATCTTGAAGTTCTGCTGCGGTCCGTTGCCGTCGCGATCGTCGTGCATCGCCAGCGCGCCTTCGGCAAATGGGCCGATCGGGCCCGACCAGGCATCAACGCCGTCGGTTTCGGTGACGCCGTCGATCGTGACGCCGTCGATTACCGCGAAGCGTCCGACATAGGTTTCGATACCATCGGCGATGCGGAACACCGCGAAGGTGCTATCGCCCTGCGACGATGCGATCAGGTAGCGCGAATCGCCGTCCTGCATAATCGTCAGCCCCTCAACATCATCGGTGATCCGCTTGCGATCGACGCGCGCGACGGAGCGGGGTTCGGCGGTGATCGTCGCGTCGAGGGGGAAGGCCCAGATGCCGACATCCTCTTCGCCGACATACAGCACGCCATTGACGTCGTCGGACACGCAGCCTTCGAGCTGGCTCGCCAGCTTGCGCGACCCCAGCAAGGTGACCTCGGGGCCGCTGGCGCCGGCGCGGACGCGCCATTGCTTGATATCGCCTAGCTTGTTGTTGGCGATCAGGTAGAAATCGTCGCCGCTGCGGCCCATGCACGAACCATAGGGCTCGCCCATGTCGGTGGCGACGAACCCCCAGTCGCGCGTCACCATCGTCGCGGGATCGAACAGATACAGGTTGATCCCCATCTTGCCGTCGTTGGTCGCGGCGACCAGCACCTGTTCGCGGCCATCGACGACGAAGCCGGTGCGGGTGTCGACATTGTTTAGCGGACCGCTGGGCAGGAATTGGCGCACCGTGCCGTCCATATTGTGGACGTACAGCCCATCGGTTTTGTCGGTCCCGAACATGACCGCGCGCGCTGGGTTCTTGGCGTCCGCCCACAGCGCCGGATCATCGGCATCGACGGTGGGATCGGTATCGACGACCGTTTCGACGCGCGCCTGCACCAAGGCGGGCTGCTCGCCCACCGCCCAGGGGGGATTGGGCATCGTCGCGGCGCAACCGCCCAACGATAGCGCCGCGCCGGCGCCGATCAAGAATGCGCGCATGTCATTTCCCCTTTTTGATGGGCCCTCTTTGGAAGCCCGGCCTTTCAGTTTCGTGACGGCGAACGCAACGTAAGTGTCTTTGATCAGTGATCAAACTGTCACCCCGTGCAGCTAGGGCTCGCCGATAAAGAGGCGCGGGGGCCTCGCATTCAGGGGAATTTCTATGACATCGACGCAGCGGCTGCGCGCGCTCGCCTTCGGCGCGGCGATGGGTGCCCTTCTCGTGGGCGCAGCGCCAGGGCTTACCCCGGCGGCGCAGGCGCAGCAGGTCGCGACGGGCACGATCGCGGGCCGCGTCGGCGACCGCACCGAAAGCGCGTTCTTCGGCGATGCCGAGGTCGAGATCGTCGAGCTCGGCCGTCGGACGACGACGCAGGACGATGGGCGCTTCACCTTCGCGGGTGTGCCGGCGAGCGACTATACGCTTCGCGTCAGCTATCTTGGTGCGCCCGCCGAAACCGTGTCGGTCAGCGTGGCTGCGGGCGGCCGCGCCGACGTTGCGATCGCGGTGGGGGCCGATGTCGACAGCGCCGACAATATCCTGATCGTCGGATCGCGCGCAAACCTGTCGTCGGCGATCAACGACAAGCGCAATTCGTCGCGCGTGCAGGACGGTGTCTCGGCCGACTTTATCGGCCAGTTCCCCGACCAGAACGTCACCGAGGCTGCTCAGCGCATCCCCGGCGTCGCGATCAACCGCGATCAGGGCGAGGGGCGCTTCATCTCGGTGCGCGGCATCAACCCGAATTTGAACGCGGTCACGGTCAACGGCATCGATCTGCCCTCGGCCGAGGGCGACCAGCGCCAGGTCGCGCTCGACGTCATTCCATCGGACGTGCTGTCGAAGCTGACGGTGGTGAAGAGCCTCACCCCCGATCTCGACGCAAATTCGATCGGCGGCACGATCCAGATCGAAAGCGCGACCGCCTTCGATCGCAGCGGCCTCTATGCCACAGGCAGCGCCGAGGGGCATTACAACCAGCTGCGCGACAAGGTCAGCCCGCGGCTGAGCGCCGCCGCCTCGAACATCTTCGAAACCGACGTCGGCGAGATCGGCATCTATGGCGCGGTGAGCTATTTCGATCGCCAGCTGGGATCCGACGGGATCGAGAATGGCGACGGCCAGGTCGACGAGATCGACGGCACGCTGTTCCCCGTGACCGCCGAGCCACGCGATTATGTGCTCAGCCGCAAGCGGCTCGGCGCGACGCTGAACCTCGATTGGCGCGTGAACGACAATGTGTCCTTCTACGTTCGCCAGCTCTATTCGCGCTTCACCGATGACGAGCGCCAGGGCGGGACGATCGTCGAACCCAATCCCGACGACGGCGACAATATCGTCGAGGCGGGGCCGACGCGGCTGTTGCTCGCGAACCAGGAAGTCGAAAGCTACGCCAGCCAGCGCAAGGAAACGCAGACGATCTATTCGGTCGCGTTCGGCGGCCAGAACCGATCGGGCGATCTGTTGGTCGATTACCAGATCGATTATTCGCAGGCGGGCGAGGACAATCCCGATTACGCCGAATCGATCTTCGTTGCCGATTTCAGCGACACCGACACGCTCGTCGGCACCGACCTGTCCGATCCGCGTCGCCCGCTGATCATCACCCAGGGTGGCGGCTTCGCCGATCCCTCGGCCTATGAACTTGACGAAGTGATCCGCGAGGATTCGCGCACGCTCGACCAGCGTTACTCGGGGCGGATCGATTTCACCCTCGACGGCGCGTTCGGTGATCTGCCCGGCGCGATCAAGACCGGCGCCAAGGTCGCACTGCGCAGCCGCACGTCGAACCTCAATGCGCGAATCTATGGCGGTGCCGATCTCGACGCGACCGTGGCCGACTTCCTCAACCCCGACATCGATTATCCGCTGGGGCTGATTGCGCCGCAGAACGATCCGCGCGCGGTCGCCGATTTCGTCCGCGCCAACCAGGCGCCGTTCGACGACGATGTCGACGAGGAAGGCAGCTTCATCGATTCGAACGCCGAGGATTACCGCGTCACCGAGGACATTTATGCCGGCTATCTGATGGGCACCGTCGATCTGGGCGACCTACGACTGGTGGGCGGGTTGCGCGTCGAGCATACCGAATATGCCGCGCGCGGCAACGAAGTGACGCTCGACGAGGAAGCCGGCGAATTGTCGCTCGGCGCGATCCGTATCGACGACAGCTACACCGATTTTCTGCCGAGCCTGAACGCACGTTGGCGGGCGAGCGAAAGGCTGCAGCTGCGCGCCGCCTATTTCCGCGCAGTCGTTCGCCCGATCTACGAACAGAACCGCCCCGCGGCCTTGTTCGAGCGCGACGACGAAGGCGTGATCGAGGCCGAGGCGGGCAATCCCGACCTCGAGCGCTTCAAGGCCGACAATTTCGACGTCGGCGTCGAATATTACCCCGGTAGCTCTTCGGTGATCTCGGCGGGCGCCTTCTACAAGCGGCTGCAGAACCCGACCTTCGGCATCGATCTCGCGGGCACCGACGGGTTCGAGGGCTTCGACGTCTACAGCACCTTCATCAACGGCGAGCGCGCCGACGTGCTGGGGTTCGAGGCGAACATCCAGCAGGATCTCGACTTCCTGCCATCGCCGCTCGACGGGCTGCTGATCGCGGCGAACTACACCTTCACCGACGCCACTGCGCGCGTGCCGCTGCCCGACGGCACCACGCGCGATTCGGTGCTGCCGTTCCAGTCGCGCCACACCGCCAACGCATCGATCGGCTATGACAAATACGGCTTCCAATTCCGCGCCGCGCTGTCGTACCGCGACCGCATCCTCGACGAGATCGGCGACCCGACCGATCCGGTAGGCGACGTGTTCATCGACGAGCATCTGCAGATCGACCTGACCGCCGCGTACCAGGTGACGCCCGGCGTGCGGGTGTTCGGCCAGGTCTCGAACCTCAACGACCGGCCGCTCTACCGCTATGCCGGCAATCGCGGCGTCAATGTCCAGTTCGAGGAATATCAGCTGTCGGCGAGCCTCGGGCTGCGCGTGACCTTCGGCGGCAAGTGATCGGGCGGGCGGAGCGGGAAGGGCCGCTCCGCCCTCTTGGCCAAAGAAGGCGTGGCAGCGTCGTGCGAGGGCGAAGGGAAGGCGGCTAGGTCCGCTCCAGCCGAACGCGCACGATCTTCATGCCCTGCACATCTTCGGCCACGAGCCGCACGCCGCCGCGCTCCAGCCGGTCGCCGATGTCGGGTAACACCCCGCTCTCGGCCAGGAACAGCCCGGCAACGGTCGTCACCTCGGGGTGGTCGAGCATGATGCCATGGTCTTCCTCGAGTTCGGCGAGCGTTACCTCGCCATCGAGCAGCAGCGTGCCGTCGGGCAGCTTGCGGATCCAGTCCGATGACACCCCGTCGTCCTGGTCGATCAGATCGGCCACCAGATCGTCCACCGCAGTGAAGAAAACCGTGAGCTCCTGTACCCGAATTGGAGATGGAGCGGATCGAAGCCGACGACAGCCGCACGGTGCTGCAGGACGCGCTTGAAGGCGCAGATGACGACTATAACGTTGCGGCGCTGAGGCGCATCTTCGAACATCTGGCATCGGGTTCGCTTGAGCTGCTTGGGCGCATGCGGACAGACCGCAAGGCTGGATCGCCGGCGATCACCGAATCTCTAGCGTGAACGGCTCTGCCGCCTCGGTCAGCGCGGCGGCCGCGATGGTCGATTTGCGCAGCATGCGCGGGCCGCCGCCCAGCGCGCCCTGACGCGTCCGGATCTCGACTTCGACCTTGCCCTGCGCCGCGGCATCGGCGGTGAGGCGGAAGTCGGCCGACGCCTTCAGGTGCGTCTGGCAATTGGCGCAGCCCTCGACATGCCAGCGGCTGAGTACCGCCTCATGGCCGAGCAGGCGGCGCTCGCCGTCGACCTCGGCATAAGCGGAGATGAGGAACGATCCGCGGATCTTGGAGCGATCGACCCCGGCGACGTGCAGCGTGCGCTCGTCGTCGCTGCGCCGGGTCAGCATCAGCGCTTCATGCTGTTCCGATGCGTGGGCGTAGCTGTCGAGCGATCCGGGACCGTAGCCATAGCCCAGCTGTGTCTCGATATCGATGCAGTCGTTCGAGGTGTACACGCTGCCGTCGGGCTTGGTGAAGGGGTTGAGCGGCGTGTCCATCGTGATCGGCTGGTCGGGCTCGCCACCGGCGGGCGGTGGATTGTTCGCGCCATATGCCGCGCCGGGATCGCTCGAATCGATCGTGAAGGACGTCGTCGCGCCGTTGCGGCGCTGCCAGGTCCAGAACACATAATCGATGAAGGAGTGATGGAAGAAGAAGATCGGATCGAGCCCGGCGGTATCATTTTCCCCCATGTCGCCATTGGCGCCGTCGATCGGCGACATGTCGCCCTGACCCGGAATGTCGAAGCCGCCGACCGCCAAGTGCATGCTGTTGTGCGGGCTTTCGAGCGCGCGCACCGGATTGGTCGGGTGGGCGTTGTTCCAGGCGCCTTGCGAGGTCGTATTCGAAAAGAGCGTGTAGGTCGGCGCGTTCAGGCACGCCACGAACTTGCTGTAGACTTCGCCCATCGGGTTCCCCGCGATGACGATCGTCGAGGTCAGCCAGGAGACGATGTTGGCGTTCAATATCTTGACGTTGGCGGCGTAGCTCGGGAATTTGGCGTTGTGCGCGGCGGTTGCCGCCTGATCGGCCACCGTTCCGACCAGCCCCGATAGCGGGTACCGCACCGTCTCGTAGCCGGCGGGCTTGCTGTAGAGCGCGTTGTCGCCCTGGACGGTGTCGACGATCCCGACCGGCAGCGTGAACGAGCGCAGCGGATTGTCGATCGATACGCCGTCGAGCTCGAAATGTTCGTCGGTCAGCGCGCGCGGAATGCCGTTTGCCTGCGAATCCTGGCTGCATTCGTCCCAGAAGGGCAGCATCACGCTTTCGCAGCCAGGAATGCTCTGCAGCGCCCGTTCGAGCGCGTGGAGATAGACGCGGTGCCATGTGGGGAAGAGTACGGTGCCGTGCTGGCAGTATCCGCCCCACCAACTGGGGTCGGTCGCACCGGGTCCGCGGAACGGTTCGCCATGATAGCCGCCGAGGACGAAGAAGGAACGCAGGTCGGCGGGATCGAGCGCCTGGATCCCCCGCCACGCGCGCATCAAATTCTCGAGCTCGGTTTTATTGCCGCTGTCATAGTCGGCCTGAATATCGGCAATCGATCTGCGAATTCCGACGCCCATGATGCGCTCCCCCAAACTCTATATGCCATCCTAATGTAATCTCGCCCCGAGCTGTAAAGGTTCGCAGCTAAGCGATTTACAAGCTACAAATCACAGCGCCGAGGCGGTACCGGATATTGCGCCAGAATAGCTTGATCGTGTCTCAGCGAATTGCATTTAGTATGGTATTGCGATCGTACCTGCAGGGAAAGTCGGGGGCGGGAACACCGCATGCTTGAAGGAAAATGGACCTATCGCAGCTTTATCAACGATTCGGCGCTGATCGGCGATGCCGCCGCGGCAGCCTTGGCGTTGATCTTCGGTGAGGGGATTTTCGACTTCGAAGCCGAAAGCGCGGGCCGGTTCGTTGGCGGGCTCGGCATGGGGCAGGGCTATGCGCTCGCGCTCGACGGGATGGTCGTCGCCCGCGATCCCTTCGCGTTTTCGATCGTCGGCAGCGGGATCGTCGGCACTCCGACGCAGGGTTGGCGCTACGACTATCATGGCGTGTCGGGCTATGCCTGGCCCGATGGCGTCGGGCAGGTCCCAAGCCTGCTCGGAACGGTGATCCGGGTCGTGGCGCATGGCGTGCACGCACCCGCCGGCGTCACCGCATCCTTCATCGCAGTACGCCAAAGCGAAGCGACCGCACCGCGCACGCTGCGCCCCTCGATGCTGGCGATGGGACTATGATTGCGCGACGCGGCAGCGCGGGTGGCGGCACAAATCGACCGGCCTATTACGCGCTGGCGGCGTTCCCCGCGGTGCTGACGCTGGTGCTGTCGCCGGTTGCGGTAGCGCAGCCGCAAGGTCTGATGGTCGGATTGTGCGGCGGGGGCAGCGTGACGATCCCCCTGCCACGCGGTTCCGAGCATGCTCCGAGCGATCCGCGCCTGCTCGGCTGCGCACACGCCACCTGTACGCGCGAGACGCGGCTCCGACCCGGCAGATCGCGGCGGGCCATCGATCGGCGGGGATGTTGTTGAGTAGTTAGCCCGACAACGGCCTTGGCGTGTGTGCGCATTGGTCGCTCACCTGCAAGCGCAACTGTCGTTAGGAGGTCGGGCTCTTGCGCCCGTCGCGCTTGCTGTGCTGCAAGGGCGGCATGCGAGCGTCCCCGGCGTCACGCTCGATCGCGCACCGTCAGTTTGGCGCGACCGGCGGGCCGCAGCGGCGCCGGTCGCCGGCGTTGCAGGCGATGACGTCGCGCTCCCAGCGATGGCGGGCCGCGCGGGCGGCTTCGAGCCGGGTGTTGTACTCGGCCATCGCGGCGGCATGCGCCGCTTGGGCTTCCGCATGCCGGGCGAAACGATCGCGCTCGGCTTGCTTGTCGGTGGCGATCTGGTCGGCGCGGTTACCCCGGGCGTGGCCGCGCTGAGGAACGCCTGGCGCCCGTCGTGCCGGTCGATCGCGGTGGTGAGCGTCGCCACGTCGCGTTCGACCGCGGTCATGTCCTTGACGGTGATCGGCGCGTTGCCGGCCGGGGTCTTGCGATGCTTGCGCCCGGCATCGCCGGCGATGCGCGCCTTCACGCCGGGGAAATTCTCGACATCGGCAAAGACATAGCTGTTGCCGGTGCCGCCGAATCCGTTGAGGCGATCCTTGATGTAGGTCGCATAGCTCGGCTCCGACCGTTCGCCGTCGTTGATCACGTCGATCCCTGCGGCGGCCTGGCAGGCGACGACACCCTCGACCGCCGCGACGACCCGCGCCTCGACCGCGACGGGATCGAGCGGCAGCCCTTCCTCGCGCGCGAACATCAGCGCGATCAGATCGTCCTGGCGTGGCAGGCTGCCGACATGCGTCGTGAGGAAACGCCCCGCGCTCATGCCACGCCCGCCCGGACGATCGCCTGCATCTTCAGGGTGGGGTGAGCGAAGGCGCTTTGGGTGGGCCGATCGGGTCGAGCGTTGGCAGATGTCTTGGAGAGCAACATGGAACCGCCCCTAATCGAGGAGGGAAGCAAGGAAATCCGCCCGCACCGCGTTGAAGCGCGCGGGGTTGTCGAGATTGCAGAGATGGCCGGCGCCGGCGATGCGGCGGGCCTCGCCCTGCGGCGCGGTCGCGGCGATGAAGTCGGCCACGCGGCGGCGCCAGGCGGTATCGTCGCTGCCGACGATCGCGAGCACCGGCATCGGCAGCACGGCGATGCCACCTCGATCACCAGCGGCGGCGACGGCGAGGACCGGCGACCGCAGACGGTTGAGATCCAGAAGGTGAACCCGCAGCTCAAATTCCACAATTCGCTTCGCGGGTATCTGATGTGCGACGTCGATGGCGAGCGCTGGCAGACCGACTATATCGTCATGGACCAGGTCAGCGACCGCAAGGGGGTCGGGCGTTCGCGGCAGAAGCTGGCGGTGGAAGCCGGGGCTGCGCGGTTGCAGATGGGCTGACCGCTAAGCGCGGCGGTCTTCGCCAGGGGTGGACGGCCGCGATCCTAAACTAATGGGAATAGCCGGCTCCGTCGCCGGTGACCAAACCAGTACGCCATTCCGTTGTCGCATCGTCACTCAGACCGCTGGTCCAGCATTCCCCGCGCCACCGCCCATTCCGTGCCCCACCACCGGGCCGCCAAGCGACGCCGCTGGCGGTCAGGCAGCGGCGATGGATCTCGACGGCATGCTGGACGAAATCGGAGAGCTTGTAGGGCTTCTCCCGGGGCCTAGCCTTGCGGAGAGCAGCGTCAGAAAGTGCTATCGGATCAGCGCCTTACTAGCAAAAGGCCCCCAGATTGGGGGCTCCCACATTGGCCGACGCATGAAAGGCCCCCAAAAGGCCCCCAATTTTCCTGGCTGCAGCTGGATTACAGCAATCACCAGTGGTCAGCGGATGTAAAAATAGCCCGGTTTTCCGGGGATTTCAAAGGCGCTGGTGGATGTCAGTGGACTGGATTTTGGAGCGGGTGAAGGGAATCGAACCCTCGTCACTTGCTTGGGAAGCAAAAGCTCTACCATTGAGCTACACCCGCAAATCAACGCCCTACCGTCGATCTGGTCGCGACGAGGCTCCGGGTTCGGCCGGGTGGACTCGTTGCTGGACGATGGGCGATTGCCACAGGGTGTGAGCTGCGGTCAACACAAACCGCACGGTTCTACGCAACCTGGTCAACCCGAACTCGCCGGGGCAGGCTGGGAGCATTCCGATCCGTGTCGCCATGGTCAGTGGTTCAAAAGCTCTTCGCAAGGCGGAAATTGAAGCGCGGGTCGGCGTTGCCGGTGTCGTAGCGCGGGCCCGACAGCGGTACGGCCAGCTCGAAATCGGCGTTCAGCCCGCGTGTCACCAGCGTCCGCACCCCGCCGCCGCCCGATGCCAGCGATCCGCTGCCGCGCCCATCGGCCAGGTTGGTCACCTTACCGCCATCGGCGAAGGCATAGAGTTGCGACCGGCGCACCAGCCCGCCCAGCGGCTCTTTCCAATCGTAACGAAGCTCGCCCATCGCCATTGCGCCTTGGTCACCCGATCGCTCGTTGTAATTATAGCCGCGCAGAAACGCGCCGCCGCCGATGCCGATTTCTTCGGAAATCAGCAGCGGGTCGGTCGACAGCTGCGAGCGTACCGCCAGCCGCATGCTCACCGGACCGCCCAGCGTCGCGATCCAGTCGGCCCAGCTCGTGAGCGTCGTGAAGGTCGCCGAAGCATCGCGCCGCGATGCCAGCGGATCGCCTATCCGCGTCGCGTCGAGCAGCGACAGCCCCTGCGACACCGTGACATTCGCGCGCAGCCGCCCCCCCGCCCATTGGGTATGGCCATAGAGCCCGGCGCGCAGCGCGACGACGCGATCATGCCGCGCCAGGATATCGGCACGATACTGGCGCAGCGTCCGCACCCCCAGATCGCCCTCGAACCACAGGCTGGTGTCGCGGCTGCGCACCAGCGGCTGGAGCACGTTCACCCCGGCGAACCAGCTTCGACCCTCGATCCCGCGATCTTCGAGATACGCGCCCGGATCGGTCGCCGACACCGTCGCCACCAGCCCGACTTCGGTGCCGGCGCTGCTGACGCGCGTGGCGTAGCGCACGCGGCCATAATGCAGCTCGCCCGGCTCGAACGGCGTCGTCACATAGGTGACCGACAATTCGTCGGCCGACGACAGCAACGACGCGACATCGGCGTCGAGCCGCAATTGTTCGGGGCCGATCGGCCGCGACCCGTCATTCTCGAGCACCGCGCGCGCGCGAATGCGGTTGGCGGCGACGCGCACCACGAGCACGCCCGCGCCGTCTTCGCGCACGAAGCGCGCGCCATAGACGCGCATCCCCGGGACATCGCCCGCGATCAGCAGCCGGCGCTCGAGCGCATCGAGCGTTACCGGGCCGGTGCCCACCAATTCGTTCAGCGTGCGCGCGACGGCGTCGTTCTGGTGGCCCTCGATCCGCAGCCGGTCGATCCGTCCTTCGTCGATGCGGATCACCAGCACGCCGCTCGCCATCCGCTGCGGATCAATCGTCGCGCTGGCGAAGACATAGCCGAGCGACCGTGCTCGTTTCGCGATCGTCGTCGCCAGCAATGCCAGTGCCTCGCGGTCCTTCGTCTGGCCGACATTTTCGGCCACGATGTCGGCAAACGCTTCGGGCGCGAGCGCCTGCAACCCCGTGAAGACGATCGCGCCGACCAGGACGCCCGACGTGGCGGTCGGGGCGCGCTCGACCGTGGCGAGCGGCGAATCGACCGCGATCGTCGGTTTGGGCTTGGGGGCCGGTGCAACCGGCTCGTTCGCCAGCGCCTCACGGTCGGTCTGCACCGGATCGACCCGGTCGAGCGCATTCTGCGCATATGCGGTTGCGGGCAAACCCATCACGGCGAGCGCGCCTATCGCCGAACCAAAACGCCAACCAGACAACATGCAGAACCCCACGCAACACTATTCAGATCGAGGGTTAGGACGCGAGGCGTTAGGAAAAGGTAAGTTCGCTACGTCTTAACCATGCCATCGAACAGCAATGAAAGGCTGCGGCGCTACGCTGGGGGTCCAAAAGTGAGGTTTTGTCATGCGTCTCGGCTTGCGTACTTTGGCCGGCAGCTTGTTGCTGCTGAGCAGCACCAGTGTCTTCGCGCAAACCGGCGCATGGCAGGTCAGTGAAGCGAGCGGGCGAGTTACCGTCCGTGACAAGAGCGGCGAACGAACCGCCCGCCGCGGCATGCCGGTGCCCGCGGGTGCGATGGTGACCACCGATGCGAATGGTCGCGCGGTCATCGTGCGCGGTCAGGAATTCGTCACCGTCGCGCCGCGCTCGCGCGTTCGCGTGCCGATGGCGGGCGAGGCCAAGAGCATCGTCCAGATGATGCAGGACTGGGGCAACGCGGTGTTCCGCATCGGCAAGCGCCCCAACCCGCACTTCGCGGTGCAGACGCCGTATCTGGCCGCCGTGGTGAAGGGCACCAGCTTCTCGATCACCGTTTCGGAAGAAGGCGCCTCGATGCAGGTGCTCGAAGGCGCGGTCGAGGTCGAGACCCCCGATGGCGGCGCGCGCGACATGGTCCGCCCCGGCGCGGTGGCGATGGTGTCGGCAAGCGACCCGTTCCGCCTGACGGTACAGGGCACCGAACGCCGCGTGATCGATTCGCCTGCCCGGCCCGCGACGGCTGCTGCGCCTACCAGCGCGGTGGTACCGCCCCAGGCTGTGCCGTTGTCGCAATCGGTCGTGCAGGGTGCGGGCGCGCCGGTGGCGCTGGCATCGGCGATGCCGGTGACGACGATCGCCGCGTTCGAATCGACCGGCGGCGACGTGATCGGCGAAACGATCGAGGCTGAATCGGCCGATCTGCGCGAGGCTACCGGCGGATTGATCGGCGGCAGCGCAGCGTTGGTCGCAAGCGCGATCATCGCCGATGTTGCGACCGGTCGCAGCGTCGAGCCCCCGCCGCCGCCGGCAGCGGCTGCGCCCGAACCGGCGCCGGTTCCCGCACCCGGCGAACCCGAACCGCTGCCTCCACCCCCGCCTCCGCCTCCGCCTCCGGTTCCTGAACCAGAGCCTGAGCCTGAGCCTGAGCCCGAGCCTGAACCCGAGCCTGAACCTGAACCTGAGCCCGAGCCTGAGCCTGAGCCTGAACCCGAGCCCGAGCCTGAACCTGAACCTGAGCCCGAGCCTGAGCCTGAGCCTGAGCCTGAGCCTGAGCCTGAGCCCGAGCCCGAGCCTGAGCCTGAGCCCGAGCCGGAGCCTGAGCCTGAGCCTGAGCCCGAGCCTGAGCCCGAGCCCGAGCCTGAGCCCGAGCCCGAGCCCGAGCCTGAGCCCGAGCCTGAGCCCGAGCCCGAGCCTGAGCCCGAGCCTGAGCCTGAGCCTGAGCCCGAGCCCGAGCCCGAGCCTGAGCCTGAGCCCGAGCCCGAGCCCGAGCCCGAGCCTGAGCCCGAGCCTGAGCCTGAGCCTGAGCCCGAGCCTGAGCCAGAAGAGCCTGAAGAGCCGGAAGACGATGACGACGACGACGACGACGACGATGACGACGACGACGATGGCGACGACGACGATGGCGACGACGACGATGACGACGACGACGACGACGACGACGACAAAGAGAACGACAACAACCGCGATGGCGATAAGGAAAATGGCAACGACAAGGATAGCGATGCCTCGCTCGTATCCGATCAAGGCGGCATATCTGCCGCGCCGGCCGGTACGTTCGATCGCGCTATCGATCGTCCAGCGTTCGATATGCCCCGGCAAATCGAAGACCGGTTGGGCGGTAGCGAAGGCGGCATTCGGAACGAACCCTGACCGGCTGGTCATCGGCTGTTGATGTTTGACCGGTAGAGGCAGGGAATGTCGCGCTTGTTCGCCATACCCGCCGGTCCGATCGCGATTTCCCGGCGCCTGTCGCTAGCATTGCTAGCGATCGCCGCGATCGCTGGACTGATCGCCGGCACGACCAGCACCGGCCAGGGGCTCGAGCGGCTGTTGCGCGACGTGCGGTTCCATCTGCGCGACACCAACGCGAGCGGCGAAATCCATATCGTCGAGATCGACGCCCGCAGCCTGCGCGCGATCAATCGCTGGCCGTGGGACCGCGAGGAACATGCGCGTGTCCTCGATCGGCTGCACGCCGCCGGCGCGGGGTTGATCGCGTTCGATGTCGATTTTTCATCGCCCTCGGCCAACCCTTCGGGTGACCTGGCGCTCGCCGCCGCGCTGCGCCGCGCGGGCGGCGGGGTGGTGCTGCCGACGCTGACCCAGCAGGCGAGCAACGGCGCGAGCCAGATGATCGACATGCTCCCCGCGCCGATGCTGCGCGATCATGCGGTGCTCGCGGCGGTCAGCATGGCCCCCGATAGCGACGGGCAGGTCCGCGAAGCGCCGCTGGGGGTGGTGACCGCCGGGGTCGCGCGGCCTTCGCTTTCGGCGATGGTGGCCGAGCGCGCGGGCAGCGCCGGGCTCCATTTCCCGATCGACTTCGCGATCGATCCAGCGACCATCCCGCGCCACAGCTTCGTCGATATTCGCGACGGCCGGTTCGACCCTGCGACGATCGCTGGCAAGCGCGTGCTGATCGGCGCGACGGCGGTGGAGATCGGCGATCGCTATGGCGTGCCGCGCTTCGGCGTCATCCCCGGGGTGGTCGTCCAGGCGCTGGCGACCGAAACGCTGTTGCGCGGCATTCCGGTCCGGATAGGGTGGGGTTGGGCCGCGGCGATCGCGCTCGCGCTGGCAGCGGCGATCCTTCGTATGCGCCGCCGCGCGCCGCTGCTGATCACCATTTTCGCCGCGCCTGCGGTGCTTTTTGCCGCCGCACTCATCCTCGAATCGACACTGGGCGCGTATCCGGCGCTGGTTCCCGGGCTCGTCATCATTGCCACGGCATCGATCATCGCGCTCGTCCGCCGCATGCTGGCGATGCTGCACCGCCGCCGCGCGCAGGACGCAGAAACCGGCATGCCCAACCGCTTTGCGATGCGCGAGACCCTGCACCGCGCAACGCCGATCCGGATCGCCACCGCGCGAATCGTCGAATTCGACAAGCTTGCCGCGGGACTTTCGCCCGGCCAGATCGCACCGCTGGTCTGCCGCGTGCGCGATCGCTTGGCATTGGTCGCCGCGGGCCATGCGATCTACCGGATCGAAGACCGGCTGCTGGCGTGGGAATGCGACGTCGAACTTGGCGACGTCGGCGACCGCTTCGAAGCGCTCAGCGCGGCGATGCTGAGCCCGGTCGAAGTCGAAGGACGCCGCGTCGATGTCGTGCTCGCCTTCGGCGCCGCCGAGGACTTGGCGGGTGACGTCGTCCGCGCCTGCGCCAATGCGGCGCTCGCCGCCGACCACGCAGCCAGCGCAGGCGACGCCTGGCAGTTGCACGGCAGCAGCGACGAAGGCGACCTCTCGAACGAATTGTCGTTGCTGGGCGAGCTCGACGATGCCGTTGCCAATGGTGAGATCGAGGTGGCCTACCAGCCCAAGCTCGACCTTGCCACCGATCGGATCACCAGCGTCGAGGCGTTGGTTCGCTGGCGCCACCCGACGCGCGGCTATCTGCGCCCCGACCTCTTCATACCCATCGCCGAGAAGGGCGGGCGGATCACCGGGCTGACGCTTGCGGTGCTCGAGCGCACGATCGCCGACCTTCAGGCATGGGCGGCGGCGGGAACCCCCGTCACCGGTGCGGTGAACCTCTCGGCCAAGCTGGTCGCCTCGCCCGAATTCATGGCACTGGTGCGCGAACGGATCGAACGCACGGGGATCGCGCCGGCGATGCTGACCTTCGAAGTCACCGAATCGGCGGCAATGAGCGATCCCGCCGGCGCCGCGGCCGCGCTGGGGGCGTTCCGTGCGCTGGGCGTGCGCATCTCGATGGACGATTATGGCACCGGCCAGTCGACGCTCAGCTATATCAAGCAGTTACCGCTCGACGAACTGAAGATCGACCGCAGCTTCGTCCAGTTCGCGCACACCAACCGCGCCGACGCCGTATTGGTGCGATCGACGGTCGACCTGGCGCACGAACTCGGCCTGAAAGTGGTTGCCGAAGGCGTCGAGGACGCACCGTGTCTTGCCTATCTACGCTCGATCGGCTGCGACATGGCGCAGGGCTATCTGATCAGTCGGCCGGTGCCGGCAACCGCGCTGGCGGCGTTGCTGGCCAAGCAGGATGCGCTGGCGGCGGCTTGATCGGCCGGGCAACGGCTGCCCGCGATCGAGGCGTGAACGCGGGCAGTGCGAGTACCGACCCCGCACCGCCCCCGTTTCACGATCAGCGGCGGTTGGTACCGACCATCTGCGCAAGATCGGCATAGCGCCGTGTCAGATACCCGCGTTCGTCGGCAGTGTAGCCGCTGCCGGCATAGGCGGCGTCGAGCCGCGCTAGGTCTGCGAGCTGCGCGCGCACCTGCACCGCCTGGGCGCGGTCGATCGTTCCGTTGCGCTCGGCGCTGGTGAGCTGCGTTCCCAGCTGGTTCCAGCGCGCGGTGTTGCGATCGTCGCCATAGCCGTAACCGCCGCCCTGCGCACCGCCGCCACCCAGCCGATCGTCGATCGCATTGTAGCGGTTCCACAATTCGGCCTGTTCGCGCGTATCGATCCCGCCGCGCTGGTACCCCGCTTCGACCTGGCCGAGCGAGCGCCATTCGCTGCGAAGCTCGTTCGCCTCGGCCTGTGTCAGGCTGCGGTTGCGCAGCCCTGCCGAGATGCGCTGTTCGAATTCGGCGTTGCGCCCCGCGATCGGCTGCCAGCGACCCTGGTTTTGGTTCCCGGTTTGGCCGTAGCCCTGTCCTGAGCCTTGGCCGCCGACGCGCTGGTTGAGCGCGCGATACCGCATCCGCAGGTCGTTGCGCTCGGCATCGGAAACGCTGCCGTTGGCCGAATATTGCGCTTCGAGCCTGACGATCTCGTCATATTCGCGGCGCATCTGCTCGGCTTCATAGCGATCGATCGATCGGTCACGAACGGCCGCATCGATCCGTTCGTCGAGCACCGGACCGCGCTCGGCGAACGGGCGGCGGCGCTGGTCCCAATCGGCATCGAGCGTCCGCTCGCTTGCTTGCTGGTTGGTGCCGAATACCGACCCCAGCAGCCTGCCCAGCAAGTCGCCCCCCTGCGGTTGAACTTGCGCTGCTGCATTGGAGGACAACAACAGCGCACCGGTGGCGACTGCAATGCGAAAATAGGTCTTCATGATGGATCGCCTTGATGCTGCCGTCGTCGGAGCCTGCCGCGATGGCTGTCTGCTTCAACCCCGCACCCGCCGCGATGTTCCGCCTGCCGGTTCGCAACCGCAACGATTTTGGATCGCGGCCCGACGCGGTGCGGTAATCGCGTATATCGAGCACCCCCGCGGTCCCGCAGGATGGCCTTGGGTGGCCGGCACGTCAGCGCCGAACCATAGCTTCCGAAAGGAGATTGCCGATGCCTGGCCTGCGATCGTTCCGGCGGCGACCGCGGCAGTGACCCGGCTGGCGTTGCATCGCGAGCGCCACTTCGTGTCGCGTGCCGGGTGGCTGCGCGCCGCGGTGCTGGGGGCGAATGACGGGATCGTCTTTACCACCAGCCTGATCATCGGCGTCGCGGCAGCAGCCGCCAAGCCGCGGACATCCTGATCGCGGTCGGTGCGCGCGCGGGGGGTGCGCCGGCCTGGACCGCGATATGAGCCACCGACCAGCCGTTCGCCCTTGCGCCTGTCGAACGGCGAGCCTTGCCCGCTTCGCGGTTCCTGGCCTAGCCGCCGACGCTCGCGGCTTCGGCGGGGGATAATTGGCGCGCGTCGGTGGGGTAGGCGCGGGGCTGGTGCTGCACCGTCACCCACTGGTCGGTGGTGAAGGCATCGACCGCCCAGCGGCCGTTGAAGCGGCCGATCCCGCTGTTCTTGTCGCCGCCGAAGGGGCTGAAGGGCAGGTCGTTGACCGGCTGGTCGTTGACGTGCGCCATCCCCGCCTCGATCGATCGCGCGAAACGCACGCCCTTCTCCAGGTCGCGGGTGAACACCGCCGACGAAAGCCCGTAATCGGTGTCGTTGGCGATCCGCAGCGCGTCGGCTTCGTCGGTAGCGCGGATGATCGGCGCCATCGGGCCGAAAATTTCCTGCCGATGGAGCGGACCGTCGGCGGCAACATCGGCAAAAGCGTGCGGCGGCAGCACCAGCCCGTCGGCGTCGCCGCCCGCGAGCTGGCGATAGCCGGCATCGCGTGCCTTGCCGATCAACTCCTGTACGCTTTCGAGCTGGCCGCGATTGATGATCGGGCCGATCATCGTCGTCGGATCGTCGGGGCCGTTGATCGGCAGCGCCTGCACCGCCGCGGCGAAGCGATCGACGAATGCGTCGTAGATCGGCGCTTCGACCACCAAGCGGTTGGCGATCATGCAGATCTGTCCCTGGTGGAGATATTTGCCGAACACCGCGGCCTTCACCGCCAGGTCAAGATCGGCGTCGGCGAGCACCACCAGCGGGCTGTCGCCCCCCAGTTCGAGCTCGAGCCGCTTGATAATGTCGGCCGCATACGCCGCCTTGCCGATTCCGCGCCCGACCGGGGTCGAGCCGGTGAACGAGATGACGCGCGGCACGCGGTGGCCGACGAATGCGTCGCCGATCTCGCCGCCCGAGCCCGAAATGACGTTGAGCACGCCGCCGGGCAGACCTGCTTCCTCGAACAATTTGGCGAACCACAGCCCGCCGGTGACGGGGGTGTCCGATGCGGGCTTGAGCACCACCGCATTGCCCACCGCCATTGTCGGCGCGATCGACCGCGCCGAGAGCTGGTGCGGGAAATTCCACGGCGAGATGACGCCGACGACGCCCACCGGCTTGCGGTAGACGCGGCTTTCCTTGCCCGGCGTGTCGTTGGGCAGGATCCGCCCCTCGACCATATAGGGCAGGCTCGCCGCCTCGAGCATCACGCCATAGACCGCCTTCCATTCGAGCGCGGCCTTGAGCAAGGTCGATCCCGCCTCGCGCACCAGCCAGCCGATGATCTCGTCGCGGCGCGCTTCCATGATCTTGGCAGCGGCAGCGAAGACCTGCGCGCGCTCGGAGGGGAGCTTCGCCGCCCAATCGGGCTGGGCGGTGCGCGCGGCTTCATACGCGTCGTTCAAATCGTCGACATTGCCCTGCGGCGCGTCGAACAGCACTTCCTCGGTCCAGGGGTTGAGGTTGGGCTTGGGCTTGCTGCCGCCGGCGCGCCATTTGCCGGCGATGTAGAGTTGCTCGAACGAGGCATAGGGCTGGGTCATAGGGGCTCCTTGGCGGTCGGCCGGGCGAGCGCCTGCCACCCCAAGGGGGGCGGCTGCCGCTGCGGTTGCACCCAAAAGCGACCGGAGCGGGCAAACGTTCCTCGCCCAGCCCAAAGCCCTACCCGTCGGCGCAGCCCGCCGGCGCGCGCCTAAACGTTGAAGCGGAAGAGCAGCACGTCGCCATCCTGGACGACATATTCCTTGCCCTCCGAGCGCAGCTTGCCGTTGTCGCGCGCGCCGCTTTCGCCCTTGAACGCGATATAATCGTCGAACGCGATCGTTTCGGCGCGGATGAAGCCGCGTTCGAAATCGGTGTGGATTTCGCCCGCCGCCTGCGGTGCCTTGGCGCCGACCTCGACCGTCCAGGCGCGGGCTTCCTTGGGACCGACGGTGAAGAAGGTCAGCAGGTGGAGTAGCTTGTACCCGGCGCGGATGACGCGCGCGAGGCCGGTTTCGCTGAGCCCCAGTTCGGCGAGGAACTCGGCGCGGTCTTCGGCGGGCATCGTCGCGATCTCGGCCTCGATCGCCGCCGATACCACCACGGCTTCGGCGCCCTCGGCCTTGGCCTTTTCGAACACCCGCGCCGAGAAGGCGTTGCCCTCGGCGGCATGTTCCTCGTTGACGTTGCAGACGTAGAGCACGGGCTTTGCGGTCAGCAACTGCGCCTGCGCGAGCAGCCGTGCGTCCTCGGGGTCCTTCACCTCGGTCAGCCGCGCGGGCTTGCCCTCGCGCAGCAGGTCGAGCGCGCGGCCGAGCACCGCGGCGGCGGCCTTGGCCTCCTTGTCCCCTTGGGTGCCCTTTTTGACGAGGTTGGGCACGCGCTTTTCCAGGCTTTCGAGGTCCGACAGCATCAGCTCGGTCTCGACCGTCTCGGCATCGGCGATCGGATCGACCTTGTTATCGACATGCTGGATGTCGTCATTCTCAAAGCAGCGCAGCACATGGACGATAGCGTCGACTTCGCGGATATTGCCCAGGAACTGGTTGCCAAGGCCTTCGCCCTTGCTCGCGCCGCGCACCAGGCCGGCGATGTCGACAAAGCCCAGTTGCGTTTCGATCTTCTTGGCCGAGCCCGCGATTTCCTGCAGACGGTCGAGCCGGTCGTCGGGTACCGCGACGTTGCCGACATTGGGCTCGATCGTGCAGAACGGGTAGTTCGCCGCCTGTGCCGCCGCGGTCTGCGTCAGCGCGTTGAAGAGCGTCGATTTGCCCACGTTCGGCAGGCCGACGATGCCACAGCGAAAACCCATGAAGATGCCCTTGTCGAAGAAAGTTCGGGATGCCGCGCGCAGGCGACAGGATGGCGCGGCCATAGCGCGCGCGCGCGGGACTGACAAATGGACCCGTGCGCCGGGTTCGCGGGTTATCGCGGCATGAAAACAGCCAAGGACATGGGAATGGCCGCGCGCACCGCGGTCGAACGCGCCGATCTGGCGGTAACCCGCGCGATCGCGCCGCAGCGCCACGATCCGGCGGTGCGCAAGGCGGGCAAATTGAGCGAGATCGGCGACCAGCCACCGCTGATCGCGCTGTCGGCGACGGTGCTGGTGGCAGGGCTCGCGCTGCGCCATGTACCCACCGCGCGCACCGGGCTGCGGATGCTCGCGACCCACGCGCTGGCGACCGCGATCAAGGACGTGATCAAGCGCTCGGTCGATCGCACGCGGCCCGATCATGCGCTGGTCGAAGGCTATCGGATGGAAAGCGGCGACAGCCACGAGCATGAGCTGACGTCGTTCCCCTCGGGCCACACCGCGGGCGCGGTCGCGGTCGCCGAGGCGGTGGCGCGCGAGGTGCCCTTGCTGGGCGCGCCCGCGCGACTGCTCGCGGCGAGCGTCGCGATCATCCAGGTGCCGCGGGCGAAGCATTATGTCAGCGACGTGATCGTCGGCGCGGCGATCGGCTGGGCGGCGGAACGGGTGGTGAATGCGGTCGGCGGGCGGGTCCACTTACACCGTCATTCCCGCGAAGGCGGGAATCCAGAGCCACGAACCCCGCCGTTCGTCCCGCGCTCTGGATCCCCGCCTTCGCGGGGATGACACGCCCTAGCGCTAAATCCGGTAGTTGAAACTCACGCTGATCCGATCCTGCGTGCCCGCATTGGGCATCACCTCATGGCGCAGCCAGCTTTCCCACAGGAACACGCTACCCACCTCGGGCTCGGCATAGACGAAGCTATCGGGCCGAGCAGGGGCCGCCATCATCATCGGCAGCCGCGGATCCTCGAGCTTGAGTGCCCCCGACCCCGGCGGCACCGCGACATAGACGGTGCCCGAGACGACGCTGTGCGGATGGATATGCCCCGAATGCGTGCCCCCCGGCTGCAGGACATTCACCCACAGGCTGTCGAGCTTGAGCCGGCGCCCGCCCAGATCGAACGCGCACGCCTTGGCGAAGGCGGCGACATGGCGGTTGAGGTGCCTGACGAGGTCGCCGAACGCCGGGTCGCGCAGCGGCAGATCGTTGAGCGAGGCGTAGGAGGTATAGCCGCGATAGCCATGCTCGCGCGACCAGCCGATCCCGGCGCGGTCTTCCTGCGCGAGCATTCGCACCGAGGCTTCGAGCTCGGCGATCAGCGCTGCGTCGCTGATACGATTCTGGTAGAATTGCGTCGGGAAGAGCGTGCGGATGGGCATGGCGCGGCGGTAGCGCGATGCGCCGGTCGCGACAATGTCGGGCGCACCCCAAGCCGTCACCTTGGCCCTGTGTCCGGGGTACACCGGGCGGCTGGATGCTGTGGTTGGCGGTCGTTGCGCCAGCCAACCCGCTGTCTCGTCGGTTCCCCGGCGGACCCCGGACCAAATCCGGGGTGACGAAGGGAGTGGGTTGCCGTCCCCCTACCGCGCCATCCGTACCGCGACGTCGCTCATGAACCGCGCATCCTGCCCCTCGGCAAGCCACGCTGCCTCCGCCGCGACCGCACCCAGCAGGTCGGTCAGATCCTCGATCTCGGCCTTGGCGAAATTGCCCAGCACATAGCCGGTCACGCGGTCCTTGTGGCCCGGATGGCCGATCCCCAGCCGCACGCGGCGGAAATCCTCGCCGATATGCGCGATCGTCGATCGGATGCCGTTATGCCCCGCCGCGCCGCCGCCCTGCTTCACCTTGACGCGAAAGGGGGCGAGGTCGAGCTCGTCGTAGAACAGGGTCACGGCCTGCGGCTCGAGCTTGTAGAAATCCATCGCGGCGCGCACCGCGCGGCCGCTGTCGTTCATGAAGGTCGCGGGCTTGAGCAGCAGCAATTTCTGGCCACCGATCCGCCCCTCCTGCACCCAGCCCTGGAATTTCTTGGCGCTCGGCGAAAAGCCATGGACCTCGGCGATCGCATCGACCGCCATGAAGCCGATATTGTGCCGGTGCATCGCATATTGCGGCCCCGGATTGCCCAGGCCTACCCAAAGCTGCATCGGTCGCGTCCTTCGGCGATAGCGAGAGGGGGGATAACGAAAGGGCGGAACAGCGTTTCCGCTGCCCCGCCCCGATCACACCGCAAGAAAGAAGGATCAGTCCTTCTTCTGCTCGGTGATCTTGTCGTCGTCATTATGGTCGTCGTTCGGCTCGGGAGCCTCGTCAGCCTGCTGCTCGGCAGCGGCCGCCTCGGCAAGCGCGGCGTCTTCGGCCAGCGCTTCCTGGGTCTCGGCGCGCATTGCCGACGGCGCGATGACGGTGGCGATGGTGAAATCGCGATCGTCGATCGTCGGCTCGGCGCCCTTGGGCAGCGTGACGTTCGAAATGTGGATCGAATCGCCGACTTCGAGGCCGGTCAGCGCGATCTCGATCTGCTCGGGGATGTTGCCCGCATCGACCACCAGCTCGAGCTCGTGGCGAACGATGTTGAGCACGCCGCCCTTCTTGAGGCCGGGCGAGCCGGCTTCGTCGGTGAACACCACCGGCACGTTGACCGTGACCGAAGCGTTCTTCGAGATGCGCAGGAAATCGACATGCACCGGACGATCGGTGACGACGTCGAAGGTCACGTCCTTGGGCAGGGTGCGGATAGCCGAACCGACGCCATCGATCATCACGACCGAATTCATGAAGTGGCCGGTGTTCAGCATCTTCATCAGCGCACGCTCTTCGACGTGGATGCTGACGGGATCCTGCTTGTTGCCGTAGATCACGGCGGGGACGCGGCCTTCACGACGAAGCGCGCGGGAGGCTCCCTTGCCAACCCGCTCGCGCGTCTCGGCCGACAGGGTAAGCGTATCGCTCATGTCGGGTCTCCGAAATACGTTGAGTTCAAAATAACCGGGCAAGCCTCCAGGGATGACCCTGCCACGGAACGGGCGCGCATAGCGGAAAGCGGGGGAGGGGGCAAGCTATAGCCCTCTCCCGCTTGCGCGGCGCGCGCACTTGAGAGCCCTCTCCCGCTTGCGGGAGAGGGTTGGGTGAGGGCCTTCTTCTTCTACCGTCGCCCCCGCCACCAAAAACCCTCACCGCTGCGACTGGGGGCCGCAAGTGCGCCCCCAAGTCTCGCTCCCTCTCCCGCAAACGGGAGAGGGATAGGTCAGGATTCCTCCCCTCCCTGGTCAAGGGAGGGGCCGGGGGTGGGTCGGCCCGCGAGGAGTCGTGACGCCCGCCAACCGGCCCACCCACCCCAACCCCTCCCTTCCAGGGAGGGGAGGAGGTCCTTCAATACGCCACCCGCTCCACCTTGACTCCGCGCCGCGCCAGTTCGCGCTGCACCGTATCGCCGCCAGTCAAATGCCCCACGCCCACCGCCATGAACACCACCCCCGGCCGGCGCATCCGCTCGACGATCCACCCCGCCCAGCGCCGGTTGCGCTTGGTAATTACCGACTCGGTGAACGCCGCCGACGAGGCGTGCTGGTCGCGCGCCACGATCCGCCCCATCGCCGCGACATCGCCGCGCCCCCATGCCGCCAGCACCTCGTCGGTCGAGGTCGTCGCGCGGTCCATGCCGTCGAGCTGCACCTTGAGCATCGCGATCTGCGCGTCCTGCGGCAGCGCGTCGAAATAGCCGAGTTGCTGCGCGCGCTCCTCGAGCCCCGTCACCGGCTTGCCCGCCGCCTGCGCCGCATTCGTCAGCACCGTCTCGACCCCCATCGCGGGATCATAGCCCGCGCGTTGCAGCGGCAGCGTCGACAGCGTCGTCGCCGCCAGCCACGGCTTGGTCCGGTCGAGCGCGCCAGCGGGATAGCCCTGTTCGGCGATCGCGGCGGCCAGCTTGGGGCGGTATTCGGGGGGCAGCCGGTCGGGCAGGCTCGGCCCGTCGGCCAGCGTCCCCACTCTGTCCTGCACCCGCCGCGCGGTCGCGGCATCGACATTCACCGTCTCGAGCACCAGCATGTCGCTTGAAACGAATGCGTCGCGCACCGCATCGTCGAACCAGCCGAGCCCGGGCTTCAACCAATGGATGCTCCCGAACAGATACACCGTCGTATCGGCATCGCGCACCACCCATAGCGGCGGATCGATATCGACCGGCGGCTGCTGCGCGCCGGTGCCCGCGAACAGGAAGGCGGCGATGGCGAGGAAGATGCGGGCGGGCATGCCCCGGCCATAGCGGGTTCGCGCAGGTCCCCCAACCATTGACCCTCCGGGGTGGCTGCGCCAAAGCGAAACCCGCTTCTCCCGCACCCGCGAAGGCCCGAATTTGTCCGACGAAAAGCCGCTCAGCTTCCAGCGAATGATCCTCACGCTCCACGACTATTGGAGCGCGCGCGGGTGCCTGATCCTCCAGCCCTACGACATGGAAATGGGCGCGGGCACCTTCCACACCGCGACGACGCTGCGCGCGCTCGGCCCCAATCCGTGGAACGCCGCCTTCGTTCAGCCCTGCCGCCGCCCGACCGATGGCCGCTATGGCGAGAACCCCAACCGGCTGCAGCATTATTACCAATATCAGGTGATCCTGAAGCCTTCGCCCGCCGATCTGCAGGAACTGTACCTCGGCAGCCTCGCGGCGATCGGCATCGACATGCTCGCCCATGACATCCGCTTCGTCGAGGACGATTGGGAATCGCCGACGCTCGGCGCCTGGGGGCTCGGCTGGGAAGTCTGGTGCGACGGGATGGAAGTGACGCAGTTCACCTATTTCCAGCAAATGGGCGGCTTCGATTGCAAGCCCGTCGCGGGCGAGCTCACCTACGGGCTCGAGCGGCTGGCGATGTACATCCAGAACAAGGACAGCGTGTACGACCTCGCCTTCAACGACGAGGGCGTGAGCTATGGCGACGTCTTCCTCGAGAACGAGCGCCAGATGAGCGCCTGGAACTTCGAGGTCGCCAATACCGACAGCCTGTTCGACCAGTTCCGCAAGCACGCCGCCGAATGCGAAAATGCGCTCAGCCGCGACCTCCCGATCCCGGCGTATGAACAGGCGATCAAGGCGAGCCACGTCTTCAACCTGTTGCAGGCGCGCGGAGTGATCTCGGTCGCCGAACGCCAGGCCTATATGGGCCGGGTGCGCGATCTCGCGAAGGGCGCGTGTGCTGCGTACATGGCCAAGAACGGGTGGGCGGCGTGATGGGCAAGCGTCTCCTTGTGCCCGTCATCCCAGCAAAAGCTGGGATCTCCCTGATGTATAGCGCGCGCTTGCCGCACGAGACCCCAGCCTTCGCTGGGGTGACGAAAGGTGCCGCCCGTGGCTGATTTCCTCCTCGAACTCCGCTCCGAAGAAATCCCCGCGCGGATGCAGGACAAGGCGCGTGCCGATCTCGAACGGCTGTTCGCCGCCGAGCTCGCCAAGGCCGGCCTCGCCCCCGGTTCAATCGAAACCTACGCCACCCCGCGCCGCCTGGCGCTGATCGCGCGCGACCTGCCGATGCAGACGCAGGCGGTGTCGGAGGAGCTGAAAGGCCCGCGCGCCGGCGCGCCGCCGCAGGCGCTCGAAGGCTTCCTGCGCAAGACCGGCCTCACCGCCGATCAGCTCGAAGATCGCGGCGGCGTGTTGTTCGCGGTCATCGAAAAGCCCGGCCGCGCGACCGCCGAGGTGCTGGCGGCGGCGATCCCCGCCATCGTCCGCGGCTTCCCTTGGCCCAAATCAATGCGCTGGGGCGATGCTTCGGCCAGCACCGAATCCTTGCGCTGGGTCCGCCCGCTGCAGGGCATCGTCGCGATCCTCGGCCAGGATCTGGTCGAATGCGAAGTCGCGGGCATCCGATCGGGCTACACCACCGTCGGCCACCGCTTCCACAGCCCGCACGAAATCACGCTGGGCGGCGCGGGCGACTATGTCGAAAAGCTGCGGATGGCGCATGTGCTGGTCGACCAGGACGAACGCCGCGCGATCATCCGCGACAAGGCGGCCAAGCTCGCCGCCGACGCCGGGCTGGCGCTGATCGAGGACGAAGGGCTGGTCGCCGAGAACGCCGGGCTGACCGAATGGCCGGTGCCGCTGCTGGGCCGCTTCGACGAAGCCTTTCTCGACGTGCCGGCGGAAGTGATCCAGCTAACCGCGCGGGTGAACCAGAAATATTTCGTCTGCGCCGGCGCCGAGGGGCGGCTGGCCAACGCCTTCGTCTGCGTCGCCAACATCGCCGCGCGCGACGGCGGCGCGCGGATCGTCGAGGGCAACCAGAAAGTGCTCGCCGCGCGGTTGAGCGATGCGCGCTTCTTCTACGAGACCGACCTGAAGGTCGCGCTCGAGGAACAGGCGACGAAGCTCGAAAAGATCGTCTTCCACGAGAAGCTGGGGACGGTCGCCGACAAGGTCGACCGCGTCGCCAAGCTTGCGCGCTGGCTGGTGGAAGAGGGGATCGTAAAATCCGATCCCGCGCTTGCGCCTCCCCTCCCTGGAAGGGAGGGGCCGGGGGTGGGTCGGCCCGAGGCGGTCGACTCGGTTCCCCCACACCAACCCACCCCCAACCCCTCCCTTCCAGGGAGGGGAGAAGTGGAGCAACTCGCCGCCCTCGCCGAACGCGCGGCGCGGCTGTGCAAGGCCGACCTCGTCACCAGCATGGTCGGCGAATTCCCCGAGTTGCAGGGCGTGATGGGCGGCTATTACGCCCGCGCGCAAGGCGAAGACCCCCGCGTCGCCGACGCGATCCGCGACCATTACAAGCCGGTCGGGCAGGGCGACGACGTCCCCACTGCGCCGGTCACGGTGGCGGTGTCGCTGGCGGATAAGCTGGATACGTTGGTTAGCTTCTTCGCATCTGACGAGAAGCCTACAGGTTCGAAAGATCCTTTCGCACTGCGGCGCGCTGCTATTTCGGTCATCTTGACCTTGGCAGCCTCAAAACTCCGACTTCCGCTGCAATCGGCTGTTCGAGAAGCGATTGAAACGCTTGCTGAGCAGCGCAGTGGTGCAATTGACGCTGCTACGCTCGATGTGGCGATCGAAGGCATGACTAAGCTGCTCGGCGAGAAGGCGGCTGCTAAGATGAGGGAGAGACTGAAGGGAGTGGAAAGCCCGACCTCGTTCGACGTCTGGTTCTCCTACTACGCTTCGGAAGACAGCTTGCTCGACTTCTTCGCCGACCGCCTCAAGGTCCAGCAACGCGAAGCCGGCGTTCGCCACGACCTGATCGACGCGGTGTTCGCGCTCGGGAACGAGGACGACCTCGTTCGCCTGCTCGCACGCGTCCATGCGTTGCAGGCGTTTGTCGCCACGCCCGAGGGGACCAATTTGCTTGCAGGCTACAAGCGCGCGGCGAATATCCTGAAGAAGGAAGGGGTCGCTGCCCCCCTCCCTTCAAGGGAGGGGCCGGGGGTGGGTGGTGAGACTCACGACCGCGCCGCGAAGGACCGACCCACCCCCGACCCCTCCCTTTCAGGGAGGGGGGAATCGCTCAACGCGCCCGAACCCTTCGGCACCGAATCGACCGATCGCCACCCCGACGAACTCGCCGCGCGCGCGATCGATCACCTCGCGGGCGACGACTCGATTCCGCAGACCGGCGAGGAAGACCCGCTGGTCGAGGTCGATCAGGCGAACTTCACCCCCAGCGTCGGCGACTTCGCCCGCTCGGAGCGCGAACACGCCCCCGGCTACGCCCCCGAGCCCGCCGAAGCCGCGCTGACGCAAGCGCTCGACGCCGCCGAACCGCGCGCCGCCGCCGCGATCGCCGCCGAGGATTTCGCCGAGGCGATGACCGCGCTGGCATCGCTACGCGCGCCGATCGATGCCTTTTTCGAGACGGTGACCGTCAACGATCCCGATCCGGCCAAGCGCGCGGCGCGGCTGGCGCTGCTCGCGCGGATGCGCGACGCGGTGCATGCCGTGGCCGATTTCTCGAAGATCGACGGTTGAGATGATCGCCCCGACCTACCTTTGACCACGCTTCCGCCTCCCCAGGACGAGCAGTCACGCACAGGGAACCGACACATGACGCAGTATATCTATCGTTTCGGCGGCGGGGTTTCGGACGGGGGCAAGGGCGACAAGAACCTGCTCGGCGGCAAGGGCGCGAACCTCGCCGAAATGGCGTCGATCGGCCTGCCGGTGCCGCCGGGCTTCACGATCAGCACCGCGATGTGCACCCGCTATTATGAGGAAGGCCAGGCCTTCCCCGACAGCGTCCGCGAAGAGGTGGCGGGCGGCCTGCGGCATATCGAGGGGATCACGGGCAAGCTCTTCGGCGACCCCGCCAACCCGCTGCTCGTCTCGGTGCGATCGGGTGCGCGGGTGTCGATGCCCGGCATGATGGATACCGTCCTCAACCTCGGCCTCAACGACGCGACGGTCGAGGGGCTGGCGGCGATCTCGGCCGATCCGCGCTTCGCCTGGGACAGCTATCGCCGCTTCATCCAGATGTATGCCGATGTCGTGCTCGAGCTCGATCACGGCCGGTTCGAGGAAGCGCTCGAGATCGCCAAGGAAGACCAGGGCTTCTATCTCGACACCGAACTCAGCGCCGACGACCTGCGCAAGCTGGTCGCCGAATACAAGGCGCTGGTGCAGGAGCTGTGGGGCAAGCCCTTTCCGCAGGACGTGCATGACCAGCTTTGGGGCGCGGTCGGCGCGGTGTTCGGATCGTGGCAGTCCGAGCGCGCCAAGGTGTATCGCCGGTTGAACGACATCCCCGGCGACTGGGGCACCGCGGTCAACGTCCAGGCGATGGTGTTCGGCAATATGGGCGAGACCTCGGCCACCGGGGTAGCCTTCACCCGCGATCCTTCGACCGGCGAGAATGGCTATTATGGCGAGTTCCTGATCAACGCGCAGGGCGAGGACGTCGTCGCAGGAATCCGCACCCCGCAATATCTGACCAAGGCGGCGCGCGAAGCCGCTGGTGCCAAGCCCGCATCGATGGAAGAGGCGATGCCTGAGGTGTATGGCGAGCTCGCGCGCACCTTCGACCTGCTCGAGCGCCACTATCGCGACATGCAGGACATCGAATTCACCGTCGAAGAGGCCAAGCTCTGGATGCTCCAGACGCGCAGCGGCAAGCGCACGGCGAAGGCGGCGCTCAAGATCGCGGTCGACATGGCCGAGGAAGGCTTGATTACCGAAGAGGAAGCGGTGCTGCGCGTCGAACCCTCGGCGCTCGACCAGCTGCTCCACCCGACGCTCGACCCCGATGCCCCGCGCGATGTGCTGACCAAGGGGCTTCCCGCCTCGCCGGGGGCGGCCTCGGGTAAGGTCGTGTTCGACGCCGACACCGCCGAGCGCGCGGCGGCGAACGGCGAGGCGGTGATCCTCGTCCGCGTCGAAACGTCGCCCGAGGACATCCACGGCATGCACGCCGCCAAGGGCATCCTGACGGCGCGCGGCGGCATGACCAGCCACGCCGCGGTGGTCGCGCGCGGCATGGGGCGTCCGTGCGTGTCGGGGGCGGGGACGCTCTCGATCGTCGCCAAGGACAAGATCATGCGCTGCGGCGACCGCGAGATCCGCGAGGGCGACATCCTCACGATCGACGGGGCTACCGGTCAGGTGATGGTCGGCGCGGTCGCGACGATCCAGCCCGAGCTGGCGGGCGATTTCGGCACGCTGATGGTCTGGGCCGACAAGGTCCGGCGGCTGCGCGTGCGCACCAACGCCGAAACCCCCGACGATTGCCGCACCGCGCGCGAATTCGGTGCCGAGGGCATCGGCCTGTGCCGCACCGAGCATATGTTCTTCGAAGCCAGCCGGATCACCTCGGTCCGCCAGATGATCCTCGCCGAAAACGAGGCCGGCCGCCGCGCCGCGCTCGACAAATTGCTCCCCGAACAGCGCAGCGACTTCGCCGAGATATTCGAGGTGATGGTGGGGCTGCCCTGCACGATCCGCCTGCTCGACCCGCCGCTGCACGAATTCCTGCCGCATGAGGAAGCCGAGTTCGAGGATGTCGCCACCGCGACGGGGATCGACATCGACAAGCTCAAGCGCCGCGCGGCCGAGCTGCACGAATTCAACCCGATGCTCGGCCATCGCGGCTGCCGGCTGGGGGTGACCTATCCCGAAATCTACGAGATGCAGGCACGCGCGATCTTCATGGCCGCATGCGACGTCGCCGAGAAATCGGGCGAGGCACCGGTGCCCGAGGTGATGATCCCGCTGGTCGCCACCCGCCGCGAGCTCGAGCTGATGAAATTGGTGGTCGACAAGGCCGCCGCCGAAGTCTTCGCCGAACGCGGGCGCACGATCGAATATCTGGTCGGCACGATGATCGAGCTGCCGCGCGCGGCGCTCAAGGCCGGCGAGATCGCCGAACAGGCCGAATTCTTCAGCTTCGGCACTAACGACCTGACGCAGACGACGCTCGGCGTCAGCCGCGACGATGCCGCGCGCTTCCTGTCGGTCTATGTCGAAAAGGGCATCTACGCGCGCGACCCGTTCGTCAGCATCGATGTCGAAGGCGTCGGCGAGCTGATCGCGCTTGCCGCCGAGCGGGGCAGGGCGACCCGTCCCGATATCAAGCTCGGCATCTGCGGCGAGCATGGCGGCGACCCGGCGAGCATCGCCTTCTGCGAACAGGTCGGGCTCGATTATGTCAGCGCGTCGCCCTATCGCGTGCCGATCGCGCGGCTGGCGGCGGCACAGGCGGCGCTGCGCAAATGAAGCAGCGCCTGACCCGCCAGCGGATGGACATGGTCGGCCCGTTCCATCCGTATGTCGCGTTTGCGGCGGTGATCGTGTTCGACTTGTTGCTGATCGCGGCGATCCTGCTGGCGGTGGTGGTCACCGGCGACAAGGTCGAGGATGTGGTCGCGCCGGGTGGGCCGGAATGGGTGACGCTGTAGGGGGCTGGCTAGGCGGTGCAGCGGGTGAGCCCCGCCCCTAGCGTGGCGCCTCCTCCCCCTCCGTCGGGCGCTTCGCACCCGCCACCTCCCCCTGGCGGGGGAGGATCGTTGGCTGGCTATACCCCATCACCGTTCGTGCTGAGCTTGTCGAAGCACCGTTCTTCTAGCCACGTGCGCATCGCTTGGCGGTAGAAAGACGGCGCGTCGCCGCTTCACACGAACCGGCGTCCGTGGTCGTCGTCATGGCCTTCGCGCAGCAACGCCGCCTGTTCGCGCCATTGTTGCTGCGCGATCCGGCCGCGGCCGAAGCCCAGCCGCTGCTCGAGATCGGCTTCGCCCTCGGGGGTCAGCGCCTCGATCGCGGCATAGGTCTTGATTCCGTCCTGGCGCAGCTGCTGTTCGGTATGCTCGTCGATCCCGCGGATTCGCGACAGGTTGTCGCGCCCCCAGCCGAAGAAGCCGCCCCCGCGCGACGACGTCGCGGCAGCGGTGCCGACCCCGGCGGCGGCGACCGGCGCTACCGTCTGCGAGGCCGTCCAGCGTTCGCGGTCGCGCTCGAGCTCGGCAAGCCGGGTATCGCGGGTCGCAATCTCGTCGCGGGTCGCGCGGTGCGCGGCTTCCTCGGCGCGCAGGCGCTCCTTCCACTTGCGGCCGCCCGGATGGCTCGCCAGCCCGAACAGCCAGCCGGCGATCAGACACAGCGCCAGCACCGCGAATTGGGTCGGGGTCGAGAATAGCATGGAAAGTCCCTCCTGTTACGGAGGTCAAACGACTTGGGGGGCAGGTGCGTTCCGCGCCCCGCCCCCTAGCTTCTTCGATCAGTGCGCCGCTTCTTCGATCCGTGCGCCGCTTATTTGATCAGCGCGTCGCTGATGTCGCAGGCCGCCGGCCCCAGGATGACGATGAAGAGCACGGGCAGGATGAACAGGATCAGCGGGATCGTCATGATCGCGGGCAGTCGCGCGGCCTTTTCCTCAGCACGCATCATCCGTTCGTTGCGGAATTCGGCCGACAGCACGCGCAGCGCCGAGGCGAGCGGGGTGCCGTATTTCTCGGTCTGGATCATCGTGGTGACGACGCCCTTGATCGCGTCGAGGTTGATCCGCGCGGCAAGATTCTCGAACGCCTGGCGGCGATCGGACAGGAAGCCCAATTCGATCGCGGTCAGCTGGAATTCCTCCCCGAGCTCGGGATAGGCGCGCCCCAGTTCCTTGGCGACGCGGTGGAAGGCGGCATCGACCGTCAGGCCCGCCTCCGCGCAGATCACGAGCAGGTCGAGCGCGTCGGGCAGCCCCTTGCGGATCGCGTCGGATCGCTTGGTGATCTTGTTCTGCAGATACAGGTCGGGCGCCTTGTACGCGCCGATGAAGCTCGCCGCGACCAGGCCATAGGCCTTGAGCGGGCTCCAATCGGCAAAGCCCTCGGTGCCGTACACCCAATAGAGCATCGGCCCGCCGATCACGACCGGCAACACCATCCGCCCGAAGATCACGGCGACCGCCCAATCCTTCGATCGAATACCCGCCTGCAACAGCTTCACCTGCGCTGCCTTGAGCTGCGAATCCTGCAGCACCTTCAGCGATGACAGCACGTTGCGCATGCGGTCGGTGGTGTCGTTCTGCTGGACCAGCTTGGCGCGGCGCTTGCCGGTCGAGGCGGTGATGCCGGCCTTTAGCTGTTCGCGGCGGTTCTGCAGCGCCTTCACGCGCTTGGTCATCGGATCGCGCACTGAGGTCGCGACATAGATCGCGACCATCACCGCAAAGGCAGCGATCGCCGCCAGGAAGGTCGCGACGGTGATGACGTCGACCCCCAGGATCGTGGGACCTGCACCCGGTTCCATCAGCGCGCGCCTCTCATCGAATTGGGGCCCATCAGATTTCGAAATCGACCATCTTGGCCATGATGAACGCGCCGATGCTCATCCAGATCAGCCCGCCGCCGCCCGCGACCATCAGCCGCTCGTCGATGAAGAAATTCTGCATATACGATGCGTTGATGAACCAGATCATCCCGAAGACGATGAAGGGCAGCGACCCGACGATATAGGCCGACGCCTTGGATTCGGACGACATCGCGCGGATCTTCAGCTTCATCTGCATCCGCTTGCGCAGCACGTCGGCCAGGTTCGCGAGCGTTTCGGCAAGGTTGCCGCCGGTCTCGCGCTGGATCGCGATGGTGATGACGAAGAACTGGAATTCGGGGGTGCCGAGCCGGTCGGCGGTTTCCTGCAGCGCGACGTCCATCGTCCGGCCGATCTTCATCTTGTCGGCGACCGAACGGAATTCCTCGCCCACCGGCCCGTCGAGCTCGGCGCCCACCACCGCGATCGTTTCGGTGATCGGCAGGCCCGATCGCAGCCCGCGCACCAGCAATTCGATCGCATCGGGGAATTTGGTGTTGAACTTGTTGATTCGCCCCTTGATCGTCTTGCCGACCCAGAAATGCGGCAGCCCCGCGCCGACAAACACCCCCAGCAGCAGCGCCAGCGGCAATGGCAGCCCACGCAGCCATAATCCCAGCCCGACGACGACGAACAGCCCCAGCGTCACCATGCCATATTGACCAACGGTCCAGCTTTTTCCGGTCATCGCCAGCCGCTTCTGCAACTCGGCGGGGTTGGGCAGCAGCTTGGTCGCGGCGCGATCGAACGAGGTGGCCTTTCGCCGGTTCGAGATTCGGCGGAGCTGTGCGTCCATCAGACCACCATTGGCGACGGTGGCGTGGCGATCGCGCACCGCGGTCAGGCGGCGTGCGCTGGCGCGCGCGGTCGACGGCCCGGCGAAGGCGAACACCACCAGCGCCAGCACCGCGAACGCGCCCAGCATCACCATCAGTAGCGGCAGATACTCGGTGCCGATGGTCGCCTCCCTAGGTTCGACGCGCGATGATTATGCGCACGGCGTGTTCAATTCTTCGCCATGCGCGGCATCCGCAGGTTGAGCTTGCCCAGCAGCGATCCGCCCTTGGCACCGGGCTCGACATGAGCCTTCGTCTTGGTCTTGCCCCCAGCTTCGGCAGCCTCCACCAATTCGGTCATCGCGAGCAGCCTGCCGACCAGATCGGTGATGGGCGCGACGGTCTTCGATCCCCGCCCGGCTTCGGCGATCGACTTGCCGAGCTTGGCCGCCTGCGCGCACAATTTCTGGTCAAAGGGCACCGCCACATCGATCTTGCGCTCGATCGATGCTTCGAAATCCTTGCGCGAGATTTCGAGCGATGCCGCATGCACGCGGTTCGCAACGATGATGACCGTGGTCTGCGGCGCGTTCGTCTTGAACCACGACAGGATACGGATCGCATCGCGCGCCGCAGCCAGCGTATATTCGGTAACGATCACCACGATCTGCACGTCGGTGACGAGGTGCGGGAACTGCACCAGCATCGCGCGTGGCAGGTCGATCACCGTCGTCTCGAACGCCGTTCGTATTTCCTCCTGCAGTTGGAAGAAGGCGGTACCATCGTTCATCACCGGCGCATGGATTGGCGCCTCAGCGGACAGGACGGCCAGCTTGTCCGACGCGCGTACCATTGCGCGTTCGATGAACAGTCCGTCGATCCGGCTGGGATTCTCGATCGCGTCAGTCAGTCCGCGCCCCGGCTCGAGGTCGAGCGCGAGCGCACCGGTGCCGAAATGGATGTCGAGATCGAGCAGCGCGGTGGTGCGCCGGCCCTTGTCGCTCATCAGCCAGGCGATCGAGGTCGCCATGCTCGATGCGCCGACCCCACCGCGCGTGCCGACCACCGCAATCGCGGCATGCGCACGCTCGGTGCTCGGCTCGGTCGCCTTGGGCGCGTTGAGCATCGTCTGGACCTGCGCCAGCGTTTCGCGCAGCGCGTCGGGATTGAGCGGCTTGAGCAAATAATCGTGGATGCCGCTGGCAACCAGGTCGCGGTACAGCCGGACATCGTTCACCTGCCCGCAGGCGACCACCACGGTGCCTGGCTCGCACACCTCGGCCAGCGCGTTGATGTCGTTGAGCGGATCGCCGCTTTCGGACAGGTCGACCAGCAGGATGTGCGGGCTGGCCGACACCGACAGCGTCTGGACCGCGTTGCGCAGCCCGCCCTTGTTGACCTTTTCAGGCGCCCAGCCTTGCTCGACCGCGACGCTGCGCATCGTCTCGGCGCTGTTCTCGTCGCAGACGAACGCAACAAAGGGTTCGCGAATTACGCTGCTGCGCGAGGGGTTCCAGGGAGCGTTCATGTCAATTGCTCCCCGTGCCGCCGGTGGCAACCGCCGGCAGCGCGGCATCGGCGGGGGGCTGGCGATCGCGCAGCGCCTGGATCGGCTTGGTGGCGGTCGCGGTGTCGGTCACGTCGGCGCCGCGGCTGCCGCGCACCAGGTCTTCGGGCCGCGCGACCATTGCGGCCAGGTTGGAATTGATCCCGCAGCCGAAATTCGACCCGGTATGGGCGCCGTAATTGGGTTCGTACATGCGGCTATAGTCGGGGCACCCAGGGACTGCGGCTACCATCCGGCTGAGCACCACGCGAACGGTGCCCGGCGTCAGCGCACCGACCGTTACCGGCGCGGTATCGGCCAGCAGCAGGCCGTAGCGCGAAGCCTCGGCAGCCACCGCGGCGCGGGCGGCGGGATCGAACGCGGGCTGGTCGTCGACCGACAGACGATCGCCGTAACCCGCTTCGAGCGAGGCGAGCCAGCCCGCCAGGCGTGCGCTCTCGCCAGTCGCCAGCCCCTGGCCAGTCGACTGGACGTCGAACACATAATCGGTGCGGCTGACCACCGGCTGGTGGACCGATTCGATGCCGCGGTTGAGCGTGCCGCCGCAGCCGCCCAGCAGCATGGCGGGCAGCAGGATCGCGGCGAGGTGGAGGCGCGGATGCATCACAATGTCTCTCCCGTACCGGGTCAATTGACGCTGAAGCCGGGGGCGACGTCGCCCTTGGCCCTTTTAGGCTTGCGCCGCGGCTTTTCCTTCGGCGCGGTGGCGAACGGATCGGGCAGCGGCGCGGCGACCGGCACCTGCTGTCCGGGCAGCGCGGGACCGGCGGGCAATACCGGCACGCTCGCGCCGAAGCTGGGCGCGGCCATGGTCGGCGGCGCCATGCTCGGCTTGGGTCGTTCGCTGCCGGGGCCACCGCCGTTGAGCTGGCCCAGCAGGACGCGCTCGACATCGGTGGGCGACTGGTAGCCGTCGGTGGGCAGCGCGATCTGGTTGCCGTCAACCGGCTTCACCAGATAGGGCGTGACGACAATCACCAGTTCGGTTTCCTGCCGGCGAAAACCGTTCGAGCGGAACAGCGCGCCCAGGATCGGCAGATCGCCGATACCGGGAGTCTTTTCGATCTGGTTGTTGTGGCTGTTTTGCAGCAGCCCGCCGATCATGAAGCTCTGGCCCGAGCCTAGTTCGATCGTCGTTTCGGCGCGCCGCGTCGTCAGCGCGGGGATCTGTACGCCTTCGATGGTCACCGCGCCCGCCGACGACAGTTCGGAAACCTCGGGTCGCACGCGCAGCGAGATGCGGCCATCGGCCATCACGGTCGGGGTATAGGCAAGGCTGACGCCATATTGTTTATACTGCACCGCCACCGCGCCCAGCCCCTGGCTGATCGGGATCGGGATTTCGCCGCCCGCCAGGAAGGTCGCGGTTTCGCCCGACAGCGCGGTCAAATTGGGATTGGCGAGCGTCGTCACCTGGCCGATCGTCTCGCCCAGATCGAGCGAGGCCAGGATGTCGGTGCCGAGCAGGCGTCCGGCGATGCCCAGTGTCGAGCGCTGCGCGCCGACCGAATAGGTCGACGTCTTGGCGCCGGTGACCGGATCATAGCTGATCGTTCCGGCGTTGCCCGAATTGCTCCCGAACAGAAAACCGCCACCCGCGCGATCCGAGGTGTTGAAGCGCACCCCGATATTCTTGACGAAGCTGCGGCTCACCTCGGCGATCCGCACCTGCAAATTCACCTGCAGCGGGGTCGCGGTGCGCAGCCGCGAGACGACCTTGGTCTCCTCACCGACGAACGCCTGCACCAGCCGTTCGGCCTCGGCGCCGTCGGAGGGGTTGGCGATCGTACCAGTCAGCAGGATCAGGCCGTTCATCGGCGTCGCGGTGATGTTCGCCTCGGGCATCGCCAGGTTGAGCATGCCGCCGACGCTGTCGAAATTATTGCCGACGCGAAGGTTCGACGAATAGGCGACCTTGCCCGCCTTGGTGACGGCATAGACCGTCGTTTCCCCCGCCTTCTTGCCGAACACCCAGAATTGGGTCGGCGAGCGGACGGTGACGTCGGCGACGCCCTCGCTGGCGACGAACACGTCGGTGATCGGTTCGCGCACGGTGACCAGCTGTCCCCGCCCGGTGCTTAGCTGGAGCATTTCGCTCGGCGAGCTGACATTTTGCGCTGCGGTAGGCATCGATGCGCCGATCGCACCCGATGCGGCGGCAAGCGCCAGCGCGGTGCGCAGCGAAGAGCGGATCTTCGTCATGTTACTTCTTTCCCCCGACTTCGACTGCGGTCACCGCGGTGCCGCGCGACACGCGCACGACCGGTCCCATCGTGACCGCCGCTGGACCTTGTGCAGGTACCATCCCCGGCATCACAGGCGGCGCTGGCTGCATGTTGCCGCCAGCATTGGCTGGCGGTCGACCCGGTACGCTGCTGCGCTGGAAGCGCGAGATATCGGCGCCGGTCGATACGCTCGATCGCGCTTCGATCGGCCGCGCCGCGAGCCGCGCCAGCATCGCCTTTTCGGCGCGCGGATCGTCGGTTTCGGGCACGGTGACCTCGCCCGACGCGATTGCTTCCTCGAGTTCGGTGGCGTTGTCGGCGATCGAGCGCAGCGACAGCGACAGGTCGCCGACGGTCTGCGCGACCGCGATCTTCTCGGCGATCTTGGGGGTCACCTCGACGGTAACGGTCGAATAGGTCGAGACCACAGTCTTGCCCGCTTCGTCGGTCTGGTTGTCGACGCGCTGGTCGGTCGCCAGCACGCGCAGGTTGCGCAGCACCGTCTCCGACGCCTTGAGCGGCTCGCCATCGCCGCCCCCGGGCACCGACTGGGTCAAGATGAGATCGACGCGGTCGCCCGGAAACACGAAGCCCGCGACCGCGCTCTGCGCCGATACCGGCACGGTCACCGCGCGCATGCCCGGCCCCAACGCTGCCGCCAGGAACCCGCGGTCGCCGGGGCGCACCAGCGACCCTTGCGCGATTGGCTGGCCCGCGGGCACCGCGAAGCGGACGACCGTGCCCTGCAGCGCCCGCAGGTCGACCTTGCCCTCCAAATGATAGGCGTTCTGGATCAGCTCTTCGGGCCAGGGCTGGAACTTCATCGATTCGGGCCCCAGGATCGTTCCCACCGGCAACGCCCGCGTGGCGACCAACACCTTGACGCTGCTTACTGGCGCTGCCTGCACCTGCGCGCCGGCGACCGGCGCCGCGCTGCCCTGCATCAGCGTCCGTGCCATGAACGCGGTGATCGCCGCGATGACGAGCGCGCCCACCAGGAGAATGATCTTCCGTCCATCCATGACAGTTCAGGCCTTTTTCAGATGCGGGCCGGTTGTCCCGGCATCGCGTAGTCAACCAAAATGGTTAAAGAGTGGTTCGCCTAACGTGAGCAGCGCGGCACAGGCGATCGCGACGCCATACGGTATCTCGGGCTGGCCGGCGTTGTTGCGCCGCCTGTGGTCGATCAGCATCACCAGCGTCAGCGCGCCGCCGACCAGCGACATCACCACCAGCAGCCACAACAGCGAATGCAGCGGAAACCAGAGCGCCAGCGCGGCGATCATCTTGACGTCGCCGCCCCCCATCATGCCGGCAGCGAACGCCGCGGCGAACAGGCCGAAGACCAGCAGCGCGACGCCCAGCTGGATCGCCATGCCGGGCCACACCGGCAGCCCGATCGCGATCCACCACAAGGGCGCCATCAGCGCGATCGCGGCGTTCTTCCAATTGGCGATCTCGCGCTTGCGCACGTCTTCGATCCCGGCCGAAACCAGCAATGCGGCCAGCGCGATCGGCAGCCCCCAAGCGAAAACATCCCCCATGTCGCCTATTCCCTAGACGACACGGCTTTCCAAAAAGTAACCACCGCAGATGGCAGGTTTGGAAGCAATTCGGCGCGCGGTCCCGATGGGCGCGCGCATCGCGACATGGGACGCGCCCGACGCTTGGCAGCATCGCCGGTTCGATTGGCCGTCGCAGGCGACGCCGGCGCGCGGATCGCTGCTGTTCCTCGGCGGTCGCGGCGATGTGTTCGAAAAGTATCTCGAAGGCTTCGCGCATTGGCATGCGCAGGGCTGGACGATCGCCAGCTTCGATTGGCGCGGGCAGGGCGGATCGGGGCGCTGTTCGCCCGCGCCGCATTGCGGACATGTCGAATCGTTCGCCGACTATGGCGCCGATCTCGCGGCGTTCTGGGACCAATGGGTCGCGACCACGCCGGGGCCGCATGTCGTGATCGGCCATTCGATGGGCGGCTATGTGGTGCTGCGCGCGCTCGTCGATTCGGCGATCGCGCCGCAGGCCGCGGTGCTGGTCGCGCCGATGTTGGGGTTGAAGGGGCCGGTCGCCGCGCGGCTCGGCGAATGGGCGGCGAGCGCGATGCGCAGGCTCGGCGATCCCGCACGCGCGGCATGGAAGGGCAATGAACGCCCCGCCACCACCGAGACGCGCCAGACGCTGCTCACCCACGACGCCGATCGCTATGCCGACGAAACCTGGTGGCAACAGGCCGATCCGCGGCTGATGACCGGGCCGCCGAGCTGGAACTGGGTGGCCGAAGCTTTCACCCAGACCCGCGCATTGCGGCAGGAGCCGAGGCTCGCCGCGATGCGTACGCCTTTGCTGGGGCTCATCGCCGACGCCGACGGGCTGGTCGATCCCCACGCCGCAGTGGCGACGCTGGAGCGGCTGCCCGATGCCCAGTTGGTCCGGTTCGGGCGCGAATCGGCGCATGAAATCCTGCGCGAGGCCGATCCGGTGCGCGACCGCGCGCTGGCGGCGATCGATCGCTTCCTCGATGCAAGGGCGCCGGCATGACCTACGACATCGCGATCGTCGGCGGCGGCATCGCCGGCGCAAGCCTGGCGGCGGCGATCGGCAGCGCGGCAAGCGTGCTGCTGCTCGAGGTCGAGGATCAGCCGGGCTATCACGCCACCGGACGGTCGGCGGCGTTCTGGTCCGAAACCTATGGCGGGCCCGGGGTGCAGCCGCTCACCACTGCCTCGGGCGCGATCCTGTGCGATCCGCCTGCCGAGCTCGGCGGGGTCAGCTTCCTCAAGCCGCGCGGCGAATTGTTCATCGCCACCGATGAGGATGCCGGCGCGCTCGATGCCTTTCTCGACGAATTCGCCGAGTCGGGGGTCGTGCTCGACCGGGTCGATCCGCGTGCGATGCTGCCCGGGCTTCGCCCCGAATGGACGCAGGCGGTGTACGAGCCCACCTGCCAGGACATCGACGTTGCGGCGCTGCATGGCGCGTATCTTGCGCTCGCGCGGCGGACCGGCGCGACGCTGGAGACGCGCGCCGGGCTGCTCGCCGCCACCCGCGCCGGCGACGCGTGGCGGCTCGAAACGCGTGCCGGAACGTTCGAGGCGGCGGTGCTGGTCAACGCAGCCGGCGCTTGGGCCGACCCGGTCGCGGTGATGGCAGGGGTCGCGCCGCTAGGCATCGCGCCGCTGCGGCGAACCATGGTTCAGCTGCGGGTCGATCCGCCGATGGCCGCCGACGCGCCGCTCGTTCGCGACGGTCGCGACCGTTTCTATTTCAAGCCCGAGGCGGGGGGCCGCGTCTGGCTGTCGCCGCACGACGAGGTCCCCGACACCCCGCGCGACGTCGCGCCCGAAGACATCGATGTCGCCACCGCGATCGACCGCTTCGAGCGCGCGGTCGACTGGCGGATCGAGGCGGTCGAGCGCCGCTGGGCCGGGCTGCGCAGCTTCGCTCCCGATCGGCTGCCGGTATATGGCTTCGATCCGAGCGCCGAGGGGTTCTTCTGGTTCGCGGGCCAAGGCGGCTTCGGCATCCAGACCGCGCCCGCCGCGGCGGCGCTGGCGGCGTGGTTGCTCGTCGGGGGAGAGCGGCCCGACTGGATCGCGGGGCTCGATGCGGCGGTGTATGCGCCGGGGAGGTTGCTGATCCCCCCTCCCTGAAAGGGAGGGGCAGGGGGTGGGTCGAGTGTTCGCGATACGGTCGCCTCGGCTGGCGGGGCAGCCGTACCCGCAGGCCTCGACCCACCCCCGACCCCTCCCTGCCAGGGAGGGGAGAGATTACCGCCGCCCAGCTACCACCGCGGCATCGCTCGCCAACCGATCGGCGCGCTCATTGTCGGGGTGGCCGGCATGCCCCTTCACCCATTTCCACTCGACCCGGTGCGGTGCCGCCGCCGCGAGCAGCGCCTGCCACAATTCGGCGTTCTTCACCGGCTGGCGCGCGGCGGTCTTCCAGCCGTTCTTGCGCCAGCCATGAATCCATTTGGTCAGCCCATCCATGACGTAGCGGCTGTCGGTCGACAGCGTCACGCGGCAGGGCTTGGTCAGCGCGTTCAGCCCCTCGATCGCCGCCATCAGCTCCATGCGGTTGTTGGTGCTCAGCGCCTCGCCGCCCGACAATTCCTTTTCGGTGGTGCCGAAGCGGATCAGCGCGCCCCAGCCGCCGGGGCCGGGGTTGCCCTTGCATGCGCCGTCGGTGGCGATTTCGACATGAGGCAGTTCTTTGGCAGGTTTTTCAGCGGGCAGGTCGGTCACGCAAAAGCCTTCGGGTTCGATTCATACCAGTCGAGCCGGCGCAGATAGGCCAGCGGATCCTTGCGCGTTACCAGCGCGCCCGCCGGCGTATTCAGCCAGTCCCAGGCGCGCGTCAGCAGGAAACGGATGCACGCGCCGCGCGCCAGCACCGGCAGCGCGGCGCGCTCCTGCGGGGTCAGCGCGAAGCTGTCGGCATAGCCGGCCACCAGCGCGCGGCCGATGGCTGGGTCGAGCGGGTTCCCTTGCGCGTCGAAGCCCCAGGCCGAATGCATCACCGCCAAATCATAGGCGCGAATGTCGGTGCAGGCGAAGTAGAAGTCGATCAGCCCGGTGATCCGGTCGCCCAGCATCAGCACATTGTCGGGAAACAGATCGGCGTGGATCGCCGCGACCGCGAGGTCGCTCGGCCAGTCGCCTAGCACCGCATCGAGCGAGCGCGCGACGCGGTCGTACAGCCCGGGCGCGATCTGGTTCATCGATTCGCCGCACTGGTCGAGCAGCGGTCGCCAATGCGCCGCCCCGAGCCCGTTGGCGCGAACGCCCTCGAAGGTCGCAAGGCTGGCATGCATCCGCCCCAGCGCCTGCGCCGCCGCGCGCGCCTGCGCCGGCGTCGGGTGGCTGACCGATACGCCCGAGAGGAAGCGGATCAAGCAGGCTGGCCGCCCCTCGAGCGTGTGGATCGTCTGGCCTTCGCGATCGGGGATCGCGGGCGGCACCGGATTGCCGTCGGCGGCGAGGTGATCGAGCAGTGAGAGGAAAAAGGGCAGGTCGCCGACCGACACGCGCTTTTCGTACAGCGTTAGGATGAAGCGATCGCGCGTCGTCTCGACGAGATAGTTTGAGTTCTCCACCCCCTCGGCGATCCCCTTGGCCGAGACGAGCTCGCCGACGTCGAACTTCGCTAGGAAGGTTGAGAGCGATTCGGCGGAAACTTGAGTGTAGACGGCCATGAAGTTCCTGTCGGTCCAAATAAAACGCAGACACCGCCCACCCACCGTTCGTGCTGAGTAGCCGCTGAGCTTGTCGAAGCGGCGTATCGAAGCAGCCGTCAGCTTCGGGCAATGTCCTTCGATACGGGTCTTCGCCTTCGCTCAGCCCCTACTCAGGACGAACGGAAAAAAGTGGCTACGCCGCCTCCAGCCCCCGCGGCAGCTTGAATGCGATCGTCTCGCGGTTGGTCTCGACCTCGCGCTCCTGCACGTCGAATCGCTGGGCGATCGCATCGACCACTTCACGCACCAGGATTTCGGGGGCCGAGGCGCCCGCGGTGATCCCCAGGGTCCGGACATCCGCGAACCAGGCGAAATCGAGCTCGGCGGCGCGCTGGATCAGCTTGGCGCGGGTGCCTTCGCGCTCGGCGACCTCGACCAGCCGAACCGAATTCGACGAATTGGGCGCGCCGATCACCAGCATCAGGTCGCACGCGCTGGCGATCGCCTTCACCGCGGTCTGGCGGTTGGTGGTGGCGTAGCAGATATCGTCGGGGCGCGGCGCCTGTACCGCGGGGAAGCGTGCCTGCAACGCTGATACGATCGCCGCGGTATCGTCGACCGACAGCGTCGTTTGCGTCAGGAACGCGACATTCTGGTCGTCAGGCACGCTGATCGTCCAGACATCCTCGACCGTCTCGACCAGCGTCATGTCGCCTGCGGGTACCTGGCCGAAGGTGCCGATCACTTCGGGATGGCCGGCATGGCCGATGAAGACGATGTGGCGGCCGGCGGCGACCAGCCGCTCGGCCTGGCGATGCACTTTCGACACCAACGGGCAGGTCGCGTCGAGATAGGAGAGCCCGCGCTCGGCGGCCTTGGCGGGCACTGCCTTGGGCACGCCATGCGCCGAGAACACCACCGGCACCCCGTCGGGCACTTCGTCGAGATGGTCGACGAACACCGCGCCCTTATCGCGCAGGCTGTCGACGACGAAGCGGTTGTGGACGATCTCGTGCCGCACATAGACCGGCGCGCCATATTTCTCGATCGCCAGCTCGACGATCTGGATCGCGCGATCGACCCCGGCGCAGAAGCCGCGCGGCGCGGCGATGAGAAGCTCTAGGCTTGGTTTTGGCTGGTCGGTCATCGTGTTCGGTCTCTACGCGATTGCTTGCGTGCGCGGAAGGCGGTTCCTATGGTCGCGCCCGATCGGGACGGTGCATATCGCGCCGGCCCGCTTTTTCTGCAAAGCCGTTGCTCTACGTAAAGAAGGTGTGTGCCAACGTGACGATCCGCAAGCTTGCCGTGCCGCTCGTGCTGGCCTCCACCATCCTCACCGGCTGTTCGCGCACCGGCGATATCGAGCTCGAGGGCGGCGTCGGGATCAGCGCGGTGCGCACCGCCTGCCCGATCGTCGCGGTCCCTGCGGGCACCGGCGACATCACGCTCTTCGATCCGCCAGCCAGCCGCGAGGCGAGCGCGATCGACGTCACCGCGACCATCACCAACGTCCGCTCGACCTGCAGCGAGACCGGCGCCGACGTCGTGACCACGGTCACCTTCGACGTGCTCGCGCGCCGCACCCGCGCCGATCAGCCGCGCACGGTGACGATGCCCTATTTCATCGCGATCGTGCGCGGCGGCAGCAACGTGACCGCCAAGCGCGTCGACCAGGTGACGCTCAGCTTCCCCGCGGGCCAGCTGCGCGCATCGGGGCAGGCGACCGCGACCAGCGTCATCGCCAAGAGCGCGGCGACGCTGCCGCAGGAAGTGCGCGAACAGCTCACCAAGCGCCGCCGTGCGGGCCGCGAGGAAGCCGCGGTCGATCCGCTCACCGCGCCGGGCGTCCGCGAGGCGGTTGCCCGCGCGACCTTCGAGGCATTGGTGGGCTTCCAGCTGACCGACGAACAGCTGAAGTATAACGCGACCCGCTGACTCGGTTCTTCGGCACTGCACTGGCGGTATGAAGTGACGATTGACTCGCTTCGTTCGTGCAGCCAAGACTTTGATCGTCGATACCGGGCAACCGGCATGGGCACGCGCGGGAGAGCGTTTCGGACAACCGAAGCCACCGAAGGAGCAACCGCCCCGGAATCTCTCAGGTACACGGGACCGCGCGGTGCCGACGACACTCTGGAAAGCGGCGCGGCTTTGAGCTGGCGTCCACCGAAGGGGTAAGCCGAACAACGCCCGACAGGGGCGGCGGCGAAAGCTCTCAGGTTCCGTGACAGAGGGGGCGACCGGTGCGGCGCGCAAGCGGCAGCATCGTCGTGCACCCCTTTGATCCGAGGAATCCCATGAGCGACCACGTCATCGACGAACCGACCGAGGCGCCCGAAACCCCGGCAATCGAAACGTTGCCGCTCGATGCCTGGCATCGCGATCGCGGCGCGCGGATGGTCGAGTTCGCGGGCTATCACATGCCGATCCAATATGACGGCATCATGGCCGAGCATCTGTGGGTGCGCGAAAGCGCCGGGCTGTTCGATGTCAGCCATATGGGCCAGCTGCGGATCGAGGGCGAAGGTGCCGATGCCGCGCTCGAGGCGCTGCTGCCCGGCGACATCAAGGGGCTCGGCACCAACCGCATCCGCTATTCGCTGCTGCTCGCCGAGGATGGCGGCATCCTCGACGACCTGATGGTAACGCGGCTGCCCGGCGGCGACCTGTATGTCGTGGTCAACGGCGCGACCAAATACGAGGATCTCGGCTATCTGCGCGAGCATCTGCCCGACGACATCACGATCAACCATATGGACGAGCACGCGCTGGTCGCGGTGCAGGGGCCCAAGGCGGTCGACGCGGTCGAGCGGCTGGTGCCCGGAGTCGCCGATCTGGTGTTCATGACCGCCGGCGCGTTCGCGTGGAACGGCGTCGCGCTGTGGGTCAGCCGATCGGGCTATACCGGCGAGGACGGGTATGAGATCTCGGTACCCGCCGACGCCGTGCAGGGCTTTGCCGATGCGCTGGCGAACCAGCCCGAGGTGAAGCCGATCGGGCTTGGCGCGCGCGATTCGCTTCGGCTCGAAGCCGGCTTGCCGCTCTACGGCCACGACCTCGATCCCGAAACCACGCCGGTCGCCGCCGATCTCGGCTTCGCGCTGTCGAAGCGCCGGCGTGAGGAGGGCGGCTTCATGGGTGCCGAGCGTATCCTGGGCGAGCGCGAGCACGGTTCGGCGCTCAAGCGCGTCGGGCTGATCGTCGAGGGGCGCCAGCCGGTGCGCGAGGGTGCATCGGTGGTCGATGCCTCCGGCGAAACGATCGGCCGCGTCACCTCGGGCGGCTTCGCTCCCAGCGTCGGCCAGCCGATCGCGATGGCCTATGTCCCCGCCGCGCTCGCGGTGCCGGGTACCAACCTCAGCCTGTCACAACGCGGCAAGCTGCATCAGGCGCAAATCGTGCCGATGCCGTTCGTCGCGCACCGCTATATCCGCAGGGGAGCCTCCAAATGAGCCGTCACTACACCTCCGATCACGAATGGATCGACGTCGATGGCGACGGCGCGACCGTCGGCATCACCGACTATGCGCAAGGCCAGCTCGGCGACATCGTGTTCGTCGAAGTCCCCGACGAGGGCCGCGAAGTCGCCAAGGGCGGGGAGGCCGCGGTGGTCGAATCGGTCAAGGCCGCCAGCGACGTCTATGCCCCGGTCTCGGGCACCGTCACGCAGGGCAACCCCGCGCTGGTCGACGATCCCAGCCTGGTGAATTCGGACCCCGAGGGCGAGGGCTGGTTCTTCAAGCTGCGCCTGACGCACCCGTCCGAGCTCGAAGGCCTGATGGACGAAGCCGCGTACAAGGAATTCGTGAGCGGTTTGTAATCGAAAGCCCCCCTCCCGCTTGCGGGAGGGGTTGGGGGAGGGCCTGTCTGAAGGGCGCCCCTCACAAGCCCTCCCCTAACCCCTCCCGCAAGCGGGAGGGGGACAGCAGGAACCAAGAATGCGCTACCTCCCGCTCACGACCGACGATCGCAGCGCGATGCTTGCCACGATCGGTGCCGCCAGCATCGACGACCTGTTCGTCGACGTGCCGCAAGCCGCCCGGCTCGACGGCCCGATCCACGGGCTTCCCGGCCATGCCAGCGAACTCGCGGTCGAACGCCACCTCACCGCGCTCGCACGCCAGAACACCGTCGCCGGCGAAGTGCCGTTCTTCCTGGGCTGCGGCGCGTATCGCCATCATGTCCCCGCCAGCGTCGATCACTTGATCCAGCGCGGCGAGTTCCTGACCGCCTACACGCCGTATCAGCCCGAAATCGCGCAGGGCACGCTGCAGATGCTGTTCGAGTTCCAGACGCAGGTCGCGCGGCTGCTCGGCACCGACGTCGCCAACGCATCGATGTACGACGGGTCGACCGCGTGCTGGGAAGCGATCACGATGGCGCGGCGCGTGACCAAGCGGGCCAAGGCGATCGTCTCTTCGGGGCTCCACCCGCATTATGTCTCGGTCGCCAACACGATGGCCAAGTTCACCGGCGACGTGCTCGAAACCGCAGCGCCGACGCTCGACGCCGATCCCGACACCGCCGACCTGATCGCGCGGATCGACGACGATACCTCGTGCGTGGTGGTGCAATATCCCGACATTCTGGGGCGCATCGGCGACCTGTCCGAACTTGCTGCCGCCTGCCAGGTCAAGAAGGCGCTGTTGATCGCAGTCGTCACCGAACCGGTGGCATTGGGCGCGATCCGTAGCCCGGGCGAGATGGGCGCCGACATCGTCGTCGGCGAAGGCCAGTCGCTCGGCGTCGGGCTGCAATTCGGCGGCCCTTATGTCGGGCTGTTCGGCTGCAAGGAGAAATATGTCCGCCAGATGCCCGGGCGGCTCTGCGGCCAGACTCAGGATGCCGAGGGCAAGCGCGGCTTCGTGCTGACGCTGTCGACGCGCGAGCAGCATATCCGCCGCGAAAAGGCGACGTCGAACATCTGCACCAATTCGGGGCTGTGCGCGCTCGCCTTCTCGATCCACATGACGTTGCTGGGTGAAAAGGGCCTGCGCGGGCTGGCCGAGGCCAACCACCTCGCCGCCAGCGCCGCCGCCGACCGGCTGGCACAGCTTGCCGGCGTCGAGTTGGTGACGCCAACCTTCTTCAACGAATTCACGCTGAAGCTGTCGAAGGAAGCACGGCCGGTGGTGCGCACGCTCGCCGATCGCGGCATCCTCGCCGGGGTGTCTTTGGGCCGTCTATATCCAGACGCGCCCGATCTGCAGAACGGGCTGGTCGTCGCGGTTACCGAAACCGCCACCGCGCAGGATGTCGAAGCGCTGGCGCGCGCGCTTGAGGAGGTGCTGGCATGAGTGCGATCAACCAGAGCGGATGGAAGCCCGAAATGGGCAGCGGCGGCACCGCCGCCGCCGCGACCTTCACCGGCAACCGCGCGCTGATGCTCGAGGAAGCGCTGATCTTCGAGATCGGCAGCGACACGACGTGCGGCGTCGACCTGCCCGAGACCCCCAAGGGCACCAGCCGCCTGGGCAAGCTCGCGCGCGCCAAGCCGATCGGCCTGCCCGGGCTGTCGGAGCCCGAGACGGTGCGCCACTACACCCGGCTCAGCCGCCAGAATTACGGCATCGACCTGGGCTTCTTCCCGCTCGGCTCGTGCACGATGAAGCATAATCCGCGGCTGAACGAGAAGATGGCGCGGCTTCCCGGCTTCGCCGACATCCACCCGCTCCAGCCGGTCGATACCGTGCAGGGTGCGCTCGGGCTGATCCACGAATTGCAGCATTGGCTGGTGACGCTTACCGGCATGGATTCGGTCGCGATGAGCCCCAAGGCGGGCGCGCATGGCGAACTTTGCGGCATCCTCGCGATCCGCGCCGCGCTCGAGGCACGCGGTGACGCGCGCCAGGTGATCCTCGTCCCCGAAAGCGCGCACGGCACCAACCCCGCGACCGCGGCCTTTGCCGGCTACAAGGTCGAGGACGTGCCCGCCACGCCCGAGGGCCGCGTCGACGTCGCGGCGATGAAGGCACGGCTCGGCCCCGATGTCGCGGGGGTGATGATCACCAACCCCAACACCTGCGGCCTGTTCGAGCGCGACCTGCGCGAGATTTCGGACATGGTCCATGCCGCGGGCGGCTTCGTCTATTGCGACGGCGCGAACTTCAACGCGATCGTCGGTCGCGTGCGTCCCGGCGATCTCGGCGTCGATGCGATGCACATCAACCTGCACAAGACCTTCTCGACCCCGCATGGCGGCGGCGGGCCGGGCTCGGGGCCAGTGGTGTTCTCGAAGGCGCTGACCCCCTTCGCGCCCTTGCCCTTCGTCGAAAAGACCGACGAGGGCTTCGCCCTGGTCGAGGAGGAAAATGCGCAGGATCATCACGCCAGCGCCTTCGGCCGGATGGTCGCGTTCCACGGCCAGATGGGGATGTTCACCCGCGCGCTGAGCTACATCATGAGCCACGGCGCCGACGGCCTGCGCCAGGTGGCCGAGGATGCGGTGCTCAACGCCAATTACGTGCTGCGGAGCCTCGAGGGCACGCTCGACGCGCCGTTCGCCGGGTCGGGGCCGTGCATGCACGAAGCCTTGTTGAGCGACGATAATCTGGCCGAGGGCTTCTCGACGCTCGACGTCGCCAAGGGGCTGATCGACGAGGGCTTCCACCCGATGACGGTGTATTTCCCGCTGGTCGTCCATGGCGCGATGCTCGTCGAACCCACCGAAACCGAAAGCAAGGCCGCGCTCGACCAGTTCATCGGCGCGCTGCGCTCGGTCGCCGAACGCGCCAAGGCGGCCGATCCGTCGCTGAAATCGGCGCCGCACTTCGCGCCAAGGCGGCGGCTCGACGAGACGCTGGCGGCGCGCAAGCCGGTGTTGGTGTGGAAGGATGCGCCGCTGGCTGAAGCGGCGGAATAAGGCGGAGCGGGGAGGGGATATCCGCTCCTCGTTGGCGAGTAGGGGGCCGCCCTCTCCCCGTTCGTGCTGAGCTTGTCGAAGCACCGTCCTTCTCTTCCCGCCGGGAAGAAGAAGAGCCGTCCTTCGACAAGCTCAGGACGAACGGTAGGCCTCGACCAATCCCGCCAAATGCGCCCGCAGCGCTTTCGCATTCCGCTCCCACGTAAACCGGGCCGCCGCCGCACGCACCGCCCCGACATCGGGCGCCTCGGCCAACACCGCCGCGATTCCCTCGACAAACCCCTCCACCGTCCGCGCGACGATCCGCCCCGCCGCGGGCCGGTCGACCACCTCGGCGGCGCCCCCCGCATCGGTGATCACGATCGGCGTCCCGCTCGCCAGCGCCTCGACCCAGGCATTCGCCAGCCCCTCCGAAGACGAGGCCAGCGCCATTACATCGGCGGCGCCGAGCAACGCGGGCAAATCGTCATGCGGCACGCTGCCCAGCAATCGCACCCGATCACCGACCCCCGCGGCATCGATCCGCGCCTGCAACGCCGCACGATCGGGCCCGTCTCCCGCGATGAGCAACGACACCCCGGCCAGCCGCGCCACCGCGTCGATGACGATAGCGTGCCCCTTGCGCGCGATCAGCGCCCCCACCGACACGACGAGCGGCCCTGTGACCCCCAGCCGCGCCTTGGCGGCGTCGCGATCGATCGGCACGAACCGCGCCTGATCGACCCCGGTATGGTGCACGCGCACCTTTTCCGCCGGCACCCCCAGCGCAATCAGGTCGCCACGCATCGCCTCACTCACCGCGAGCACCCCGTCGGCGGCGAGCGCCGCGGCGCGGACCTGGGGCGCGGTCGCAGGCGCATTGCCCCAGTGATGGATATCGGCCCCGCGCGCCTTGATCGACACCGGCACCCCGAAACGCTTGCCCAGCGCAACCGCCGCGGGCCCATCAGGAAAGAAGAATGAGGCATCGATCACGTCGAACGCGAACTCGGCCCGGATGCGCGCCAGTACCGGCACCAGCGCGCGTGCGAGCATCACGGCATGAAACCGCCCGCCGGTCGCCGGCAGATTGACGAAGCGTGGCCGCTCGATGCGAAGGCCCTTCCAGCTTTCGGCCAGCGGTAAGCCGGCCAGCGGCGCGTATCGCGGGTGGCGCGATAGCGGGAAGGGGGGCAATCCGATCGGCGCGACCACGCGAACCGCTAGATCGGGCAGGGCGGCCAGCCCGAGCGTCTGGCGCTCGACGAACACGCCGAAATTGGGGCGGGTCGCGTCGGGGAAGAGGCTGGCGAGAGTGAGAACGCGGAGCATGAGGGGGTGTTAGCCGCACAAGCGTAACAGCGCGTTACCGTAGCACCCCCGTTCGTCACCCCGGACTTGGTCCGGGGTCCAGGGTTGGGCAGACGCTGCCACCCGAGGCTCTTGCGGCACGGTGGACCCCGGAACAAGTCCAGGGTGACGAGCGGCTGTAGGCGCCGCCTACCCCCCAACGAAAAAGGGAGCGGGAGGCTTGCGCCTCCCACCCCCTTCTCTAACGGCAAAACCGCTCGCTCAGCGGCACTTGCTCGCGCCGCGCTCGATCGCGCGTCCGGCAACCGCGCCCGCGCCGGCACCAACCAGCGTGCCCAGCGTACGGTCGCCGCGCGTGTCGATCGTGCGACCCACCAGCGCGCCGGCGACGCCGCCGACCACCAGGCCAGTGGTGCCGTCGGGCTTGCGGCAATAGCGCTTGCCGTCGCGACCGCGCCATTCGCGATATTTGCTGCGCTTCTGTGCCGATGCCTCGGCCTTGTCGGTGGGGATGACCACCGCGACGGGGGCGATCAGGCTCGCGGCGGCAACCGCCATCATGATGTTACGCATCGGGATACTACTCCATCTACTTCACTTGAAACCGACCCCGTTAACGCCGCACCGCCCCGAACGGTTTCATGAACGAAACGAAAGCTGGCGTTTTACCGGGCTATGCGCCGCTTAGCGGGTAGCGCGCTATCGTCTCGTAAGTCGCCCCGTCGCTGCCCAGCGTGCTTTCGAACAGCAGGAAATGATCGAGCGCGAACGGCGCGCTCGCCAGCGCCGCATGGTCGGCGAGGAACCCCTCGACCGGTCCCGCGCCGCCACCGATCCGCGCCAGCGTGATGTGCGGCAGATAGGCGCGGCCCTCGGGCGGCAGGCCGATCCGCACCAGAGCCTGGTCGATCTTGCGGTGCAGCCGCGTGATCGGCTCGGCCGAGCGCACCCCCGGCCAGAGGCTGTTGGGCCGCCCGCGCCTATCGAACTGTCCGACCCCGTCGATCGAAAGCGTCAACGGGGCGGCATGTACCGATCCCAGCGCCACCGCGATATCCTCGGCCACCGGCCGCTCGACCTCGCCGATGAAGCGCAACGTGACGTGGAGCTGGTCGTCGTCCTGCCAGCGCGCGCCGACCACGCCCTCCATCGCGGCGAGGAGCTGCTCGCGCACCGCCAAGGGCGGGCGAAGGCCGACGAACAGGCGATGCATCGCGCCCGATTACCCCCGAATCTATGCCGACGCGACCCGGTTTCGCTTGAATTGGCGGGGGTTTCACCCGATATTCCTGTTATTCCGGCAAGCGTGCCGGGCAAAGGAGTTCACAATGGCAAATTGGTCGGATCCCCGTACGACCGCCGCACCGTATGCGACGGGCGCAGGTACGCGCACCGATGCGTATGATGCGGGGCTGCGGTCCTATATGCTTTCGGTCTACAACTACATGACCTCGGGCGTGTTGCTGACGGGCATCGTCGCGATGCTGTTCTCGTGGGGTGGCATGGAATCGCCCGCCGCGCAGATCATGATGGGTGGCGGCATCCTGAAGTGGATCATCGTGCTGTCGCCGCTGGCGGTCGTGTTCGCGATGAGCTTCGGACAGAACCGGATGTCCACCGCAACGCTGCAGATGCTGTATTGGGGCTTCGCGGTCCTGATGGGCTTGTCGCTGTCGACGATCTTCCTGGTCTATTCGGGCACGTCGATCGCGGGTGCGTTCTTCGCCACCGCCGCGGGCTTCGCAGGCCTCAGCCTGTTCGGCTACACCACCAAGAAGGACCTGTCGGCATTCGGCACCTTCCTGATCATGGGTCTGGTCGGTCTGATCGTCGCGAGCGTGATCAACATCTTCCTGCAGTCGGGCGTGATGAACTTGATCATCTCGATCGCGGGCGTGCTGATCTTCGCGGGTCTGACCGCGTACGACACGCAGAAGATCAAGAGCATGTATGCCCATGTCGCCGGTACCGACATGCAGGGCAAGGTCGTGATCCTGGGGGCGCTGAGCCTCTACCTCGACTTCATCAACATGTTCCTGTTCATCCTTCGGCTGTTCGGTGGCAACCGCGAATAAGCGGCGGCAACCCAGCGAAAACGGGGGCCCGGCGAGTGATCGCCGGGCCCCTTTTTCATGGAACGTGGCTGGCTCTCGCTTCGTTGAAGCGGCTTATCATCTGAAAGGTACCGTGATGGCTCAGGGCGAACTTCCAATCGACGACGCAGCGATCGACAGCCTGTCGGTGGCCCCCGGCGACCCCGCGAACGAGGAACAGCCCGCGGGCTCGGCCGATGCCGGTAGCGACGCGGCGATTGCCGAGCGACTCGAAGACGATCCCGATGATTGCGAAGCCAAGCTCGATCGCGGGCTCGACGAGTCGATGGATGCGTCGGATGTCCCGGCATTGACCCAACCGGGCGTGGGCGACGAGCCCGCGCCTTCGTCGGGCTTCGACGAAGCCGCCGAGGCAAGCTTGCGCAGCGTCTGACCGGCGCTGGAGCCGTTGTTTCGCGCGTACGACTATGCGCGGGACAACGGCACTCGGCGGGCCAGCAGGCTATCGCTTGAGGATATCGAGCGCCGCGGCGGTGGTGGCTTCGGCAGCGGTGCCGATCACCGCCTCGGCATCGGGCGCCCACGTCGCGCTGTGGAGCGATGGTAATGCCGCGCCGCCAGCCTGCGCCGCTGCCCATTTGTCCTTGGGAACGCCGCCCACCCAGAACAGCACGCTTTCGATCTGCTTGTCGGCGAGATAATAGCGGCTGAAGTCTTCGCCCACCATCACCGCTGGGACTTCGGGCACGCGCTCGGCGCCGAAGCGCTGGGTAAACAACGCCTTCATCTGTCCCGACAGCGCCTCGGTGTTGAACGTCGCCGGGGTATAATCTGTCCGCACCGTCACCACCGGCATCCGGTCATCGGGAATGCCCGCCGCGATCGCCTCGCCGCGCGCGATCCGCGCGATGCCCGCGAGCAATTTCTGCCGCACCTCGTCCGAATAGCTGCGCACCGTGATCAGCAGCGTCGCTTCGTCGGAAATGATGTTGTGCGACGTGCCGCCGCGAAAGCTGCCGACGGTCACAACTGCGGGCTGCTGCGGGTCGTTCTCGCGGCTCACCAGCGTCTGCAGCGCGCCGACGATCCGCGCGCCCAGCACCACCGGGTCCTTGGTCGTCGCAGGGTAGGCGCCATGTCCGCCGATCCCGCGCACCACGACATCGACCGAATCGACATTGGCCATCATATGCCCAGCGCGTACCGCCAGCGTCCCCGCCGCCATCGTCGCGCTGTCGTGGAAGGCGATCGCGTGGCTGGGCTTGGGGAAACGCGTGTAGAGCCCGTCGTCGAGCATCGCCTTGGCACCCGCGCCCTTCTCCTCGGCGGGCTGCGCGATCATCACCAAAGTGCCCGACCATAGGCCCTTCATCTTGGAGAGGTTGCGCATCGCACCGACCCAGGCGGTCATATGCGTGTCGTGGCCGCAGGCGTGCATCACGCCGGTCTCGGTGCCCTCCGCGGTTGTCGCGCGAGCCTTCGAGGCGAAGGGCAGCCCGGTCGCTTCGGTCACCGGCAGTCCGTCGGTATCGGTGCGGATGAGCAGCACCGGCCCCGGCCCGTTGCGCAGTACCGCGACGACGCCGTGGCCGCCGACGCGTTCGGTCACCTCGAACCCCGCGTCGCGCGCGAGCTTGGCCAGCTTCGCCGCGGTCTTGGCCTCCTGCAGGCTGAGCTCGGGGGTCGCGTGGAGATCGCGGTACAGCGTCATCAGCGCGGGAAGCTGCGCCTGCGTCGCCTCGCGCACCGGTTCGGCCGCGGCGGGCGATGCGACCAGCAACGCGCCCAGCAGCAGCCGCGCGCTCATGCCGGCACCAGTTCGACGACGTCGAGCTTCGATTCGAAGCGCGGCCATGGCAGCACCAGCCGCCAGCGGCGATCGCCGACGCGCTCGACGAAGCCCGCCATGTCGCGGTCGGCATCCTGGCCATATTCGAGCGGGGCGCGCTCGTCGCCCAGCACCAGCGTCCCCAGGAACACCGCGCGCGCGTCGCCATCGGCGAACAACAGCCCCACCGGCCGCTGCGACCCGGTCTGCTTGTACAGGCTCAGCACGTCGCCCTCGGCGTCGATGCGGCAGTCGAAGAACGGATAGGCGACATAATCGAGCATCGCGGGCCCCGCCGCGCCCAGCTTGAACACGCGGCAGCGATAGGCGCCCGGGGGCGGCATCGCACCGGGCAGCGCGCGATCGGGGTCGAACAGCGCGCCTTGCTCGCGGATTTCGGCGGCGTTGGCCTTTCGCGCGGCTGGCAGCGCCTGCATCCAGGCGTCGCGCCAGCGCCGCAACCGATCGCGGTCGGCGGCGGTGGCGACGTTGCGCCAGTCGGCAGGCGCCGCCGCTACCGGTGCCGACGCGCGCGGGCGAAGCTCGCCCCCAGATCCGCCACAGCCGGCCAAAAGAAGCGCCAGGCCGCACGCCGCGAGCGATTTCGAAATCATGGTACGCGAATCCCGATTGGTTTCGCCTTACCCTAACGCCGGTTTCGAGCTTGCCAAGCCGAACGCGTCAGGCGGTCCACCCACCATCGACCGACAGGTTGGCGCCGGTGATCGATTTCGCCTCGTCGCGGCACAGGAACAGCGCGAGCGCCGCGACCTGTTCGGAGGTCACGAACTCCTTGGTCGGCTGCGCATCGAGCAGCACATTGTTGATCACCTGTTCGCGCGTCAGGCCTCGGGCCTTCATCGTGTCGGGGATCTGCTGCTCGACCAGCGGGGTCCAGACATAGCCCGGCGAGATGCAGTTGGCGGTGATGCCGAAGGTCGCGGTTTCGAGCGCGACGGTCTTGGTGAGGCCGGCCAGCCCGTGCTTGGCGGCGACATAGGCGGCCTTGTTGGGGCTCGCGACCAGGCTGTGCGCCGACGCGGTCGAGATGATCCGGCCCCAGCCCGCTTCCTTCATATAGGGCACCGCGGCGTGCATCATGTGGAACGCCGAGCTCAGATTGATCGCGATGATCGCGTCCCATTTCTCGGTCGGGAATTCCTCGATCTTGGCCACATGCTGGATGCCGGCATTGTTGATGACGATGTCGGGCCCGCCGAGCTCGTCGTGGCAGCGCTGCACCATCGCCGCGATCAGCTCGGGCTTGGTCATGTCGGCGCCGTCGTACAGCGCCTTGCCGCCGCTGGTTTCCTGCAGCGCCGCGCGCTCGGCCTCGATCGCGGCCTCGTCACCGAAGCCGTTGATCATAACATTAGCGCCTTCGGCCGCCAGCGCCTTGGCATAAGCCAGGCCGATGCCCGAGGTCGAGCCGGTGATGAGGGCGGTCTTGCCTTTCAGAAACATGCGATTCTCCGTCTGGAATTTGATTGGCTCAACGCCGGGTGAGATCGAAGGCTGCAGTGCGTCCGTCGACGATGTTGGCGGCAACCACCTGCGATTGCGCCAAGGTGCGCTCGATACCGTCGCGCCCCGCCTGCCAATGCTCGCGCATCGTCCGCTGCGAAAATTCGAAATCGCGGCTGCCGCCCTCCCACGCATTAGCGCGGTGAATCAGGTGGACCAAAGCCACCGGCAACTCGGCCGCCTGCGCCTTCAGCGCGACGACGTCGGGATCCTCGCACAGCTCCTTGGGCAGCTTGGCGAGCACCCGGCGGATCGCCTCGCGCTCCTGCCGCAGCTTCAATTGCTCGTTCGACACCTGGCGCGTGCGGCTCGAATAGCGGATTTCCTTCGCGCGCGAGGTGACGTCGCTCATCGTGCGCGGGCTGTCGGCGGTCGCCGAGAACAGATCGACCTGGAACACCAGCATCGCCGCCTCCTGATGCTCCATCACATGCGTCAGCGGGGTGTTCGACACGAGCCCGCCGTCCCAATAGAGCTTCCCGTCGATATCGACCGGGGGCAGCCCCGGCGGCAGCGCGCCCGACGCCATGATGTGCCGCGCATCGATCCGATCGGTCGTCGAATCGAAATAGCGGAAATTGCCGCTGTCGATCTCGACCGCGCCGACCGAGAGCCGGATCGGCCCGTCATTCGCCAGTTCCCAGTCGATCAGGCTGTCGAGCGTGTCCCTGAGCGGGGTCGAATCATAATAGCTCAGCGCCTCGCAACTCCCCGGAACCGCGAATGCGGGCGGCAGCACGCGCGGGCGGAAGAAGCCGGGAACGCCTTGCGCCAGCACCGCGCCTGCCGACCATTCGTGGAGGAATTCGCGCAGCCGCTCGTCGGGGAAGATCGGGAAGCTGGGGATGCCGCTCGACAACAATTCCCAGAAGGCGCGCAGCCGTTCGACACGGCGTTCGGGCGGGTTGCCCGCGATGATCGCGGCGTTGATCGCGCCGATCGAGATACCCGCGACCCAGTCGATCTCGACTTCGGATTCGGCAAGCGCCTCGAACACGCCTGCCTGGAAACTGCCGAGCGCGCCGCCGCCTTGCAGGACCAATGCAACGCTATCGGGAAGCGGCAGCGTCTTGGCGATACGACGACGGGGCGAGCTGGAATCGTTATCTGACATTGTTGGAAGATGGCGTCGATGTTGCACTGCATCAACACCGTAATTGGCGAATAAAACGAGCGGCGTTGCAACGTACTGCCAACCCTGCGCATTCTGCGCGCTATATCTCGTTCCTGTTCCCAAGGATTCCCCGGTAATGCGTCTCGACGATTTTGATCCCAGCAACAACGTCCGCGATCTCGGTTCGGGCGGTGGCGGCGGGGGTGGCGGGTTCAACCTGCTGGGGCTGCTGCCGCTGTTCCTGGGACGCCGCATGGGCTGCGGCGGCATCGGCATGCTGGTGGTGGTCGGGCTGATCTATTTCGCGATGAGCGGCGGGCTCGGCGGCCTCACCGGCGGCGGCAGCGCGCCGCAGGCGACCTCGGGCGCCACGACGGGGGCCGCGGTCTGCAATACCGAAGCGCGGCGCTTCACCTGCCAGGTGCTCGCGTCGACCGAGCAGACCTGGGAGAAGATCTTCGCCGCGCAGGGCAGCGCCTATCGCGCGCCGACGCTCAATTTCTACCAGGCCGGGGTTCGCTCGGGCTGCGGCCAGGCGACCTCGGCGGCGGGGCCGTTCTACTGCCCGCCCGACCAGGGAATCTATCTCGACACCAGCTTCTTCGACGAACTGGCGCAGCGCTACGGCGCGGCGGGTGATTTCGCCCAGGCCTATGTCATCGCGCACGAGGTCGGCCACCATATCCAGAACCTCACCGGCCAGGCGGGCGAAGTCACGCGCCGCCAGCAAAGCGCGGGCGAGGCCGAGGGCAACCAATTGTCGGTCCGGCTCGAGCTCCAGGCCGATTGCTATGCCGGCGTCTGGGCGGCGCAGAACCGCCAATATCTCGAAGCCGGCGATATCGAGGAAGGGCTGACCGCCGCCAACGCGATCGGCGACGATACGCTCCAGCGCAAGACGCAGGGCGAGGTCGTGCCCGACAGCTTCACCCATGGCAGTTCGGCGCAGCGCAAGGCGTGGCTCCAGCGCGGGCTGAACAGCGGCGATCCTGCGGTGTGCGACACCTTCAGCGGGACGATCTGATTCGATGAGCGTCGCATTCCGCCGCGAGAGCGACGAAGAGCATAAGGAACCCGCGTTCGAATTGCCGCTGCCGCCTGGTCCCAATCTGGTGACGCGCGCGGGGCTCAAGCTGATCGAGGCGCGGCGCGATGCCGCGCAGGCGGCGGTCGACGCAGCATCGGGCGAAGAGGAAGTGAAGCGGCTGCGGCGCGACCTTCGCTATTGGCACACCCGCGCGGGCACCGCCGAGCTACAGCCGCCCCCCGGCAACGACGTCGTGGCGTTCGGCTCGCGCGTTCGCTTCCGGCTCAACGGGCAGGAGCGGGTGATCGCGCTGGTCGGCAGCGACGAGGCCGATCAGGCGGCGGGGCTGGTGCCCTTCACCGCGCCGCTCGCGCAGGCGATGATGGGCGCCGAAGTCGGCGAATGCGTCGATTTCGCGGGCAAGCCCGAAGCGATCGAGATCCTGGCGACCGAGGCGCTGGAGCCCGAAGCCTGAGCGCGATCCGCATCCTGGTCGATGCCGATGCGTGCCCGGTCAAGGACGAGGTCTATCGCGTCGCGCAGCGGCATGGCGTGAGCGTGGCGATCGTCAGCAACCAGCGGCTGCGCGTGCCGCCCTTGCCCTTCGTCGAGCGGATCGTGGTGAGTGACAGCTTCGACGCCGCCGACGATTGGATCGCCGAGGCGGCGAGTCCGCGCGCAGTGGTGGTCACCGCCGACATCCTGCTCGCCGATCGCGCGCTCAAGGCCGGCGCGGTCGTGCTCTCGTCGAACGGCAAGCCCTTCACCACCGCATCGATCGGCGGCGCGATCGCGGTGCGCGCGATCATGGCCGATCTGCGCGCCGGCGGCGATCAACTCGGCGGCCCCGCGCCCTATTCGAAGCAGGACCGCTCGCGCTTCCTCTCGGCGCTCGACGATGCGCTGGTGCGGCTCAAGCGAGCAGGATAGGGGAGGGCCATGGCCGAAAAATTCGAACGACACCGCCAGCCCTGGACCCAGGACGAGATTCAGAAGCTCCACACGCTGGCGAAGAAGGGCATGGCGCTCAAGGCGATCGCCAAGGCGATGACGCGCAGCGAGGAATCGGTGAAGGACCGCGCCAAGGCCGACGGGCTCAACATCGCCAAGCTGCGCTAACGGGTTACCAGAAGCGGCTACCGGGAATGCCCTTGAACGGGCCGGCAAGATCCTGGGTGATCCAGCCGCCGTAAAAGCCGCCGGGCTGCGCCACCGCGCGCTCGCCATCGACCAGGCAGGTGTCGAACAACGCGGGGTAGAAGGCGACATGGTCGCGCATCGCCGCGAATGCCGGGGTCGGCGCGGGATAGGCCCAGGCGGCATCGGCGATGACCTCGCCCGCAACGATCGCGTCGTAATAGATCGCCCGCCCCTTCCATTCGCACAGCGACCGCCGGCCATTGGGCCGCAGCAGCGCCATCGCGACATCGGCGGGCGGGAAATAATAGGTCGGCGGGTGGCTGGTCTCGAGCGTGCGGAAGCCCGCGCGCGTATCGGCGACGGTGATCCCGCGATGTCGGACTTCGAGGTGCCGCGCGGTAGGCTCGGCGATCGCGGGGCGCGGATAGGCCCAGACGCTCTCCTGCCCGGGCGCGACCGGATCGGGGGTCGGCCATCTCATCGCGCCAGCGCCCGCTGCAGGCGCGGTCGGACGCGCAGGAACCGCAAATACAGCCGCTCGAGCACGCCGAGCACTAAGCGGTTGCGCGCTGCCAGCCCCAGCGGCCGCAGCAACGGGATCGCGCGCCACATCGCAGCGAACGCCGCCGCACCCGACAGCATCCGCCCATCCTCCTCGGCATGGAAGCGTGCGAGCGCCGCCTTGCGGTCGATCGGGCAGCTTGCCTGCGGATCGGCGACATCGACGAACGCGATCGCATCGCGCCGGTCGAGCCGCCGCATCGCCGCGATCTCGCGTCGGCACAGCGGACATTGGCCATCGTAAAAGACGCGAAGCACTGCCATGTGGCCAAGATGGGGCGCGCCGCCGCGCCCGCAACCAAGGGGTGCCGAATGGACGTAGCGATCATCGGGGCGGGGATTGCCGGGTTGGCGTGCGCCGACCAGCTCGCGGCGGCGGGGCATCGCGTCGCACTGTTCGACAAGGGGCGCGGCCCCGGCGGCCGGATGTCGACCCGCCGCGTCGACCACGAGGGCGCGACCTATCGCTTCGATCACGGCGCGCAATATTTCACCGCACGCGATCCCGATTTTGCCGCGCAGGTCGCGCTGTGGGAAGCCGCCGGGATCGCCGCGCGTTGGCCCGCTGCAGGCGACGACGCCTGGGTGGGCACGCCCGGCATGAACGCGCCGGTGCGCGCAATGGCCGACGCTCACCCGGTCGAGTGGGGCGCGCGGATCGAAGCGCTGACGCGCACGCCTGCGGGGTGGCAGCTCGATGCGCGTCCCGAACTCTATGCCGCTGTCGTTGTCGCGGTGCCCGCTGAACAGGTAGCCGCGCTGGTCGCGCCGCACGCCCCCGACCTTGCCGAAGCGGCGACGGCCACCGCATCTGAGCCGTGCTGGACGCTGATGGCGGCGTTCGACCGGCGCGTCGCGGTCGCCGACGACGTCATCCGCGGCGCAACCGGCGAAGCGCTCGGCTGGGCGGCGCGCGACGGCGCCAAGCCCGGGCGCGCTGGCGGCGAAACCTGGGTGGTGCAGGCCGGTTCCGCCTGGTCGGCCGAGCATCTCGAGGAAACCGCCGACGCGATCGTCCCGCACCTGCTCGCCGCGCTCGCCGCCCGCGCCGAAGCGCCGCTGCCCCCGACGCCGCACGCCGCCGCGCACCGCTGGCGCTACGCACGGACGACGGGGTGCGGCGCAGGCCCGGCATGGCGCGCCGATATTGGCCTGGGCCTATGCGGCGACTGGCGCGAAGGCCCGCGCGTTGAAGCCGCTTGGGCTTCGGGACGCAAGCTGGCACGAATGATCGGGTGAGGCTGGTGGAGCTGAGGGGAATCGAACCCCTGACCTCTGCAGTGCGATTGCAGCGCTCTCCCGTCTGAGCTACAGCCCCGCCGTTGATCGCTTTAGCCGCGGCCCAATCGCTACGCAACGATCCTTGCCCCTCTTTTTGCGCTGTTTTGCAGGTGATTGCGCCTGGCTGCGGCTGGCGCGCGCCGGGTCGCCGGAACCGATACGGCGCCGAAATCGTCTAGAGCGCAGGACGCATGGCGGGCGCCATGGCTTCCCTTCACCGGAATCCCAGGAGGATCTTTCGATGGGCTATGAACGCGATTCACGCGGCAACGACCGCTTCGGCGGGTATCGAGACCGCGACGACGGCCAGCGCGGCGATTATCCCGCGCGCGACCGCGACCCCTATGGCAACCGCGATTATTATGGCGGCAACCGCGACGATCACCGCCCCGACAGCCGCTACGCCCAGCAGGGTCAGGGGCAGCAAGGCCAGGGCCCGCAGGGCTACGGCCGGCCGCATTATGGCGCGCACCGCGACGAGGATCGCGGCCAATCGGGCTATGGTCGATCGACCCACAGCGCCGATCGCAATCGTTTCGCCGATCCCGAGCGCGGCAATTTCGATCGCCACCAGCCGCATGGCCGCGGCTTTTCGGGGCAGCCGCAGGGCTATGACTATGACGATCGCGGCTTCATCGATCGCGCGGGCGACGAGGTCCGCTCGTGGTTCGGCGATGACGAGGCCGAGCGCCGCCGCGAAATGGATCGTCGCCATGACGAGCGCTACGGCGCCGACCGCGGCTTTGGCCGCGACGAACATTATGACAGCTGGCGCCGCAAGCAGGTCGCCGATCTCGACCGCGACTATGACGAATATCGCCGCGAGAATGCGCACAAGTTCGAAAGCGAATTCGCCAGCTTCCGCACCGAACGCCAGACGCAGCGCGCCGCGCTTTCGCAGGTCAAGGAGCATATGGAAGTCGTCGGGTCCGACGATGGCCATGTCGGCACCGTCGACAAGGTGCGCGGCGATCGCATCATCCTGACCAAGACCGATCAGGATGCCGGTGGGCGGCACCATTCGATCCCGTCGCGCTGGATCGAAAGCATCGGCGACAAGCTGAAGATCCGCAAGACCGCCGACGAGGCGCAGGCGTTGTGGCGCGACGAGGAAGCCAATCAAGCGTTCTTCAAGGACAATGACGGCGAACGCCCGAACCGCGCGGCGGACTCGCCCGCCCAGCCGGGCGCAGCCGATCGCTTCCCCAATGATCGCCTGTCGTCCGAACGCAGCCCGACCGACCGGGCGGGCGATACCGGCGCCGGCAATCCCACCCGCAGCTACTGATCGCTGCGACATCACGGTGAAAGGGCTCGGGCGGCGACGCCCGGGCCTTTTTCTTGCGCGGCATTTCCCGTAGCAAGGTGCAACTGATCATAACGAGGAGAAAGACATGGCCCGCGCCTGGCACCTGGAACGCCGCCCCGATGGCATGCCGACCGCCGACGATTTCGCGCTGCGCGACATCCCCGCCGCCGCGCTCGCCGATGGCCAGGTGCGCGTGCGCAACCTTTGGTTGTCGGTCGATCCCTATATGCGCGGGCGGATGAACGACGCCAAAAGCTATGCCGCGCCCTTCGCGCTCGGCGAGCCGATGGGCGGCGGTGCGGTCGGCGAGGTGATCGAGAGCCGCAGCGACGCGCTCGTGGTGGGCGACCGGGTGCTCCACATGGGCGGCTGGCGCGACGAGGCGGTGCTGCCCGCGCGCGAAGCGCAGAAATTGCCCGCGATCGATGCGCCGGCACAGGCGTTTCTCGGCCAGCTCGGCATGCCCGGCATGACCGCCTATTTCGGGCTGCTCCACGTCGCCGAAGCCAAGCCCGGCGAGACGGTGTTCGTCTCTGCCGCCGCCGGCGCGGTCGGGTCGACGGTGGTGCAGATCGCCAAGGCCAAGGGCATGACGGTCATCGGATCGGCGGGCGGGGCCGCCAAATGCGATTGGGTGCGCTCGCTCGGCGCCGATCAGGTCATCGACTACAAGGGTGAGGGCAGCGTGGTGCGCCAGCTCTCCGCCGCCGCGCCCGACGGCATCGACGTCTATTTCGACAATGTCGGCGGCGACCATCTCGACGCCGCCTTCGCGACCGCGCGGCAGGGGGCGCGGTTCGCGATTTGCGGGATGATCGACATCTATAATTCGGGCGCGCCGACCCAGCTTCGCTACATCGCGCGGACGATCGCCGCGCGAATCCGGATGCAGGGGTTCCTGGTCAGCGACTGGATGGGCCAGGCGCCCGCCTTCTACGCCGACATGGCGACATGGATGGCCGAGGGTAAGCTCCAGCGGCAGGAGACGGTGGTCGAAGGGCTCGAACACATGCCCGAGGCGTTCCTCGGCCTCTTCTCGGGCCGCAATACCGGCAAGATGCTCGTGAAGCTGTAGGCGGCTCGAGCGGACCGGGGGGCGAGCCTTGCCCCTTGGTCCGTATCGCGGTCGGCGGTCGCTGCGCGCAGGTTTCGGGCAAGCCCTGGGAGCCGTATCGATGAAGATCCGTGATCGCGCCGAATATGCCAGCAAGCCCCGGCCGCTGACCACCACGCCCGACCAGTTGGTGGTCGATGCGGCGCAGGCGATGTCGGCGAAGAACTACGGCTCGATCATCGTCGTCGATCCCGACACCCGCGTGATCGGGATGATGACCGAGCGCGACATCCTGCGCCGCGTCGTCGCCGAACGCCGCGACCCCATGACGACTCGCGTCGGCGAGGTGATGACCACCGAATTGCGGCTCGCCCGCGCCGACGACGATCTGGTCGGCTGGCTGCGGATCATGTCGAACGAACGCTTTCGCCGGCTGCCGATCGTCGATGCCGATGATCGGCTGGTCGCGGTGATGACGCAGGGCGATTTCGTGTCCTACACCTGGCCCGAACTGCTCGGCCAGGCCAAGAACATGGCCAAGGCGACCTTCGGCCCCGACCTCAGCATGGCGTTCATGGTCATCGGCCTGCTGATCTACACCGTCGCGATCATCATTGCGGTCGCGATCTTCGCCACCTGATCGCGGCTTTGCCAGGGGGGGCGGATCGCCTAGACGAGGACATGGCTTCGCCCCCCGACACCGCCACCATCTGGCCCGCCGCGACTTTGGTCGTCATGCGCGATACCGGCGATGCGGCCCCCGAAATCCTGTTCGTCGAGCGCGCCAAGGCGATGACCTTCGCCGGCGGCGCGATCGTGTTCCCCGGTGGCCGCGTCGACGATGCCGATCGCGCCGCCGCGCTCGCGCTGGCGGCGGGCGATATCGACGAGGCAGCGGCACGGATCGCCGCGATTCGCGAGACGATCGAGGAAGCCGGGCTGGCGATCGGGCTGGCCGACCCGATCGACGTCGAATCGGCGCGCGCCAGGCTCTATGCCGGCGAGACGATGGGGCAGGTGATCGGCCTCGATCGCCTCGACCTCGACGCGTTGGTGCCCTTCGCGCGCTGGCGCCCGCAGGGGGTGTCGCACAAGATTTTCGATACCCGCTTCTATCTCGCGCAAGCGCCCGCCGATGCCGCGCCCGCGGTGGTCGACGGCAACGAGAACAGCCGGCTGTTCTGGGCGAGCGCGCAGCACGTGCTCGACGAAACCGCGGCGGGGCGGATGCGGATCATCTTCCCCACCCGGCGCAACCTCGAGCGGCTGGCGCTTTTTTCCAGCTTCGCAGCGGCGGTCGACGATGCGCGCCGCTATCCGGTGCGGACGATCGTCCCCTGGATCGAATGCCGCGACGGTATCGACCAGCTCTGCATTCCCGAAGACCTCGGCTATCCGGTCACCAGCGAAGCGCTCGACGGCGCACTGCGCGCGTGATCGCGGTCCGCAGGATCATCGGGTCGGTGGTGATCGCCGCGATCCTGCTGGCGATCGCCTTCGCGCTGTTCGCCTTCGTCCGCAGCCGGCCGCAGGACATGCCCTGGACCGAGCTCGACCTCGGCCAGCCGGTGGGGGTGTTCACCCGCGGCAAGCTGGTGGCGCTGCGCGAGGATGTTGCCATTTGTCGCGGGCTGCTCGATCGCGCGGGGATCGAATATACTGCGCTTGCGCCGGTGAGCGCGGGCCAATGCGGCTATAGCGACGGCATCCGCTTCACCGCCGGCGGCGCGCGCCGGATCGACTTCGCGCCGTCGAACCTGGGGGTGTCATGCCCCGTCGCCGCGGCGCTGGCGATGTGGGAGTGGAACGTCGTCCAACCCGCCGCGCAGCGGCACTTCGGCAGCCGCGTGACCCGGATCGACCATCTCGGCAGCTATAGTTGCCGCCGGCTCTATGGCCGCGACGAGGGCGATTTCAGCGAGCATGCCACCGCCAACGCGGTCGATATCGCGGGCTTCCGCACCGCCCAAGGCGACCGGATCAGCGTATTGAACGACTGGGACGACAGCGCGGCGAAAGGCGCCTTCCTGCGCGAGGTACGCGACGGCGGCTGCGATCTGTTCGCCACCGTCCTGTCGCCCGACTACAACGCCGCGCACCGCGACCATTTCCACTTCGACCAGGCGAATCGCAGCGCCGGCTGGGGCGCCTGCCGCTGATCCCCTCCCGCCTGCGCGGAAGGGGAGGGCGGTTCAGTTGGGCAATGCCGCGGTGTCGACCTTCTCGACCCACGCCGGATAGAAACGCGGCTGGCGGTTCGACCAGCCCGAGGCGGTCGCCGCGGCTTCGCTGATCGACTGGAGCAGGCCGCGCCGTAATTCGGGATGCAATGTCGGCAGCGCCGCCGCCGCACAGAATGCCGCGGGCAGCCACGGCCGGACATCGGCGCCGATCAGCCGCTCGTACAGGAAGCGATAGGCAGCGAAGGTCGTCAGCCGCCCCTGCGCCAGGTCGAACGCCGACACGCTCACCAGCGGCGCCATGAACGGCTCGACCGCTTCGAGCCCGCTATCGTCGGGCACCAAAGCCCGAACCTCGGGGAGCCGGTCATAGACCCGCGTCTGCGCGCGAATGCCCGCGGCCTCGACCACGTCGCGCGACCAGCGCGCCATCGCGTCCTGCCGATCGAGCCCGACATCGAGCGAGCGCCGGACATAACGCTGGGTCGCCGCGCTGAAGCCAGCGAACTCTTTCATCTCGGCCAGCGCCATCGCGCCTTCGGCCGGTTTCATCTTCGAACCCATCGCCTACTCCCACCGCTCGTTTTGCACGGTTCACCGTAGGGCCGTCAGGTTAACCAAAAGCTGAACCCTACGTTATTCCGTGTTCAGACAAAGGACCATGGATGGTGGTGCAATGCAACAATCTATGCGATCAGCCGCACGCGCTGTTCGCAAAAGACGCACGGCGTATTGTTTTTGCAACATTCGGGCATCAGCTGCCCGACAGGCGCACCCCGTTGGCGATGATCCAGCCGCTGGTGCATGGCCCATCATAGCCGCGTGCGCGCTCGATCCGCCCGCGCACGCCGCAATCGGCATCGGGATCGGACAGCGGCGGAACGACGACCCCCAGCCAGCGCTGGTCGAGCGTCCGCGTGCAGACATACATGCCGATGCCCGTTCCCAACCCGACGACGCTTTTGGCCTCGGCAAAGGGCGCTTCGCGCAGCGTCAGCGTCGTCGCGCCGGGCTCGACATTGGTGACGGTGGCGCGCGACTGGCAGGCCGGAAAGCCGGGGCCGCCTTCGCCGATCCGCACCGGCCGGAGCCCCGGCTGCAGCTCGGTTGCAGCTGAGCTGGGGGCGGCGATGTTCGATTCTGCCGAATCCACCGATTCTACCGCGGCGAAGTTGCAGGCCGCCAGCGGCAGCCCGATGACGAGGGGAAATAAGCGCATAGCGCCGTGTAGAGGCTTATCGGCGGCAAAGCGAGCGCGGCAAAAATGGTTCCGGGCGTTCGTCGCTCCCGATCAACGCCTCGTCCGATCGACCGGCCGACGGGCTATCGCGCCACCTGAAGCCCTGCTTAACAGGCTCCACAAGTTCACAGGGCCTTGGGGGGCTTCATGCAAATCGGTCGTCTGGCAGCGCGTTTCGCGCTGACGCTAAGCTGTTGCCTGCTCACGGCTACCCCGGCACTCGCCCAGTTCTGGCAGTGCGTGCCTTATGCCCGCAAGGTTTCGGGCATCGAAATCCGCGGCAACGCGCACACCTGGTGGGACCAGGCCAAGGGTCGCTACGAACGCGGCACCACTCCCAAGGAAGGCGCCGTCCTGTCGATGGCCTCGACCCGCCGCATGCCGCTCGGCCATGTCGCCACCGTATCGCGCGTCGTCAGCGACCGCGAAGTGTTGCTCACCCACGCCAATTGGTCGCGCCGCGGCGGGATCGAAACCGATGTCCGCGCGATCGACGTGTCGGCAGCGGGCGACTGGAGCTCGGTGCGCGTCTGGTACGGCCCGATCGGTGGCCTTGGCACCAGCGCCAACCCCGCCAACGGCTTCATTTACCGCGACGGCGAACCCGCCGCCGCCCCGACCGCAATCGACGCCCCGGTCCTGATCGCGACGAGCGCGACGGTATCGATGGACAAGGCGGTTTCGGTAGACTGAGCCTCCTCTTCCCTCTCCCGCGAGCGGGAGAGGGTTGCGAAGACTTGGTTCGCGTTCTTCACGCGGACCTAGTCGAAGCTGGGTGAGGGTGCCGCGGTCGCCCTCGCGACCGCGCGGCGCAAAGCGCCGCACCACCCTCATCCAACCTACGCTAGCCAGCAAGCTGGCAAGCTCCGCTATCCTTCTCCCGCCAGCGGGAGAAGGAGCTCCCCGCCTCAAACCGCGCTGAACACCATCGCATCACCATTCATGCAATAGCGCTTCCCCGTCGGCGCCGGGCCGTCGTCGAACACATGCCCCAGATGCCCGCCGCAGCGCCGGCACACCACTTCGGTCCGCACCATGCCGAGCATCTTGTCGGTGCGCAGCGCGATCGCGTTGGGGCGCGGGGCGTAAAAGCTCGGCCAGCCCGTACCGCTCTCGAACTTGGTGCTCGACACGAACAACGGCAGCTTGCACCCCGCGCACGCATAGACGCCCTTGCGCTTCTCGGCGTTGAGCGGCGAGGAATAGGGCCGCTCGGTCCCCTGCTCGCGCAGGATCGCATATTGCGCGGGCGACAGCCGCTTCTTCCACTGGGCATCGCTCAGCGTCAGCGGATAGCGCTGCGCGGGTTCGGTCTGCGCGGGCGAACAGCCGAGCGTCACGGCAACGCTGCCGACACCGGCAATCGTCAGGAATCGGCGGCGATCGGTCTGCATCGAAAATCCTCTGGCTTGGCGCTCCTGATGTAGGTTCGCACGCGCGATCCGAAAGGTTGCACCCTCAATAGCGGCTGAGCTCGACCGGCAGCCGCCGATAGCCATGGACGAAGCACCCCGCGATCCGCTCGGGCGCGCCCTGCACGTTCACGCGCAGCCGGCGCTTGGCCATTACCTCGATCAGGATGCTGATCTGCAGTTCGGCGAGCCGCGCACCGACACAGCGGTGGATGCCATGGCCGAACGCCAAATGCCGCCGCGCGTTGGGCCGCTCGACGCGGATCGAATCGGCGTCCTCGAACATGCTCTCGTCGCGATTGGCCGAGACATACCAGAGCGCCAATTTGTCGCCCGCCCGGATCCGGTGCCCGCGCAATTCGGTATCGGCGGTGGCGGTGCGGCGCATATGGCTGAGCGGGGTCTGCCAGCGGATCAGCTCCTGCGTGGCGTTCGCCGCCAGCCCCGGATCGGTCTCGAGCTTGGCGCGCTCGTCGGGGAACTGGTCCAGCCCCCAGGCATAGGCGCTCATCGAATTGCGCGTCGTGTCGTTGCCGCCGACGATCAGCAGGATCAGATTGCCCAGATATTCATGCTGGCTCATCTCGGCCATCGCGTCCGAATGGATCATCATCGAAATCAGGTCGGGGGTCTTTTCCTTGCCCACCTTGGCATTCCATAACTCGGTGAAATAGCCCGCGCATTCGAACAAATGCACCAGCCGCTGCTGGCGCAGTTCGGGGGTCTTGATCAGCTCGATATCGCCCGCCCAATCGGACCAGAAAGTGAGCTTGCGCCGCTCTTTCCAGGGAAAGTCGAACAGGATCGCCAGCATCTGCGTCGATAGTTCGATCGACACCTTGTCGACCCAGTCGAAGCTTTCGCCCACCGGCATCGAGTCGAGCAGCTCGCCGGTCCGCTGGCGGATCGTCGCGTTCAGCCGCGCCATTTCGCTGGGGGTGAAGGCGGGCGCGACGGTGCGCCGCTGGCCGGTATGTTTGGGCCGGTCCATCGCGATGAACATCGGCATCTTGACGTCGACCCCCTCCTGAAAGTCGGCGAGCGTGATCCCGCCAGCGTGCGACGAATAGAGTTCGGGCAGCGATTCGACCTCGACCAGCGGCTTGTAGCTGGCGACCGACCAATAAGCGCCGAAATCCGAATGCTCGGTGTAGTGGATGCCGCCCTTGGCGCGCAGCTCGGCGAACGGCGCGTGCCAGCTGTCGTCGCGATAGAGTTCCGCCCGGCTGACGTCGAGCGGATCGACCGCGCGCGCGGGTGCCTCGGGTGCCAACGTCGCCATCCTCGCCTCTCCTTATGTAGGAGCAGAATGCCGCAACTAACATCAGTGTCAATATGCAACCATTCCTCACCCGTCAGGGGGAGGGGGACCGCCGCGAAGCGGTGGTGGAGGGGCTCGCCCCCCGGTGCTACCGCCCCACCAGCGAGGCCCAGCGGAACTTCGGCCCCGCCGATTGCAGCACCCCGCGCCGGAAGAACCGCGCCCCAACCGATACGGTGATCGCCACCCACAGCAATTGCCACGCCACCGCCAGTACATGCGGCCATAGTTCGGGCGAATTGGCCGCCTTGGCGCCCATTGCGAAGGGCGAACTGAAGGGGAAGACCTCGGCGAAGGTCGCAAGCACGCTGTCGGGCTTCGCGGCGGCGGCCTGCGATAGCGCGAACATCCCGACCTGGAAGATCGTGATCGGCAGCGATAGCATCTGGATCTCGCGCGGGGTCGATGCCTGCGCGCCGATCCCCAGGAATACCGCGCCCAGCAGCATGTACGCCATCGTGAAATAGACGATGAACAGCAGCACGAACATCGGCAGCCCCACCGCCGGCCCGGTGGCGGCGAACGCGCGCGCGAATTCTGGCGGCAGCAGCGACCCGACGTTGAAGACGATCGTCCCCCAGAAGGCGAGGAACAGCAGCGCCACCCCGAACATCCCCAGCAGCTTGCCCAGGAACACGCTTTCGAGCGGTACCGCGGCGGCGAGGATCTCGATCACCTTGTTCGACCGCTCCTCCGCCATCGTCCCCACCGCCTGGCCCGCGAGCAGCAGCGTCAGGAAGAACAGCCCGAACACCGTGAAGAACGCTGCCTGGCCCTGGCCGCCGATCGAAACCGTCTCGCGCGTTACCTGGCGCTTGGTCGCGATGCTGCGCGGCGCGAGCGCATTCGCATCGGTCCGGAGCGTCTGTTCGGCCAGCTCGGCGAGGTAGCTCGCGGTCCGCGCGCCTTGCGGCCCGTACACGATCGTCGGTCGGTCGAGCGAACCGTACAGCACCGCCGACACATCGACATCGCTCGAATCGAGCGCCGCGCGCGCCTGTGCAGGCAGGTCGCGCGACGGGGTGTCGATCCGCAGCGGCGGCGGCGCGTCGCTTTCGCGGAACACCGTGCGCAGGCGCTTGTCGATCGCGGTCATCCGCGCGCCGGTCGCTGAATCGGCGATCGCGACGATCCGCACCGTCTTGTCACGGCTTTCGGCCATCGTCGCGGCACCCAGCCCGCCGATCGCGCCGAAGCCCAGCATGATCAGCGGCGCGAGCAGGAACAGCAGGAAGGTGGGGGTGAACACCGTCGCGGTGAAATCGCGCCGCGCGATCGTCATCGTCTGGCGGATCAGCCTTGTGGTGTTGCTCATATCACCTGCTCCGCCGCTTCGCGCCCGACGATCTTGACGAAGGCGTCGTGCAGCCGTGGCCGCTCGATCGACAGCCCCGAAATGCCGTGCCCGGCGTCGATCAGCCGCACCAGCAACGCCTCCATCCCCTCGTCGGGAACGGTGAAGCGCCAGCCGCCATCGGCGCGCTCGGCATCGGCGGGCAGCAACGCGCGGACGCCTTCATGCTCGAAATGCGGCACATAATGCGCCTTCAGCGGCAGCAGCGCGCGCGCGTCGGCGACGGTGCCCTCGAACCGCGCCTTGCCCCCCGCGATGATCGTCAGCCGGTCGCACAGCCGCTCCGCATGCGCCATGACGTGGGTCGAAAACAGGATCGTCGCGCCGCGGTCGCGCTGCGCCAGGATCAGCGCCTCGAGCCGCTCCTGGTTGACCGGGTCGAGCCCCGAAAAGGGTTCGTCGAGCACCAGGAATTTTGGCTCATGCACCACCGATCCCAGCAGCTGGACCAGCTGCGCCATCCCCTTCGACAATTTGCGGATCTTCTCGTCGGTCGCATGGCCGAGCCCCGCGGCTTCCATCAGCGTCACCGCGCGCCGCCGCCCTTCGGCCCAGTCGAGCCCGCGCAGCGCGCCCATGAAGGCGATCGCGTCCTTGGCGCGCATCCCCGGATACAGGCCGCGCTCCTCGGGTAGATAGCCGACGATGTCGCTCGCGTCGCGCGGGCGGTCATGCCCCATCAGCGTGCGCGTGCCCTCATCGGGTTCGATGATCCCCAGCAGCATCCGCAGGGTCGTGGTCTTGCCCGCGCCATTGGGGCCGAGCACGCCATAGATCGACCCCATCGGCACCGCGATATCGACCCCGTCGACGACGCGCCGGTCGCCGAACCGCTTGACCAGCCCGCTGGCCGACAGCGCGAGTTGTTGTTGCTCCACCCCACACCCCAATCCGTTCGGTTCGAGCGAGGTCGAGAACCATCCCCGCGTCTCCCACCCGCTTGCCAACGGGGAGGGGAGTGCCCTTGAACGCTTTGCGTGGTAGCGGGCGAGCGTGCCCGAACACAAGCCTCTCGAAGACCGTATCCGCGCCAAGGCCGCCGAGTTGGGCTTCGTCGCGTGCGGCATCGCCGCGGCCGACAGCGCGCCGCGCACCGGCGAACGGCTGCGGCAATGGCTGCACGACGGGATGCACGGCGACATGATCTGGATGGAGGCGCGCGCGCATCACCGCGAAAGCCCTGCCGGCCTGTGGCCCGCGGTACGCTCGGTGATCGCGCTCGGCATGAGCTACGCCCCCGCCGCCGATCCGCTCGCGCTTGCCGACGCGGGCGATGTCGGGCGCATCTCGGTCTACGCCCAAGGCGCCGACTATCACGACGTCGTCAAGCGCGCGCTCAAGGCGCTCGGCCGCTGGCTCGCGCAGGAGGCGGGCTGCGACCTCAAGGTGTTCGTCGATACCGCGCCGGTGATGGAAAAGCCGCTGTCGGAGGCGGCGGGGCTCGGCTGGCAGGGCAAGCACACCAATCTGGTCAGCCGCGCGCATGGCAGCTGGCTGTTCCTGGGGGCGATCTACACCACGCTCGATCTCGCGCCCGATACCCCCGGGCGCGACGCGTGCGGGTCGTGCGACGCCTGCCAGCGCGCGTGCCCCACCGATGCGTTCCCGCAGCCCTATCGGCTCGATGCGCGGCGCTGTATCTCGTATCTCACGATCGAACATGCCGGGGCGATCCCGCACGAATTCCGCAAGGGCATCGGCAACCGCATCTATGGCTGCGACGATTGCCTGGCGGTGTGCCCCTGGAACAAGTTCGCCGCCACCGCCGCGCGCAACCTCGCCTTCGCCCCGCGCGCCGAGCTGACCGTACCAATGCTCGCCGACCTGCTGGCGCTCGACGATGCGGGCTTCCGCCAGGTGTTTGCGGGCTCGCCGATCAAGCGGATCGGCCGCAACCGGATGATACGAAACTGCCTGATCGCGGCAGGGAACAGCGGTGACACGGCGCTGTTGCCGGCGGTTGAGGTATTGTTAGGTGATCCCGACCCCGTGGTAGCCGAAGCAGCCGGGTGGGCGCACGATCAACTAACCTTCTCCCCTCCCTGAAAGGGAGGGGCCGGGGGTGGGTCGAGTGTTCACGATACGACCGCCCAAGGCGCCGTCGGGTACCGTACCCCAGGACCCGACCCACCCCCAACCCCTCCCTTCCAGGGAGGGGAGCAATTCACCCCAGCGTCAACGCGCGCGCGGTGCTGCTCGCAAGCGGTTCGTCGAAGCGGCAGCCCATCACCCCCGCCTCGCACCACACCACCGTCGCCGCAACCGGCATCGCCCCGGTGAAGCGCAACCACAGCCGGTCCCCCGGCGTCTGCGCGTCCTCGACCAGGATGCGGCAGCCATAGATTGACAGGTCCTTCAGCTCGGCATCGACGGCTTCCTCGCCGTGGCGGCGTACCGTCGCGCGGGTGACGACGACGCGGTGTCGCGGGGCGCTGCGCCCTTCGAACAGTGCGGGATCGACTTGCCGATATCTCGTCGCACGCGTTGCCATCTGTTTTCCTTCCGCGTCAGCGATGGCGCAAAACACTGAAAAATGGATTAATCACTTCTATCGCCCGCCGGCGCGCCGGGTGAGCGCGGCGACACAGCTCGCGCGGTCGATCGCGCGGCCGTCGCGCTGGCGCGCATCGACATGCGCGACCACCGGCACCCCGCCGCCCTTGCCCGGATACAGATACGCATCGAGCACGCAGATGCTGCTCGCGAATTGCAGTTTGCGTCCGGTGCCTTCGGTCACCTCGGCGTTGGGCTGGCCCATCAGCCCGATCAGCGCATTCTCGTTCTGGCCGAGCACGCGCTCGAGCCCGACCGCCGAATAGGTCGCGCTGGGCGGTGGCGGTGCGGTGCCTGCGACCGGGGTGGGGATGGTGGCGCAGCCGCTGGCGAGCAACCCGCCCGCGACGATCGCCGATACTGCCCTCATGCGCGTTTCCTTTGGTGATACCAGTGCGTCGCCATCGCCGCCGCCACGACCGGCGCCAGAATGTTGGCGACCGGTACGACAAGCAGCCCGGTGCCGACCAGCCCCAGCACGAAGCGGCGGACGCCGGTGGTCGCACGCCAATCGCGCATCGCCGCTTTGGGCATGTGCCGCGCCGCAACCATGTCGCCAAGGTCGCGCCCGAGCAGCCAGCCATTGACGAGGAAGAACAGGATCGCGGGGCCGACCCCGGTCACCAGCAGCGCCAGATAGACGGGGAGCAGCACGAGATTGACCAGCACCGTCCGCGCCGCCGATCCCAGCCCCATCGCCAGCCCGCGCGCGAACGGCACCGGCTTGGCGGTCGCCAGCGCTTGCGGGTAATGCCGCCGCTCGACCGCCTCGACCACTTCGTCGGCGAATACGCCCACCACCGCGATCGCCACCGCGCGGAACAGCAGCCAGGCTCCGCCGATCGCCAGCAGCACCGCAACGAAGCCTGCCAGCTCCTGCCACCCGGTCCCCGCGCCCAGCCAGCCCGCGCCGCCCCGCGCCGCCGCCCAGAACCCCGCCGCCAGCGCGACGAAGACGATCAGCGTCACCGCGAAGGATTTGGCGAGCACGCGCAGCACCGGCGGGTCGGTCAGCTGTGCGATCGACAGGGTGAGGGAACGGATCATTCGCCCTCCATAGCCGCATCGCGCGGCGCTTGCGAAGCGCGGTGTCGGGGGTGGTCAAGCGGCCGCCCGGGCGATACGCGCAAGACAACGCTTTTCCCGGAGACCCATGTGACCGAACCTACGCTGGATGTCGTTGCCATCGGCAACGCCATTGTCGACATTCTCAGCCAAGCCGACGACGCCTTCATCGCCGAACAGGGCATGACCAAAGGCTCGATGCAGTTGATGTTCTCGCCCGCCGAAGCCGATGCGCTCTATGCCAAGATGGGTCCGGGCCGCGAAGTCTCGGGTGGTTCGGCGGCGAACACCGTCGCGGGGATCGCGGCGCTCGGCGGCAAATGCGGCTTCATCGGCCAGGTCGCCGACGACCAGTTGGGCGAAGTCTTCGCGCACGACATCCGCGCCGCGGGCATCCGCTTCGATACCAGCGTCCGCGCCGGCGAGCCGACCACCGCACGCTGCCTGATCTTCGTCACCCCCGATGGCCAACGGACGATGAACACCTTTCTCGGCGCGTCGCAGTTCCTGCCCGAAGCCGCACTCGACCGGTCGCTGATCGAAGCCGGCGCGATCCTGTATCTCGAAGGCTATCTTTGGGATCCCGAAGAACCCCGCCAGGCGATGCGCGCCGGCATCGACATCGCGCGCGCCGCCGGGCGCCGCGTCGCCTTCACGCTGTCGGACACCTTCTGCATCTCGCGCCACGGCGGCGATTTCCGCCAGCTGATGGCCGACGGCCTGATCGACATCCTGTTCGCCAACGAGAACGAGCTGCTCGCCTTGTGCGAGACCGAGGATTTCGAAGGTGCGGTTGCCAAGGCGGCGGCGCAGGTGCCGCTGCTGGTGGTGACGCGCAGCGAGCATGGCGCGATCGCGGTGAAGGACGGCGAGCGCTTCGCGGTCGCCGCCGAGCCGATCGCGCGCGTGGTCGACACCACGGGCGCGGGCGACCTGTTCGCCGCGGGCTTTCTGCGCGGCCAGGCACAGGGTCGCGACGTTCAGACCTCGCTGCGGATGGGCGCGCTGTGCGCCGCCGAGATCATCTCGCATTACGGTGCCCGCCCCGAGGTCGACCTGCAGGCGATGATCGACGCCAAGCTGGGGTGAGCAAACCTCCCCTCCCTGAAAGGGAGGGGCCGGGGGTGGGTCGAGTGCTCGTGATACGACTGCCCGGCGCGCTGCCCGGCACCGTCCCCCCGGACCAGACCCACCCCCAACCCCTCCCTTCCAGGGAGGGGAGAACATAAAAAAGGCCGGGGATCGCTCCCCGGCCTTTTCGTTTCGTAACCCCCGCGCCCTCAAGGATGCGGGGTATGGTCCGGGTCGTTGTCGAGATCGACGACGGTCACGATCCCCTTGCCCAGATGGCTCGATTTATAGCCATACAGATAATAAATCACGAGCCCGATCGCGCCCCAAGCCGGCAAGACGATCATCGCCTCGAACGGCAGGTTCAGGAACAGGAAGATACAGCCCGCGATCGTCGCCGGCCCCACCAGCCACAGCGCGGGCACGCGGAACTTGCGCTCGCGCGTAGGCTCCGACTTGCGCAGCATCATCACCGCTACTGCGACCATCGCGAAGGCATAGAGCGTCCCCGCATTGGCGATATCGGCAAGCTGGCCCACCGGCAGGAACGCCGCGGCGAACGCCACGACCGCACCGGTGATCGCCGTCACGATGTACGGCGTCTTCCACTTCGGGTGGATCTTCGACAGGCTCTCGGGCAGCAGGCCGTCGCGCGACATCACGAAGAAGATGCGCGTCTGGCCGAACAACAGGATCAGGATCACCGACGGCAGCGCGACGAACGCCGCGATCCCCAGCAGGTTGCCGACGGTCGAGAAGCCGATCATCCGCAGCACATGCGCCAGTGCTTCGTTCGAGCAGACCAGCATGTCGGCATATTGCGGCAGCGCGCATTGCTGCGCGAGCGCTTCCGATCCGGCGGGGAAGGGGACGCCGCCCGGACCCATGATCGGCTGGCCGCCGATCGTGCCGATCGCGCCGGCGGCGACCAGAATGTAGAAGACGGTGCAGAAGCCCAGCGACCCGATCAGCCCGATCGGCACGTTGCGCTGCGGGTCCTTGGTCTCTTCGGCGGCGGTCGAAACCGCGTCGAAGCCGACATAGGCGAAGAAGATCGTCGCTGCGGCACCGACCGCGCCGACGCCCGAACCGAAGCCGCCGAACACGCCCGCAGGTAGGAACGGGTTGAAATTGGCCATTTCGGACTCCGGCAGCGTCAACACGATAAATACCGTGAGCGCGGTGACCTTGATTGCCACCAGCACCGCATTGACCTTGGCCGATTCATTGGTGCCGATCATCAGCAGCCAGGTGACCAGCCCGGCGATCACCACCGCGGGCAAGTTGATGAACCCGCCGGGGACGCCGCCCAGCGCCAGCGGACCGCCCGCCAGCCATGCCGGCAATTGTATGCCGAAAAACTGGTTGAGGATGGTGCCTGAGAAATATCCCGACCACCCCACCGCGACCGCGCTGGCGGCGACGGCATATTCGAGCACCAGCGCCCAGCCGACCGTCCAGGCGAGCAATTCGCCCATCACCGAATAGGTATAGGTGTAAGCCGATCCCGCGACCGGGATCATCGCTGCGATCTCGGCATAGCAAAGCGCCGCGACGATGCAGATCAGTCCCGCGATCGCGAAGGCGAGCATCAAGCCCGGCCCCGCCTTTTGCGCGCCCGCCGAGGTGAGCACGAAAATGCCCGTGCCGATGACGCAGCCGATGCCGAACAGCGTCAGCTGGAACCAGCCCAGCGTGGGCTCGAGCGATTTGGCTTTCGCCGTCGCCAGGATGGCGTCGAGTGGCTTTACGCGCCCAAACTTCATGAAGCTATTTCCCCCAAGGGTGGCGACCGGCCCTTGCCGTGTCGCCCGATCCAAGAAAGGCGCGAGCCTAGTGGCTATTGCGCCCCGTGCAATCCCTCTTGTCGCCACAATGTCCCTCTCCCGCTCGCGGGAGAGGGAGGGAGCCGCGCAGCGGCGGAAGGGTGAGGGCTTGTCGGGGGTATAGTTCGCCAGGGCACCCCCTCACCCTATCGGCGCCTTCGCGCCTCCTCCCTCTCCCGCAAGCGGGAGAGGGAGGGAGCGGCGGAGCCGCGGAAGGGTGAGGGTCTGTAAGCCACGTGCCGCAACCAAGCCGAAGCTCACCCCGCCAGCATCGGCCCCAATTTCCGCCCGGCGAAGATATGCACATGCAGATGCGGCACTTCCTGATGCGCATCCTGCCCGACATTGGCGAGCAACCGATATCCCGGCGCCACCAGCCCCGCCTCGCGCGCGACCAGCCCCACCGCGCGGACGAAGCCCGCGATCGCCGCGTCATCGGCGGTCGCGCTGAAATCGTCCCACGAGACATAGCGCCCCTTGGGGATCACCAGCACATGATGCGGCGCTTGCGGGTTGATGTCGTGAAAGGCGAAGGCGTGTTCGTCCTCATACACCTTCTTGGCAGGGATCTCGCCGCGCAGGATCCGCGCGAAGATGTTGCCGTCGTCATAGGGCTGCGTCGCGTCGATCGGCATCAGAATCCCCCGCCCGCTTGCGGGAGGGGCCGGGGGAGCGCCTGTTCCCGATCGCTGGACTTGTTGATATCGCGAATGGTCCCCGTCCCGCTTCCCCCCGACAGCGGGAGCGGCGACGAAGCTTCGACGGTGTCGGCCGCCGCCGATTGCACGACCGGTTCCGCTACAGGCTCGGCCACGGGCTCCACGACCGCCGCAACCTTCGGCCGCGCAGCCTTCTCGACCAGCCCCGACACGCCCTCGCGCTTGGAAAGCTCGGCGCGCACATCGTCGAGCGTCAGCCCGGCATCGACCAGCACCACCAGCAAATGGAACAGCACATCGGCGGCCTCGCCGACAAGTTCGGCGCGGTCGCCGCGCACCGCCGCGATCACCGCCTCGACGGCTTCCTCGCCCAGCTTCTGCGCGATCTTGGGGCGGCCCTTGGCGAACAAGGATGCGGTGTAGCTAGCGCCCGGATCGGTGCCGCGGCGGCTGCGGATGACGGCTTCGAGCGCGTCGAGGGGGTCGGTAAAGGCCATGCTGCGGGGCTTCGCGCGCACCGCGCAGGGTGTCAATCCTCGCGGCTGTCGTCGGCCTTGCGATGGCGTCGCCGCATCGCGCGCTGCGCCAGCCACAGGCCGATCACGACGATTCCGAAGATCGCCGCGTCCGACAGCGAAAAGCCGTTGCGCCGCGTCACCCCGGTATGCGCGGCAAAGCCGGGGGCGGCGAACAGGATGAGGATGGCAAGGCGCAACAGGTCCATACCACGCCTTACCACCCAGCTTCACGCCAAAGCGTTAACCGGCCGCCGCACCGGGATTCCCGCCGCCGCCAGCGCCGCATGCGCGTCGGCGATGCTCGCCTCGCCAAAATGGAAGATCGACGCCGCCAGCACCGCGCTCGCGCCGCCGTCGCGGATTCCGGCGACCAGATCACCCAGCCCGCCGACCCCGCCGCTCGCCACCACCGGCACCCGCACCCGCTGCGCGATCGCGCGGATCAGGTCGAGGTCATAGCCGCCGCGCGTACCGTCGCGGTCCATCGACGTGACGAGCAATTCGCCAGCGCCAAGTTCGGCCAGGCGAACCGCATGTTCGATCGCGTCGATCCCGGTCGCCTTGCGCCCGCCATGCGTGAACACCTCCCACCCATCGCCGCTGCGCCGCGCGTCGACCGAGGCGACGACGCACTGGCTGCCGAAGCGCGCCGCGATGTCCGAAACCACTTCGGGCCGCGACACCGCCGCCGAGTTGACCGCGACCTTGTCCGCCCCCGCCAGCAGCAGCGCGCGCGCATCCTCGGCCGACCGCACCCCGCCGCCGACGGTGAGCGGCATGAAGCACACCTCGGCGGTGCGCCGCACCACGTCGAGGATCGTGCCGCGTGCCTCATGGCTGGCGGTGATGTCGAGGAAGCAGAGTTCGTCGGCGCCGGCAGCGTCATAGGCGCGCGCCTGCTCGACCGGATCGCCCGCATCGCGCAGGTCGACAAAGTTGACGCCTTTCACGACACGGCCATTGGCGACGTCGAGACAGGGAATGACGCGCGCGCGAACGGTCATCGTGCGGTACCCAGGCCAAGGCCGTTCGTTTCGAGCGAAGTCGAGAAACCGCCACGCAGGCACACAATCCCGTTTCTCGACTTCGCTCGAAACGAACGGGGGAGGGGCGCGTCCCTCATGCGCACGCCATCGCGATCGCCGCCGCCAGATCGAGCCGCCCGTCATACAGCGCCCGCCCGGTAATCACCCCCTCGACCCCGTCGCCGACATGCCCCACCAACGCCGCGATATCCTCGATCCCCGCGACTCCGCCGCTGGCGATCACCGGAATCGCCACCGCGCGCGCCAGCGCCACCGTCGCCTCGACGTTGCAGCCCTTGAGCATCCCATCGCGCCCGACATCGGTGAACAGCAACGCCGCCACCCCCGCATCCTCGAAGCGCCGCGCCAGATCGACGACGGTGACGTCCGACACATCGGCCCAACCCGCGGTCGCGACCATCCCGTCGCGCGCATCGACCGCGACGACGATCCGCCCCGGATGCGCCGCCGCCGCGCGCTTAACGAACTCCGGGTCCTTGAGCGCGGCGGTGCCGATCACCACCCGCGCGACGCCGAGCTTCAGCCAGCCCTCGACCGCCGCCATGTCGCGAATGCCGCCGCCCAATTGCACCCGCCCCGGAAACGCAGCGACCACGCCGCGCACCGCATCGCCATTCACCGATCCGCCGGCAAATGCGCCATCGAGATCGACGACATGCAGATGATCCGCCCCGGCATCGGCAAAGGCGCGTGCCTGCGCCGCCGGATCGTCGCCATACACCGTCGCACGGTCCATATCGCCCTCGGCCAGCCGAACGACCTGGCCCGCCTTGAGGTCGATCGCGGGGAAAATCGTCAGGGACGCCATGCAAGAAACCTCTCGAGCAGCGCGATGCCATAGCGCTGGCTCTTTTCTGGGTGGAACTGGATACCGATCAGATTGTCGCGCCCGATCGCCGCGGTCACCGGCCCGCCATGCTGCGTAGTGGCGAGCACATCGGCACCGTCGAACGCATAGCTGTGCAGGAAATAGGCCTCGCCGGGTTCGATCAGCGGATGCGCGTGGGTCGGCATCACGTCGTTCCAGCCCATATGCGGCACGCGCACGTCGGGCGAAGCGGGCAGCAGCCGCACGCTCCCCTTGATCCAGCCAAGCCCGGCATGGACGCCCATTTCCTCGCCGGTGGTCGCCATCAGTTGCATGCCGACGCAAATCCCCAGGAACGGCACGCCGCCCCGAAGCGCGCGCTCCTCGATCGCCTCGACCATGCCCGGCAGCGCGCGCAGGCCATCGGCGCAAGCGGCAAACGCGCCGACGCCGGGCAGCACGATCCGATCGGCGCGGCGGATGGCGTCGGGATCGGCGGTGAGCGCGATGTTGGTCGCACCTGCGGCCTTTAGCGCATTATGCACCGAATGCAGATTGCCCGCGCCATAGTCGATAAGAGCGACGCTCAAATCCCCCTCCCGCTTGCGGGAGGGGTTAGGGGAGGGCATGTCTCCAGGGTGCGGCCAATGCAAAGACAGGCCCTCCCCCGACCCCTCCCGCAAGCGGGAGGGGGGAATATGCCGCTCACGCGAACACTCCCGCCATCTCCGCCGCCGCCATGCTCGCGGTGAACGCCACCACCTCGAATGTCGCCACGCCCGAGGTGACGAACGGATCGGTCGCCGCCACCGCTTCGACCGCATCGGGCTCGCCGCGAAACAGCAGCACGCCGCCGGTGCGCGGTACACGGCGGCCCGCGATCACCAGCACGCCCTGCTCGAACGCATCGGCCAGGAACGCGACATGCGCCGCCATCTGCGCGTCGACCTCCTCGATCGGGCGCACATAGCTGAGCAGCACCAGGCACATCGGCGCGCCGGGGCGGATCATCGTCTCGCTCACAGCGTGCCCTTGGTCGATGGGATGGTATCGGCCTTGCGCGGGTCGATCTCGACCGCTTCGCGCAGCGCGCGGGCCAGGCCCTTATACGCCGCCTCGATGATGTGGTGGTTGTTCTCTCCGTACAGCGTCTCGACGTGCAGCGTCAGCCCCGCGGTCTGCGCGAAGCTGTGGAACCAGTGCTGGAACAGCTCGGTATCCATCTCGCCCAGCCGCGTCTGCGTGAAGGCGGTCTTCCACACCAGCCAGGGCCGGCCCGAAATATCGATTGCGACGCGCACCAGCGCCTCGTCCATCGGCGACAGCGCGTCGGCATAGCGGCGGATGCCGCGCTTGTCGCCCAGCGCCTTGGCCACCGCCTCGCCCAGCGCCAGCGCCGAATCCTCGACGGTGTGGTGCTGGTCGATATGCAGGTCGCCCTTGGCGTGCAATTCGATGTCGATCAGCGAATGGCGCGAAAGCTGTTCGAGCATGTGATCGAAGAAGCCGACGCCGGTCGAGATGTCGTACACCCCGGTGCCGTCGAGGTTCACCGCGACGTCGATCGCGGTTTCGGAAGTGTTTCTTGAGATATGGGCGGTGCGCATGGATGGGCACATAGCGCGTCGTGCGCCCCATGCAATCACCGCCCCGGCGTCGCGCCCGCTTGACCCCCCGCCATTTCGCTCTAGCTAAGAGCCTATGACCGGCACCCTACCAGACAGCATGATTCCCTATGACGAAATCGTGCAGGAAGCGCTCCGCGCCGTGGTCGGCCGGGTGCTCGGATCGGTCGCCTCGTCGGGCGGGTTGCCCGGCGACCATCATTTCTACATCACCTTCAAGACCACCGCGCCCGGCGTCGACATCCCGCAGCGGCTGATCGAGCGTTTTCCCGACGAGATGACGATCGTCATCCAGCATCGCTACTGGGACCTGACGGTCGACGACAACCGCTTCTCGGTCGGCCTCAGCTTCGGGCAGGTGCCCTCGATGCTCGTCATTCCCTATTCGGCGATCACCGGCTTCCACGATCCCGCGGTCAATTTCGAGTTGCGCTTCCAGGCCGCCGAAGAGCCCGAGGGTCCCGAGCCGCACGAGCCCGCCGAAAACGACCCCGCCGACGCCAAGCCGATCGAAGACGGCTCGAACGTCGTCGCAGTGGATTTCAAGCGCAAGAAGTGACGCCCACGTCGATCGAAGTCGCGCAAACGCCCGGCGATGCCGAGCGCGAGGCGATTCTCGCCGCGCTCAGCGCCTATAACGACCAGGCCGGCCCACCGATCGAGCAGAGGCTGGTTGCCGTTACCGTGCGCGACGATTCAGGCGCGATCGTCGGCGGACTGTGGGGCCGCATCGCCTATCGCTGGCTCTTCGTCCAATATCTCGCGCTGCCGCCGATGATGCGCGGGCAGGGGATCGGCACCCGGCTGATGCGCGCCGCAGAAGGCGAAGCGCTTAGCAGCGGCTGCGTCGGCGTCTGGCTCGACACCTTCAGCTTCCAGGCGCAGGGCTTTTACGAGCGGCTGGGCTACGAGCCTTTCGCGCGGCTCGACGACTATCCCCCCGGCGAATCGCGCATCTTTCTGCGCAAGCGGCTTGGCTGAAGCGCAACCCGATCGCGCGCGATCGGTTGTCCGCGCATGACCCAGACCCGCCAAGAAACCGATTCGATCGGCGCGATCGCTGTTCCCGCCGACGCCTATTGGGGCGCGCAGACCCAGCGCTCGATCGAGAATTTCCCCTTCGGCGCGCAGGAACGGATGCCGCTCGGCATCGTCCATGCGATGGCGATGGTGAAGCACGCTGCTGCGCGGGTGAACCGCCACCACGGCCTCGACCGCGAAAAGGTCGACGCGATCGAACAGGCGGCGACCGAGATCGTCGCGGGCACGCATGACGACCAGTTCCCGCTGGTCATCTGGCAGACCGGCAGCGGCACCCAGACCAACATGAACGTCAACGAGGTGATCGCCGGGCGCGCGAACGAGATCCTCACCGGCAATCGCGGCGGCAAGCAGCCGGTGCATCCCAATGACGACGTCAATCGCGGGCAGTCGTCGAACGACAGCTTCCCCACCGCGCTCCACGTCGCCGCCGCGCGCGCCGCCTACGATCATCTTTTCCCCGCGCTCGACCGGCTGGCGGCGGCAATCACCGCCAAGGCGGCGGCATGGGACGGCATCGTCAAGATCGGCCGCACCCATTTGCAGGACGCGACCCCGCTCACGCTGGGACAGGAATTTTCGGGCTATGCCGCGCAGTTGAACGCCTGCCGCAACCGGATCGAGGAAGCAGTCGCGCACGGCGTGATGAAGCTGGCGCAGGGCGGCACCGCCGTCGGCACCGGGCTCAACGCCCCCAAGAAGTTCGACCAGTCGATGGCCAACGAACTATCGGCGCTCACCGGGCTGCCCTTCGTGCCCGCACCCAACAAGTTCGAGGCGCTGGCGTCGAACGATGCGCTGGTCCACCTGTCGGGCGCGCTCAACACGCTCGCGGTCGCGCTGACCAAGATCGCCAACGACATCCGCCTGCTCGGCAGCGGCCCGCGCTCGGGGCTGGGCGAGCTCGACCTGCCCGCCAACGAACCCGGCAGCTCGATCATGCCGGGCAAGGTCAACCCTACCCAGTGCGAGATGCTGACGATGGTCGCGGGCCAGGTGATCGGCAATCACATGGCGGTCACCGTCGGCGGGCTGCAGGGGCATCTCGAACTCAACGTGTTCAAGCCGCTGATCGGCGCGGCGGTGCTGCGATCGATCGACCTGCTCGCCGTCGGCATGGCGAGCTTCTCGCAGCGCTGCGTCGAGGGGCTCGAGGCGAACGAGGGTCGGATCGCCGAACTGGTCGACCGCTCGCTGATGCTGGTGACCGCGCTGGCGCCCGAGATCGGATACGACGCTTCGGCGAGGATCGCCAAGCACGCGCACGAGGAGGGGCTGACGCTGAAGGCGGCAGGGCTGGCGCTGGGGCTGGTCGACGAAGCGACCTTCGACCGGCTGGTACGGCCCGAGGAGATGACGGGCCGCTAAAACCCCCCTCCCTGAAAGGGAGGGCATGGGGGTGGGTCGAGTGCTCACGCTACGGCCGCCCGGTCGCAGGCGGCAACCGTATCGCCAGGAACCCACCCACCCCCGACCCCTCCCTTCCAGGGAGGGGAGAAGCGCCACCGCGCACTCCAACCCCGCCCGATGGAACCCCGCGCCCCGATCCGGGTTCTTCCTCCACGAAACGCGGGGAGAATATCATCATGGGTGGAACCACCATCGGCGCGCTGGTCGGCGCGGCAATCGACGGGATGAGCGGCGACGACGGCGTCGGCGACGGCGCGGTCATCGGCGCGATCAGCGCCAACGTGCTCAAGGTCGCGATCCCCATCGTCGCGACCTATGCGATCGGCTGGGCGGTGCTCTACGGTATCGGCCAGGCGTTCGACGCCATCACCGGTTCGGAGGAAAAAGCATGATTCGCAGCATCATCGGCGCATTGGTCGGGCGTGAAATCGATCGCCGCGACGGCTCAGGCGGCATGAAGGGCGCCGCGATCGGCATGGTCGCCGCCAGCGCGCTTCGCCGCATGGGGCCGCTCGGCATGGTCCTGGGCGGCGCCTATGTCGCCAAGAAGGCCTATGATCGTCGCAAGGGCCCGACGCGACCGCTGTAACGTCCGCCCGACTTGACGCAGGCGCCATGCCCGTCCCAAAGGCGGGCATGGCGCACACGATCGAATCCGACCCGCATGGCTTCAAACGGCGCGGCGTATTGTTCGTCCTGTCCTCGCCCTCGGGCGCCGGCAAGTCGACCATCGCCCGCAAATTGCTCGCCGCCGACCCCGATCTTCGGATGTCGGTATCGGCCACCACCCGGCAGATGCGCCCGGGCGAGGTCGAGGGGCGCGACTATCAGTTCGTCGATCTCGAGCGCTTCCGCGAAATGGTCGCCGACCATGCGTTCCTCGAATGGGCGCATGTCTTCAACCACCGCTACGGCACGCCGCGCGCGCAGGTCGAGGAAATCCTGGCCTCGGGCCGCGACGTGTTGTTCGACATCGATTGGCAGGGCGCGCAGCAGCTCTTCCAGATCGCCGGCGGCGATGTGGTGCGCGTGTTCATCCTGCCGCCCTCGATGGAGGAACTGCACCAGCGGCTGCTCAACCGCGCGACCGATCCGATCGAGGTGATCGACGCACGCATGGCGCGCGCCGCGGGCGAGGTCAGCCATTGGGACGGCTATGACTATGTGCTGGTCAACGACGATGTCGAAAAATGCTTCGAAAGCGTCCGCACGATCCTGGCCGCCGAGCGGCTGAAGCGATCGCGCCAGACCGGCCTGATCGGCTTCATCCGCCACATGCTCAAGACCGCCTGACCGTCCGGCGCCGCAGCGCCGAACGGGTAAGGCCTCAGCTCAGGTCTGCAGCCAGCGCGTGCGCGTGACCGGGCCCGACAGCACTTTCTTGCCATAGGCCTTGCGGATCACCGCGGCGTCATCGCCGTTCATCATCACGACGCGGGTGCCGCCCGATGCCAGTTCTTCGATCGCGCTGATCGTGCATTTGTGCTTGGCGCACATCGCGGTCACTTCGGCGCTGGTGACGCTGACGTGCAGTGCGCGCGAGGTCGGCAGGTCTTTGCTTTGATATTGCGTGCGTGTGGGGTCCATCAGACAAGCCCTTCTTCATTGGTCGTGGCGATCGTGCCGGCCGAGCCGTAGCGATCGCACAAGGATTGATATCGGATCGCGAGTTTCGAATGCGCGATCCTCGCGCCGCTGTCGGCAGCAGCAGCGCTGGCGAGCCGCGATGCGATCGCACGGCGACCGAAATATCGGGCTTCGTCGAAGAATGGCATAGCGGCTCCTCATCAAGCGGGAGCGCACGTCTCTCGGTCGCACCTGCGCTTGGGCTGGGTGGTGCGATGCAACCGATATAGACGCTCGCGACCGATTTTGCGAGCGTTTCGGTGAAGTCAGACGTTCAGCAGCGCCAGGAAGGTATTCGCCGCGGTATATTCGGCGCTGCGGACCGCGCGCGATTGCGTCGCTAGGCTGTCTTCGCCCCACATTTCGGCCTGCCAATCCTCGTCGATATTGGCCGCGGTCCAGACGCTGTCGGCATCGGCGGCGCCTTCGATCAGCGCGAGCGCCAGTACCAGCGATCCGGTGATCGTCACGACGACCGATAGCGGCGCGAGCTCGAACGGCGAACGCGCTGCAATCGCGTCGCCCAGCCGCTCGAGCGTCGCGGCGGGCTGGGTGACGGGCATCACCCCGATCGCGAGCGCGAAATGCACGTCGTAGCGCCCGCGTGCCCAATCGAGCACCGAATCCCACGCCGCGCGCTGGCGATCGGCGAGCGGGGCGGGGGCGTCGGCGCGGTAGCAGAGCAGGTCGCTCGCGCCATAGGCGGCCAGTGCGCGCGCGAAGGCGGCGGGATCAGGGGCGATCCGGTCGATCGCGGCGTTGGCGAGCCCGGTCAGCGGCATCGCCCGCGGATCGATATCGGTCTCGACCGCGCGCCACTCTTGGGCGATCGCCTCGATCAGCCCGGGGGTGGGCACCAGCAAGGGCACGCGCCCGGGGGTGCGCACCGGCCGTTCGTCCAGGCTGATTCCCCAACCACCCGCCTGTTCTTGAACCGCGACGTCCCGCCAGAATCTTTTCATGGTGCAGGCGGCGTCCGCCAGCGCCGCGCCAATGCGCGCGGCAGCGTTGCCATCACGAAGATCGCCGCGAGCACGATCGCCATGCCGAGGATGCGATCGGGCAGCGTGACCGCACGGCCGAGCAGCACCAGCCCGAACAGCGCCCCCGCCACCGGCACGATCCGCGCCGCGACCATCAGGAAATAGCGGGTCATCGCCGGATCATGGGCCGGATCGTGGGCCGGGTCATGCGCGGGATCGTCTGGATGCGTCATGACCGCCTAATACCGGTTCGCGAGATACGGGGCCAGATCGCGTGCATGGCCTGCAACATGCGCCGCGCCGGCGTCGGCGAGTTCCTCGGGCGTGTGATAGCCCCAGCTCACCCCCAGCGGGTGCGCCGATGCCGCGACCGCCATCTCCATGTCGAAGCTGGTGTCGCCGATCATCACCGTCGTCTCAGGGACAGCGCCAGCCTCGGCGATCGCCGCGGCGGCCATCGCCGGATGCGGTTTCGACGGGTGGCGATCGGCGGTCTGCAGCGTCACGAATCGCTCGGCCAACCCGTGATGCGCGAGCAACAGGTTCAACCCGCGATCCGACTTACCCGTCGCGACGCCCAGCACCCAGCCCGCCGCGCTCAGCGTATCGATCGCCTCGACGATCCCCTCGAACAACGGTTCGGGCAGCAGCCCGCCGGTGCTGCGCAGCTTCTGGAAGCACAATTTATAATCATCGGCCATCGCGCGGTGCAGCGCCTCGTCGCCCTGCGGCAGCAGGATGCCGATCGCCTCGACCAAGCTCAGCCCCACGATCCGCCTTATCGCGTGGCGATCGGGCGGGGGCAGCGCGTGGACGTCGAAGCAATGCTCCATCGCCAGGCAGATGTTCGCCTGGCTGTCGACCAGCGTCCCGTCGCAATCGAACAGCGCCAGACGGTTCACTTGGTCTCGGCCCCGCGGCCCCGCCGCTCGCCGCGGCGTTCCTTGCGCAAATTCTTGGCGTGGGTGCGCGCCTTCTGCTTCTTTTCCTCGCGCGTCGAGGGCGGCGGACCGCTGTCGATCAGCACGTCGCCCTTCGAGACGTCAAAGCCCAGCATGTCGATGCTCTCGGCGATATGCGTCGGCAGTGGGGCGGTGACGTCGAGCTTGCCGCCCTCAGGATGGTCGATCCGAATCCGCCGCGCATGCAGGTGCATCTTGCGCGAGATGCCGCCGGTCAGAAACGCTTCCTGCCCGCCATATTTGCCGTCGCCGACGATCGGATGGCCGATCGCCGCCAGATGGACGCGCAACTGATGCGTCCGCCCGGTATAGGGCTGTAATTCGACCCAGGCGGCGCGATTGCCCGCGCGCTCGATCACGCGGTAGCGAGTCTTGGCGGGTGCGCCCTCTTCCTCGTCGACATGCATCTTCTCGCCGCCCGATCCCGGCTGTTTGGCCAGCGGCAGCTCGATCACGCCGTCGTGGATTTCGGGCACGCCCACCACCAGCGCCCAGTAAATCTTCTTGGCGCTGCGGTTCGAGAAATTCTTGGCGAACAAGGTTGCCGCGCGCGCGGTGCGCGCGATCAGCAGCGCGCCCGACGTGTCCTTGTCGAGCCGGTGGACCAATTTGGGCCGGCCTTCATGCTCGTACCACAGCCCGTCGAGCAGCCGGTCGACATGCTCGTTGGTCTTGGTGCCACCCTGCGTCGCCAGCCCCGGCGGCTTGTTGAGCACCAGCGCCTGTTCGTCCATGTGGATCACCAGGCTCTGCGCGAAGGCCGCCTCCTCTGGCGTCAGCGCGACGCGCTGCGGCGTGGCGCGCGGCGCGACCGGTCGCGCGGGGTCGGCTGGCGGCACGCGGATCGCCTGGCCCGACAGCACCCGGTCGCCCGGCGTCGCGCGCGCGCCATCGACGCGAAGCTGGCCGGTACGCGCCCAGCGCGAGACGAGGTTGAAGCTGGTGTCGGGCAGATGCCGCTTGAACCAGCGATCGAGCCGGATGCCGTCATCCTCGGCATTCACGGTGAACTGGCGGACATTGGCCGATTCGGGGTTCTGCTCGGGGAGCATGTCAGGGGTATCGTTCATGCCGTCGCCCTCGCGATCGAGAGGCCCAGCGCCAGCGCCGCGATCGCGCCCGCGACCGACAGCACGACATAGCCGAGCGCGGGCACCAGCTCGCCGCGCTCGAGCATCAGCATCGTATCGAGCGAGAACGCCGAAAAGGTCGTGAACCCGCCGAGCACCCCGACGCCGACGAACAGCCGCACCTGCTCGCTACCCTCGCCGATCCGCGCGAGCAGGCCGAACAACAGCCCCATCGCGATCCCGCCGAGCAGGTTCACCGCAAGCGTGCCAAAGGGATAATTCGGACCGAACCAGGCAAGCGTGGCACGGCCGACCAAATGCCGCGCAGCGGCGCCGATCGCGCCGCCCGCCATGACGAGAAGATAAGACATGCCGCTGCGGTAGCGCGGATCGACGCTTAAGGAAATGGCAGCCGCTTAGGCGCCCCCGTCGCGAACGATCATCTCGACGTCGGTACCGCCATCGCCGCGATCGGTGAGATACAGCGCATAGCCCGCCGATCCGCGCGCGCCGGCCAGCATATGGACGCCCTCGTCGACCTCGTGCGTGGCCGAATAGCCCGCCCGCCGCGCGCGGGTATAATGCCAGTCGAGCATCGCCTGGATCGGCTGCGCGGCATAGAAGCCGACCGCGCGCAGCGAGCAACCGTCGCCTTGCACCCCCGCCGCCTCGATCACCCGCGCATCGGGGTGCAACGGCAGCGCGGTAGGCAGGCGGTTCGCCCAAGCGGCCGAATAGCGAAGCCTCGCGGCGCAATCCGGGCCGAACCGGCGCGCGGCGAGCGCCTCCAGCGTGATCGATTCGCGCGCCGCGGGATTGCGCCGCTCGGTCGGGGCAGGGGTCGACAGCAGCTTCTCGCCGGCGGGGAGGTTGCTGCCGCTGGCGATCCCGTCGGGTGGCAGCGCCCCCGAATAGGGGCGCGGCGGCGGGCGGACCGAATCGCTGTCGGCCTGCGCGGTCAGCATCGGATCGATCATGATCGGCTCGTTGAGCGCCTCCATCACCACCGGGTCGATATCGTCGTCGCGCGCCGCCGCCGCGACCTGCGCATCGAGCGTGGCAGGCGCGTCGCCGCATCCGGCGAGCAGCGCGCAAGCGACCGACATTGCACCCAAAACCCTGCCGCGCATCCCGCAAGCTCCCATCGGCGCCACCCATCGCGCACAACGGTTAAGGTGCGGCTACCATGCGCCGCGATACGGCGAATAAAGCGTTCACCACGCGGCGCCAGGAACTCGGCACCGCCGCCAACGTTCGCGTCGCAAGCATTCATATGAGGAGAAGATGATGGAACAGCGGACCAAATGGATCGGCGGCGCTGCCGTCGCCGCCGCAGCGATCGGCGGCGTGGCGTTGCTGCGCAAGCGCCCCGAAACCCCCGAATATACGCTGGTCCAGCGCGACGGCGCGATCGAGGTGCGCGACTATCCCGCGCTGCTGGTCGCGACCACCGTCCAGTCGGGGCTGCGCGAGACCGCGCTCAGGCAGGGCTTCCGCACGCTCGCCGACTATATCTTCGCCAAGTCGCGGCCCGGCAAGAAGATCGCGATGACCGCGCCGGTGCTCGCCGACAATGGCGATGCCGATGGCTGGCGCACCCGCTTCGTGATGCCGTCGCGCTATGACCGCGACAGCCTGCCGACGCCTGCGAACGACGTCGCAATCGAAACCTTGCCCCCGCGCCGCGTCGCCGCGATCCGCTTCAACGGTTCGCCGAACGACGCCGCGCTCGCCGCGCATGAATCCGAACTGCGCGTGTGGATCGACGACAATGGCCACAAGGGCGCCGGAATGGTCGAGCACGCCTTCTACGACGCACCCTTCGTACCTGGCCCGCTTCGCCACAATGAAGTGCTGATCCCGATCGACGCCGGTTGAACCGAGTGTATTATCTGCCTATAACGGAGGGGCTATGCTGAACATCATCTCGATCCTCATTGGTCTGTCGACCATCCCCTTCATTCTCATCGGGGCGATCCCGTTCCTCGGCTGGTCGCTGTGGATCGTGCTGCTGTTCCTGGTGCTCGGCACGATCGTCGGCGCGATGTCGTCGAGCAATGGCGGGCGCAACTTCAACATCGTGCTGATGCTGGTTGCCGGCTTCCGCCTGTTCCTGGGCGGCGGCATCTTCTGATCGCAAAGCAAAAAGGCCCGGCGGTTTCCCGTCGGGCCTTTCTTTTCATCGCGAGACGCTGGGCTTAGCGGCAGGTAACCTGCCCGCGGTCGACCGAACGGCCGAGCACACCGCCGCCAACGGCACCCAAGACGGTCCCCAGCAGCCCCGAATTGCCGGGTGCGATCACGTTGCCTAGCACGCCACCCGCCAGACCGCCGACGATCAGGCCGGTGGTGCCGTCGTTGCGCCGGCAATAATAACGGTTGTCCTGCCCAACATAGATGCGGTCGTTGCGACCCAGCCGGCGCTGCTGGTAATTGCCCTCGCGATAATAGCGATCGGCATAATAACGCTGCTGGCCGCGGGGCAGGCGATTATAGTCGTAGTTGCGATACTGGCGCCAATCCTGGACGTCGCGGCGGCGCTCCTGTCGCGCTTCGCGAACGTCGCGGCGATATTCGCGGTTCGCCTGGTTCACGTCGCGGCGATCGTCGGCGCGGCGCAGGTCCTGATTGCGGTCGCGCTGGGCGTCGCGCAGGTCACGATTATATTCGCGGTTCGCCTGTTGCGGCGTCTGCGCCATCGCGGGCATCGCCGGAATGGCGATCGCCGCGATCAGTGCTGCTAGAATCGGTGTACGCATGATTGCATCCTTACCCTGTGTCGTGCCGATAGAACGGCGCAGCACAGGGCAGGTTGCGTGAACGCGAAACTACACCGCGTTCATCGCCCGGCTATGTCACGCGCGCTTAGTACCCGGATAGGCGAACAACAGATCGGCATCGGCCGAGGCTGCCAACTGCCCGCTGCCCTCGATCGACACGCAGTCGCCCGCCTTCCACGCAACGCCGTCGACCGATCCCTGCCCACGGATCGGCACCAGCCAGCCGGTCTCGCCGCCGGGAACGGCCACCGAGCGGTCGCCGCCGGTCCAGCGCTCCATCACGAATTTGGGCCCCTCGACCAGTACTTCGCGCCCCGGTTCGACCGCGCCGGGCGAGGCATAGGCCTCGTACGGCACCGGGTCGCTCACCGCGACGCCGTCCTCCAGATGGAGTTCGCGCGGGCGGCCATAGTCATACAGCCGATAGGTCGTCTCCGAATTCTGCTGCACCTCGATCAAGGTGATCCCCGCGCCGATCGCGTGGATCGTGTTCGATCCCGAATAGAAGAAATCGCCCGCCTTCACCGGTTTCCAGTCGAGCAGATGCTCGATCGACCCGTCGAGCGACGCGCTGCGCAGCTGCTCGCGGCTCATCGGCTCGAGCGTCCCCAGCGCGATCGTCGAATCGGGCTCGGCGGCCAGGATCAGCCAGCATTCGTCCTTGCCGCGCGGCAACCCGCGCGCCTGCGCTTGTTCGTCGTTGGGATGGACCTGCACCGACAATTTCTCGCTGGTGAACAGATATTTGATCAGCAGGTCGGGGCTGGTGTCGCCCGGCTGCTGGAACCACACTTCGCCCACCGGCTCGCCGCCGGGGGCGGGGTTGGCGAAACCCGGCCACAGCGTGTGGCGGCCCCAGGGCTTTTCGACGCGGTGGGTGGCAAGGAGCGTGGCGGGCATGGAAGTCTCCTGAATCGGGCACGGATCGCCTGCCGGTTTTGCCGGCAACATGGGCATCGCGCTAGGCTTTGCGGGCGTTGAGCGAAAGCTATTGTTAGGGTGGCTTCCCCTCGGGTATGGAGACGCCATGCGTACACCCCAGTTCCGCCCGATCGCCGCGGTTGCCCTCACCGCCGCTGCCCTCGCCACCGCCGGTTGCGCGGGCGGTAACAAGGCCAATGTCGACACCGCCTATATCGCGCGCGATGTCGGCACGCTCTATAGCGCGGCCAAGACGCGGCTCGATCGCGGCCAGTACAAGCAGTCGGCGGCTTTGTTCGACGAGGTCGAGCGCCAGCATCCCTATTCGATCTGGGCGCGCCGCGCGCAGCTGATGGGCGCCTTCGCTTATTATCTGAACAAGGATTACACCGAGTCGATCCAGTCGGCGCAGCGCTTCCTCCAGGTGCATCCGGGCAACCGCGACGCGCCTTATGCCTATTATCTGATCGCGCTGAGCTATTACGAGCAGATCACCGACGTCACCCGCGACCAGAAGATCACCCAGCAGGCGCTCGATTCGCTCGGCGAATTGTCGCGCCGCTATCCCAACACCCGCTACGCCGCCGATGCGCGGCTGAAGATGGACCTGGTGCGCGATCACCTGGCGGGCAAGGAAATGGAGATCGGTCGCTTCTATGGCCGGCGTGGCCAATGGCTGGCGGCGTCGATGCGCTATCGCAGCGTGGTCGACCAATATCAGATGACGACGCACACCCCCGAGGCGCTGATGCGGCTGACCGAGAGCTATCTCAACCTCGGCCTGCGCGACGAAGCCACGAAGGCCGCGGCGGTGCTCGGCGCCAACTATCCCGGCACCGAATGGTATGAGCGCGCGTACAAGCTGGCGAACGAGAACGGCCCGGTTCCGGTACCGCCCGCCGCCGCCGCTGCGCCGGTCGAGACCGCCGCTGCGCCGACCAGCTGACGCCCGGCGTCGCAGCCGCGACGCGCGTATGATGAAAAGGGTTGGCGTGGTGATCCGATGCTAACCGCGCTTGCCATTCGCGATGTCGTGCTGATCGAAGCGCTCGACCTCGATTTCACCGCAGGACTCGGCGTGCTCACCGGCGAAACCGGCGCGGGCAAGTCGATCTTGCTCGACGCGCTCGGGCTGACGCTCGGCGCGCGCGGCGATAGCGGGCTGGTGCGCCACGGCGCTACGCAGTCGGTGGTTACCGCGACCTTCGAGACGCCGCACGCCGACGGCCCGGTGGCGGCGCTGTTCGCCGAAAACGGCCTCGATCTCGAACCCGGCGAACCGTTGCTCATCCGCCGGATCGTCAAGGCCGATGGCGGCAGCCGTGCCTTCGTCAACGACCAGCCGGCATCGGCGGGACTGCTCCGCGAACTCGCGCAGCACCTCGTCGAAATCCATGGCCAGCACGACGATCGCGGTCTGCTGAATCCAAAAGGCCATCGCGCGCTGCTCGACGCCTTCGGGCGGATCGACACCGGCGAAGCCGCCGCCGCGCACCGCGAATGGCGCGCCGCCAACACCGCGCTGACCCAGGCGCGCGAGCTGCAGGAAACCGCCGCGCGCGACCGCGAATGGCTCGAACATGCCGCGGGCGAACTCGCGGCGCTCGCCGCCGAACCCGGCGAGGAAGCGATCCTCGCCGACCGCCGCGCGACGATGCAGCGCGGCGAGCGGATCGCCGCCGATCTCTCGGGCCTCGCCGACCTGCTCGAAGGCTCGGACGGCGCGCTCGCGCGGCTGCGCCAGGCGGCGCGAATCCTCGAACGGGTGTCCGAGGATCACGAACAGCTCGCCGAGGCGCTCGCCTCGGTCGACCGCGCGATCGTCGAGGGGGCCGAGGCGCAGGAGCAGGTCGATGCCGCCGCCGCCGCGCTGGCGTTCGATCCCAATGCGCTCGACGCCGACGAGACCCGCCTGTTCGAGCTGCGCGCGATGGCGCGCAAGCACCGCGTCCAGCCCGACGATCTGGCCGCGCTCGCCGAGGAACTCGCGGGGCGGCTGGCGCTGCTCGAAAGCGGCGAGGCGGGAATGGCGGGGCTCGAGCGCGCGGTGGCCAAAGCGGCGAAACGCTACGAAGCCGCCGCCGACGCGCTGACCCAGGCGCGCCGGGCCGCCGCCGAGCGGCTCGATCGCGCGGTGGCGGGCGAACTCGCGCCGCTCAAGCTCGACGCCGCGCGCTTCCGCACGCTGGTCGCGTCGGCCGAAGGTTGGGCACCCGAAGGCCGCGATCGCGTCGAATTCGAGGTCTCGACCAACCCCGGCGCGCCCTTCGCGCCGCTGATGAAGATCGCCAGCGGCGGCGAGCTCTCGCGCTTCGTCCTCGCGATGAAGGTCGCGCTGGCGCAGGAGGGCGGGGCGAACACCTTGGTGTTCGACGAAATCGACCGCGGCGTCGGCGGCGCGGTGGCCAGCGCGATCGGCGAACGGCTCGCGCGGCTGGCGGCGCACACCCAGGTGCTGGTGGTAACCCACAGCCCACAGGTCGCCGCACGCGGCCGCCGCCATTACCGCATCGCCAAGCGCCACGACGGCATCGTCACCCGCACCGGCGTCACCCCGCTCGACGCAGACGAGCGCCGCGAAGAAATCGCAAGGATGCTGTCGGGGACCGAAGTAACGCCCGAAGCCCGCGCCCAGGCCGAAAGACTGCTGGAAACGGCCTGACCCCAAAACCCTCTCCCGCAAGCGGGAGAGGGGGCGAGACTTGGGGCCGTACTTGCGGCCCCTAGTCGCAGCGGTGAGGGCCTTCTTTTTGGAAGCGAAGGCCAGAAAAAGAAGACCCTCACCCAACCCTCTCCCGCAAGCGGGAGAGGGCTTCACTAGAAGATCACCGCGCCGGCACCGTCCAAAAGAAAATCTGCCGCCCATCGATATCCGCGGTCTTCTCGGGCTTCCAATCGCCCATCGTGAAGGCATGGCTCACGATCCGCGTCCCCGGCTTGAGCTGCAGCAGCCGCGGCATCAATTTCTCGTTGAGCGAATTGAGCAGGTACAACGTCACCACGCTCGCATCCGAAAAGTCGGTGGTGAAGATATCGTCGCGCTTGAAGGTCACCTTGCCCTCGACGCCCTGCGCCTTGGCGTTCGCGCGTGCCTCGGCGATCCGTTCGGGGTCGATGTCGATGCCGGTCGCCTTCACCTTGGCGCGCTTGACCGCGGCGATCGGGATCCGCCCGTCGCCCGATCCCAGGTCGTACAGCACGTCGCCGTCCTTCAATTCGACCATGTCGAGCATCGCCTCGACCACTTCGGGCGGGGTCGGGACGTAGATTACGTCGGGCAGCCGCTCGACCGGCGCGGTCTGCGCGAGGGAAGGGGAGGCGGGGGCGAGCGCCGCTAGTGCACAGGCGGCGGTCAGCATCCATCGGTTCTTCATGGCAAAGTCTCCATAGCTTCGTCGGGGACGGGGGTCAGGAACAGCAGGAACATGCCGCCCACCGCGAGCACGCCGATGCCCGCCAGCGCGCCCCAGCCGGTATAGGCGACGCTCGAATAGAGCAGGTACGCGGTGGTCGCGCAGAAGACCGCGGGCAGCAGTGGGTAGCAGGGCACGCGATACGGCCGCTCGAGATCGGGCATCCGCCGCCGCAGCACGAACAGCGCAAGGCCAGTGAGCAGCAGGAAGAACCAGAATACCGGCGCGGTATATTCGACGATCAGCCGGAAACCGTCGCGCGCGAACGCGCCCGCGAGCACCAGCACCAGCGCCACCGCCGCCTGCGCGATCATCGCATTGCCCGGCGTGTCGCGCTGCTCGTCCCAGCGCCCGAGCCACGACAGCGCGGGAAACCGCCGCCCGATCGCGCAGGTCGTCCGCGCGCCGGTGATCGCGGTCGCATTCGCCGAGGTGAGCGCGGCGATGGCCACCGCCAGCGCGATCACCGCCGCGCCGCCGTCGCCCAGCGCAAGCCGCGCGACTTCCGCCGCCACCGCGTCGCTCTCGGCCATGCCCGCCAGCCCCAGCGCGTTGAGGAACGACAGGTTCGCCAGCACGTACAGCAAGGTCACCAGCGCCAGCCCCGCCGCCATGATCGGCGCCATCCGCCGCGGCGCGTCCTTCATCTCGGCCGAGACGTACACCGCCTCGCTCCACCCGCCATAGGTCAGCAGCACGAACACCAGCATCAGCCCCAATGCGCTGTCGTCGGTCACCGGCGCGGGCCGCGCCTCGGCGGGCGACACCAGGAAGCCCGCGACGATCAGCAGCACCAGCCCCGCGACCTCGGCGATCGTCAGCCAGCGCTGCGCCGCCGCGCCCTCGCGCACCCCCGCGCGGTTGAGCGCGCTGATCAGGATCACCGCGAGCGCCGCCCAGATCGTCGATCCCATCGCCCCCAGCGGCAATATCGCCTGCAGATAATCGCCGCAGACATAGGCCAGCAGCGCGAGCGACCCGGTCTGGATCACCGACAGCCGCGCCCAGGCGTAGAGGAACGCCAGCCGCTCGCCATAAGCGCGCCCGAGGAAGTGGTAATCGCCCCCGACATTGGGAAACGCCGCCGCCAATTCGGCATAGCATAGCGCACCGATGATCGAGAGCAGCCCGCCCGCCACCCACACCGCGATCAGCATCTCGGCGCTGCCAGCGACCCCGGCCACCAGCGCAGGCGTCCGGAAGATACCCGCACCGATCACGATCCCGACGGTCAGCGCCAGCACGTCGAAATTGCCGAGCGTCCGGCGCGGCGCCCCCAGCGGCTGGTGGAATTGCGGTCGGTCGGTCACGAAAGCATCGGCATCCTTGCCCCCGGACATGGCGGTCTTGGCATCCCCGACGAACGGGTCGCTGCCGGGCGGGTTCCCCCGGGCGGTCACCGCTTGCCGCGCCAGCGCAGCGACTGGCGGTTCAGCGCGGCAAGATCCTCGCTACCCGCCAGCACCGCCCGCCCCAAGGCGATGGCGGCAGCCAGGACGTCGGGCGCGGCGTGGCGATAGGCCGGGCGCTCGCGGATCGCATCGTACCAGCATCCCCCCGTCGCGGCATCGAGCAGCACGCGCTGGAAACAATGGTCGCGCGCGATCGGCCAGCCGCGCGCCGCCGCCGCCTGCGGCAGCGTCTCGCGCGTCAGCGTCAGCCAGGCCGCCTCGAGTTCGTCGCGCTTCATCGCATTCCCTGAACCATGCGCTCGCTCTTGCCACATTTCGCGACACAAAACCGCCTTTCGTGCCAATCGGGCGCGACAAAGCGCGACCATATGTTGGTTCGACCCCGCAAGGGGCGCCACCCAAGGAGTGAAGCGTGATGAAGAAAATTGCCCTCATGATCGCCGGCCTCGGCATCGCTATTTCCGCGCTGCCCGCCACCGCGAGCGCCCAGCAGTGGCAGAACATCAATGCGCGCCAGGTGAATATCGAACAGCGGATCAACACCGGCATCCGCAACGGCGCGCTCACCCGCCCCGAAGCGACGCGGCTGCGCACCCAGTTCCGCAACCTCAATGGTCTCGAGCAGCAATATCGTCGTTCGGGCGGCGGACTGACCCAGGCCGAACGCCGCGACCTCGATCGCCGCTTCGATGCGCTGGCGCAGCGGGTGCGTACGCAGAAGAACGACCGCCAGGGTCGCCGCTGATCCTGGCTCCGGCCCCCTCCCCGATGCGGGAGGGGGATCGGGTCAGCGGATCGGCTGTCCCGAATCCTTCCACCGGTCGAGGATCTGCGAGTCGGCGGCGGCGACCGCGGTGCCGCTGTCGGCATAGCTCGGCTGGATCTGCGTCGCGGGCACGACCGCCGCAGCCTTGCTCGCGGGCGCGGCAACCGGTGCAACCGCCGGAGCCGCCTGCGCCATCACCGGCGCCGCAGCACCGAGCTTGCGCAGCGGCCCCGGCAGCGGCTCGCCGCCGAAATACCGGTCGCGAAACGCCGCCGGCGTCCCCCAATAACCTTTCCAGCGATGGAAGAAATGCGCGCCCTCGACCCCGGTCATCACCAGGCTGCGGTTCCACGACGGCGTCACCGCATAGGTGTGGTAATGCGTCGCCATCCCGACGGGCGCGAACACCGACCCGTTGAGCGCCGACGCCGCGACCCGCTGCGCGCGGTCCCACGCCGCGCGCGCCGGCACCCGCGCCATCGCGCCGTCGCAGGCGAAGCTGAACTGGCAGACGCGCTTGTCCGACCCCTGGAACACCACGCCGCACACCGTCGCGGGGAAGGCAGGATGCCGCACCCGGTTGAGCACCACCTGCGCGACCGCGCGCTGCCCGGCATCGGGCTCGCTCGCCGCCTCGTAATAGATCGCCGTCGTCAGGCATTGCAGCGCGCGCGACTGGTCGCTGCCCGATCCGCGCAAGGCAAAGGGCGGGGCGGCGGGGATCGTCGCGCCGGTGGTCAGGGTCGCGCCGGCGGGAACCGGCAGGTCGGGCAGCGCGATCGTGCCGGTGGTGCCGGCGGCGGGCGCGGCGTCGTCATCGAGCGCGGTGAGCAGCGCGGCCCCCGGAAAATGCTCGCCCGCGTCATACCCGAAGCCCGGCGCCGGCGACAGCGCCGCCGCCTCGATCTGCTCGATGCTGGCGATCGCCGCATGCGCGGTAAACCCCGCCAGCGCGAGCACCAGCGTGCCCGCAGCGAACATCTTGCACATCCGGCGGGAAGGAATCGACCAAAGCATGCAGCCCGCATAGCCCAAAATTCGACGCCCTTCGCGCCCCCAAACCACCCCGTCCCATCACGAAACGGATGAGGGTTAACGCAACGGAAGTCCTCCTCCACCAGGGGGGCAGCGTTTGCGCCTAGCAGCCCCCGCCCCAAACCATCCTCCCCCGCAAGGGGGAGGGGGACCATGCGCAGCATGGCGGAGGGGGAGGACCCCCAACGGCTCGCGCGTGTCCGCCCCCTCCACCGCTTGCGCGGTCCCCCTCCCCCTGGCGGGGGAGGAAAGTGGCGGTGCCGCGCCGCCCGTTCGACACGATTAATCCTCCCTCCGGCGGCGGAGGAAAGGGTGGGGTTGGCCTTGTCGCAGCCCAATCCCCATCAACTGGCTTGCGATCTTCGTCGACATCCACGAAGGCGTCTTTTGACCTAGCGGAACGTTGCATCACCGCGCCGAAACCCGGCAACCCCCTTGGGGGTGCGGCTGCACTCGACCGCCGGATGCAAGGATTAGACACCGCCGATGTTCCATTACTTCAAAGGTTCGCTGCTCTTCACCGCGATTTGCGTGGCGCTGGGGGCGTGGCTCGGCTGGAGCATGACTGGGTCGGTGGTCGGCACGCTCGGCGTGTTGTGGATCGTCGTCGTGCTCGGCGTGCTCGAAGTGTCGCTGTCGTTCGACAATGCGGTGGTCAACGCCTCGGTCCTCAAGGACATGGACGAGATCTGGCGGCGGCGCTTCCTGACCTGGGGCATCTTGATCGCGGTGTTTGGCATGCGGATCGTCTTCCCGGTCGCGATCGTCGCGATTGCGGCGTCGCTGGGGCCGATCGAGGCGATCCGGCTGGCGGCGAGCGATCCCGAGCAATATCAGCGCATCATCACCGACGCGCATATCGGCATCGCCGGCTTCGGCGGCGCGTTCCTGGGTATGGTCGGGCTGAACTTCTTCTTCGACAGCAACAAGGAAGTTCACTGGATCGAGGTGATCGAACGCCAGCTGATCAAGCTGGCATCGATCGACGCGGTGGCGATCGCGATCCTCCTGGCGGCGCTGTACGGCATCTCGACGCTGCTCGACCCTGCCGATGCCCTCTCGTTTATCGTCGCCGGCATCTTCGGCCTGCTCGCCTATATCGCGGTCGAAGCGGTCAATTCGCTGCTCGAAGCGCCAGAGGCGGTCGACGCCGCGGGGAACCTCACCGGCACCGTCGCGCGCTCGGGCTTTGCGAGCTTCCTGTACCTCGAACTGCTCGATTCCTCCTTCTCGTTCGACGGTGTGATCGGTGCGTTCGCGCTGACCAACAACATCTTCATCATCGCGCTCGGCCTCGGCATCGGCGCGATGTTCGTTCGATCGATGACGATCATGCTGGTCGAAAAGGGGACGCTGGCGCAATATCGCTATCTCGAGCACGGCGCGTTCTGGGCGATCCTCGCGCTGGCGGCGATCATGCTGCTGTCGGCGCGCTATCATATCCCCGAGACGATCACCGGGCTGATCGGCGCGGTGCTGATCGTCACCGCGCTGTGGCGCTCGGTGCGCTGGAACCGCGCCAACCCGGGCCAGGATGCGCAGGCGCCAGTAGGGTCGGACGGCAGCGCGCTGAAGATTTGAGGTGTCGTCGCAATCAGGTGTTGGCGGTCGAGGCCTGGGTCTTTTGCTCGGGTGCCTCGTACGTTGCCCAGGCGCCGTCCTCGCCCGGGCGCGGCGGCGGGCCGGCGATGCTGTCGCGCTCGGTAACCGCGCCGATCCGTAACCGGTGCAGGTGGACCTTGGCGATCATGTTCGCCGAGATCGGCGCGGTGATGAACAGGAAGAGCGAGATCAGCACTTCGTGCGCCGACCATATGCCGAGCTTCGCCTGGAAATAGAGCATCGAGGCCAGCAGCAGCGCGCCAAGCCCCAGCGTCGTCGCCTTGGTCGGCCCGTGCAGCCGCTCCATTGTCGATGGCAGGCGCACCAGCCCCCAGCTGCCGATCAGCACGAAAGCGCCGCCGAGCAGGATCAGCGCCGCGATCGCAATGTCCATCCCGCCGCTCATTCGATAATGTCCCCGCGCAGGATGAATTTGCAATAGGCGATGGTGCTGACGAAGCCGACCATCGCGAGCAGCAGCGCCGCCTCGAAATAGGTCGCGGTGCTGCCCATCATGCCCATCATGCCGATCAGCACGATCACCGCGATGACGTTGATCACCATCGTGTCGAGCGCGACGATCCGGTCGCCGAGCGCGGGTCCCTTGAGCAGCCGGTACCCGTTGAACAGCAACGACAGCGCGACCGCGCCGGCGGCGATCTGGAGCGCGATGGCGATCATGCGAAAATCCTCCGCAGCGGGGCTTCGTAGCGCGTCTTGATCCGCGCGATCTCGGCCTCGGGATCGGGTGCGTCGAGCGCGTGGACCAGCAGATAGCCGCCATCGGCGGATACGTCGGCGCTGACGGTGCCGGGAGTGAGGCTGATCGTCGCTGCGAGCACGGTGATCGCCTCGGGGGTGGTGAGATCGACGGGAATGACCAGCCATCGTGACCGGAGGTCGCGGTTGCGGCGGAACAGGATCAGCCGCGCGACGTGGAAATTGGCGACGACGATGTCGTAGAGCACGATCACCAGATACCCCAGCAGCGCGCGGCCGAAGCGGATGCGCGGCCGATCGGGCCAGAAGGGCTCGGTGAATTTGGGCAGCACCAGCGCGAACACCGCCCCCAGCACGATACCGCCGACGCTGACCCTGTTGGCCATCAGCAGCCAGACGACCAGCAGCATCGCCGACAGCGCGGGGTGCGGAAGGATGCGCTTCATCATTCGCGGTCGCCTGCCAGCACCGCGGCGATATAGCGTTCGGGCGCGAACACCTGCGCGGCGATCGCCAGCGACTGCGCGGTCGCCCAGCCGGCGCCGATCGTGAGCAGCGCGAGCAACGCCACCAGCATCGCGGGCGCGACGAACTCGGCGCGCGCCCGAGGGGGGCAGGCGATCGGGTCGCCATCGGGCGCCGCCTTCCAGAAGATCGCGCTGCCGCTGCGTGCGAAGCCGATCACGCCGACCAAAGTGGTGCCGAGCACCGTCGCCCAGATCAGCCGCCACGGCGCGGTGCCGAAGGTCGTCTGCAGGATGAAGAGCTTGGCGACGAAGCCCGACAGCGGCGGCAGGCCGACCGCGGCGATCGTCGCGGCCAGGAACAACAGCCCGGCGGCCTGCTGGCCGGCAAAGCGCGGGCTGGCGACGGTGGCATCGCCATATTGGCCGCGCCGGCGAAGCGTCACGTCGGCGACCAGGAACAACGCCGCGCCCGCCAGCACCGCATGGACCAGGTAATAGACCGCGGCGGCGGTGGTCGCCTGGGTCCAGCACGACAGCGCCAGCAGCAACGTCCCGGTCGATCCAAGGATCGCGAACGCCGCCTGCTCGCGCATCGCGCGTGCCGCCAGCACCCCTGCAAAGCCGACGATCGCGGTGAGGACCGCGGCGGGCAGCAGCCAGGGCGCGGGCACCCAGGCGGCGGCGCCTGCGTCGTCGCCGAAGATCAGCGGGACGACGCGGATCATCGCATAGACCCCGACCTTGGTCATGATCGCGAACAGCGCAGCGACCACCGGGGAAGTCGCGGCATAGGTGCGCGGCAGCCACAGATGGAGCGGCGCGATCGCGGCCTTGAGCGCGAACACCGCGACCAGCAGCAGCCCCGCCATCCGCAGCAGCCCCTGATCCTCGGACCCGAGCGCGGCGACGCTGCGCGCGAGATCGGCCATGTTGAGCGTGCCCGTCAGGCCATAGAGCAGCCCGAGCGCGATCAGGAACAGCGCCGAGCCGACGATGTTGACGACGACATAGGCGACGCCCGCCTTCAGCCGCGCGGCGCCCTGGCCGTGGAGCATCAGCCCGTAGGAAGCGATCAGCAGCACTTCGAAAAAGACGAACAGGTTGAAGAGATCGCCGGTGAGGAACGCGCCGTTGAGCCCCAGCAGCTGGAAATGGAACATCGGGTGGAAATGCCAGCCCTTGCGATCGACCGCGGTGACGATCGCGTGGATCATGACGATCAGCGCCAGCGTCGCCGCCAGCACCAGCATCGTCGCCGCCAGCCGATCGAGCACCAGCACGATCCCGAACGGCGCGGGCCAGTCGCCCAGCGGATAGGCGCGGATCGAATCGTCCTGGACGATGCCGAACAATGCGAGCGCCGCGACCAGCATCGCGGTGCAGCCCGCGAGCGACAGCGCGACGCCGATCCGCCGCCGCCGCCGCATCGCTAGCAACGTCAGCGGCGCGACGATCGCGGGGATGACGACCGGCGCGATCACCAGATGGTCGAGCAGGTTCATGGGCGCATCTCGTCGGCCGGGCGATCGGCGACGCCGTCGACCTGGTCCGATCCGCTTTCGAGGAAGCTGCGCAGCGACAGGATGACGACCAGCGCGGTCATGCCGAAGGTGATGACGATCGCGGTCAGCACCAACGCCTGCGGCAGCGAATCGGCATGCTCGGTGACCCCCTTGGCGTAGAGCGGCGGGCGATCGACCACCAACCGACCGACCGCGAACAGGAACAGGTTCACCGCGTAGGACAGCAAGGTCAGCCCGAGCACGACCTGGAAGGTGCGGCCGCGCAGCGCTAGGTAGATGCCGCCGGCGACCAGCACCGCGATCGCGCTGGCGACCAGGAATTCGAGACTCATCATGCTGCCTCGTCCCCGGCACGGTCTTCGTGGCGCGCGGCGCGCTGCGCGACATGGCTGAGCTGCGCCAGTGCCATCATCACCGCGCCGACCACGACCGCGAGCACGCCAAGGTCGAACAGCGACGCGGTGGCGAGCTCGAACTCGCCGATCAGCGGCAGCGTGAAATAGCCGAAGCTGCTGGTGAGGAAGGGGGCGCCGAACACCAGCGAGCCGAGCCCGGTGGCGATCGCGATCAGCACGCCGAACGCGATCAGCGGATGCTCGCCGATCTTGCGCCGCTCGTCGGTCCAGTCGAAGCCCGACGCCAGATATTGCAGCAGGATCGCGATCGATACGACCAATGCGGCGATGAAGCCGCCGCCGGGCTGGTTGTGCCCGCGCAGGAAGATGTAGATGCCGACCAGCATCGCCAGCGGCAGCAGCAGCCGCGTCGCCATCACGAACATCATCGGGTGGCGCTCGGGCGAATATTGCATGTCCTGCCGCCACGACCGCAGCCGCCGCCCGGCGACCCCACGCGCGGCGGGTTCGAGCAGCGCGTAGATCGCCAGGCCCGCGATCCCGAGCACGATGATCTCGCCCAGCGTGTCGAACGCGCGGAAATCGACGAGCGTGACGTTGACGACATTGGTGCCGCCGCCGCCCGAATAGCTGTTCGCCCAGTGGAAGGACGATACCGAATCGCGGATGTCGCGGGTCATCACCGCCCACGCCGCCCAGCCAGCGCCCGCGCCGGCAACGATCCCGAGCGCGGCATCGCGGCTCCGCCGCCCGCCGCTCGACAGCCGCGGCGGTATCTTGGGCATCAGATGGAGCGCGAGCAGCAGCAGCAGGATCGTCACGACCTCGACCGAAATCTGCGTGAGCGCGAGGTCGGGCGCCGAGAGCCGGACGAACGCCAGCGCCATGACGAGGCCGATGACGCTGATGAAGACGAGCGCGAGGTAGCGCTGGCGCTGCGCGACGACGACCGCGACGGTGGCGGCGACCAGCGCGAACCAGGCGACGATCGCGATCGCCGAGGCGGGCTGGGTGGCGCGGCTGCCAGCGCCGATGCCGCCGGGGGCGAGCAGCGCGTCGATCCCGAAGCCGACCGCGACCGCGAACAGCGCGAACAGATAACGCTGCAGCGAGGCGGCGTGGATCGCGAGCGAGGCGCGGCGGGTGGTATCGACCACCGCCTCGATCGCGGTGTCGAACATTGTCTTGGCATCGGGCGCGCGGCGGCGCGCCACGAACGCCGCGAACGGTTCGCGCCGCCACAGCAGCAGCGCGCCGATCGCGACCGCGGCGATGCTCAAGGCAAGCGCGGTGTTGACGCCGTGCCACAGCGCAAGATCGAGCGCGGGCGGGGCGGCACCGATCACCGCGCCGGTCGCGGCGATCACCAGCGGGCCGGCGATCGTCATCGGCAGCAGCCCGAAGGCGATCGCAAGCAGTACCAGCGCCACCGAGGGGCCGATCATCGCTGCGCCCGGATCATGCGGCGCCGCGACGTCGCCGGTGCGGCGCGCGCCGAAGAACAGGCCGTGCGCGTAGCGGAGCGAATAGGCGACCGACAAGGTCGCCGCGATGGTCGCGAGCAGCGGCACCAGCACCGCCTGGCCGGCGAAGGCGGTATGCACGCTCTCCTCGAGCATCATTTCCTTCGAGATGAACCCGCCGAGCGGCGGGATGCCCGCCATCGCGGCGGCGGCGAGCGTGCCCAATGTCGCGGTGAGCGGCATCAGTGCGGCGAGCCCGCCCAGCCGGGTGATGTCGCGCGTGCCGGTCTCGTGATCGACGATGCCGGCGTTCATGAACAATGCCGCCTTGAACGCGGCGTGGTTGAGGATGTGGAACACCGCCGCCGCCGCCGCTGCGGGCGTGCCGAAGCCGAGCAGCATCACCATCAGCCCCAATTGGCTGATCGTCGAATAGGCAAGGATCGCCTTGAGATCGTTGCGGAACAGCGCGACCCCGGCGCCGAACAACATCGTCACCAGCCCGGTCGACATGACCAGATAGAACCACCATTCGGTACCTGCGAGTACCGGCCAAAGCCGTGCGAGCAGGAACACCCCCGCCTTCACCATCGTCGCCGAATGCAGATACGCGCTGACCGGGGTAGGCGCGGCCATCGCGTGCGGCAGCCAGAAATGGAACGGGAATTGCGCCGATTTGGTGAAGGCGCCGAGCAGCACCAGGATCAGGATCGCGGGGTAGAGCGGCGAGGCCTGCACCGCATTGGCACGCGTCAGGATCGTTGCGAGCTCGTACGACCCCGCAGCCTGCCCCAAAAGCAGCAGCCCGGCGATCAGCGCGAGCCCGCCGCCGCCGGTCACCGTAAGCGCCATCCGCGCACCCTGCCGCGCATCGGCGCGGTCGCGCCAGAAGCCGATCAGCAGGAACGACGACAGGCTGGTCAGCTCCCAGAACACCAGCATCAGCAGCACGTTGTTCGACAGCGCGATCCCCACCATCGCGCCCTGGAACAGCATCAGGAACGACAGGAAGCGCCCCGTCGGCTCGTCCTTGTAGAGATAGCCCTGCGCATAGATCGCAACGAGCAGCCCGATGCTGAGGATCAGCCCGGCGAACAGCAACCCCAGCGGATCGAGCCACAGGCTGAGATCGAGGCCGAGCGCCGGGATCCAGCCGATCCGTGCGGTCAGCGGCGCCCCCGCCAGCACCGCGGGTGCCGCCGACAGCAGCAGGACGAACCCGACCGCGCTCGCGCCGATCGCTATGCCCATGTGCACGCCGCGGCCGGCGCGGGCGAGCAGCGCGAGCAGGATCGCGGCAACGAACGGCAATGCAGTCAGGGCAAGCAGGAGCATCAGGCGAATTCTTTCGGCAGCCTGAACGCGTTACCGACCGCAAGCCGCGATGGGTACCCATCAATCGACCCTTGCGCGTCGATTATGCCGCTCGGGCGACAATGCTCGAAAGATGGTGCCCCTGGCCGGACTCGAACCAGCACGCCTTGCGGCACTCGATTTTGAGTCGAGCGCGTCTACCATTTCACCACAGGGGCAGCGCGTCGTCGCTAACCGATGCGAGGGGCGGGGGCAAGATGCTGCGCGGCGGGGCGGGGGTGGTTTGGGGACAGGTGGGGGCGAGTCGCGGGCGGCCGGAGGCTCGGAAGGCTACAAAAGCTACACTACGTACCCCCCGGATTCGCCCTTTCCGCGCAATGGAACGCGATGCGGGTGCAGGATGCGGGGCGCGTTTTCATGCAGGATGCGTATCAAAGAGGGAGCTTGTAGGACAGGGGGGCTGGCGGCAGCGTCATCGTGCCAGCCGGGCCGACGGGATGACGGGAAGTGGGTGGAAAACGGATCGGCGGCTTTTTGGTAGTATTTGGTGAAAGCGGACATTGCGAGTTTGACGGCACGAGCTAAGCTAAGGCGGTGCCAACCCGGAACATGCTGGAACCCTTAGTCGATGAGGAGCCGACGGACTTCGCGGCATTAGTAGTCTCATGCGGTAAGTTCATTGATGCGTGGCTTGCTGATGGCGGCGAGCCAACCGACGAGGACGTGGTCGGCTTCTACAGTCTTTGGAGTCAATCGTTAGACGCGCGTGGCCGTGATGAAGGCGACTTCTATGATTGGGCTTACCCCTTCTTCGTTCGCTACCGCGATGAAGTTCGAGCCCTCCTTGAGCGGACATAATGTCGACAACTGGGTGGTGAGCAGTCCGTCCGCTTACGGAAGCGCGATGGCTTTAAGCGGATGCATTCTAATCGGCTTCTATGGGCTGCGGACGATCCTAAACGCGATGTAGCCTGCCACCGCGAGCACAAGACAAATCACGATCGTCGTGCCGGGCGTCAGATACATATTCGACACGATGAACCGCAGGGTCCACCTTGTCGGGGGGGCGGGTTGGCCGGATCGATCAAAACCGCATGCGTGCGGATTGGGATCATGCAGAAGACTACCCCCGCCGTGACGATTCCGAGGATTGTCAGTTTCCACCACATACGACGGTCATCATGTCCGCTCTAGGGAAAGTTGCAAGAAGCGGAAAACGACCGCAACTGGGCGATAGCCGTCGCCCGACTTTGCCACTCGCTCCGGCCCCCTCAATTCGTCGGCCCCCGCCGCCGGTAGCTCAGCGCCTCGGCGATGTGCAGTCTCCCTACCGTCTCGACCCCTGCCAGATCGGCGATGGTGCGCGCGACGCGCAGGACGCGGGTGTAGCCGCGGGCGGACATGCGCATCGATTCGGCGGCCTGCGCCAGCAGCTTGCGGCCGGCTTCGTCGGGGGTAGCGACGGCCTCGAGCGCGCGGCCTTCGACTTCGGCGTTCGTGCGCGTTGCGGTGCCGGGGTAGCGCGTCGCCTGGACGGCGCGGGCGGCGGTGACGCGGGCGGCGACTTGTGCTGATCCTTCGGCGGGGGGCGGGAGGATCAGGTCGGCGGCGGTGACCGCGGCGACTTCGACGTGGAGGTCGATCCGGTCGAGCAGCGGCCCCGATACCTTGGCCTGATAATCGGCGGCGCATTTGGGCGCGCGGGCGCAGGCGAGCGCGGGGTCGCCGAGATGACCGCAACGGCAGGGGTTCATCGCCGCCACGAGCTGAACCCGCGCGGGGAAGGTGACATGGGCGTTGGCGCGCGCGACGCTGACGGTCCCGGTTTCTAATGGCTGGCGCAGCGAATCGAGGACGGCGCGCTGGAATTCGGGGAGTTCGTCGAGGAAGAGGATGCCGAGGTGCGCGAGGCTGACCTCGCCGGGCTTCACCTTGAGGCCGCCGCCGGTGAGCGCCGCCATCGACGCCGAATGATGCGGGCTGCGGAAAGGGCGGTTGCGGGTTAGCTTGCCGTTGGTGAGCGTCCCCGCGACCGACTGGACCATCGAGACTTCGAGCGCTTCGGCGGCGTCGAGCGGCGGCAGGATGCCGGGCAGGCACGCCGCCATCAGCGATTTGCCGGCGCCCGGCGGGCCGACCATCAGCAGGTTGTGCCCGCCCGCGGCGGTGATTTCGAGCGCGCGCTTGGCGGTTTCCTGGCCCTTTACCTGCGCGAGATCGGGGCCGATGACCGGATCGTCGATCTCGCCGGGGCGCGGGGCGGGGAGCAGCTGGTTGCCCTTGAAATGGTTGAGCAGGCCGATCAGGTCGGTCGCGGCGACCACCTCGATTGATCCGGCCCAGGCGGCTTCGGACCCTTGCGCGGCGGGGCACACCAGCCCCTTGCCGGTTTCGGAGGCGTGCAGCGCGGCCAGCATCACGCCGGGGGAGGGGGCGATCCGCCCGTCGAGGCCCAATTCGCCGACGACGACATAATCGGCCAAAGTCTCGGCATCGATCACCCCCATCGCGCCGAGCAGCGCGAGCGCGACGGGAAGGTCGTAATGCGATCCTTCCTTGGGCAGGTCGGCGGGGGAGAGGTTCACGGTGATTCGCTTCGGGGGAAGGGCGAGGCCGATCGCGGCGATCGCGCCGCGTACGCGCTCGCGGCTTTCGCCCACCGCCTTGTCGGCGAGCCCGACGACGATGAAGGCGGGGAGCCCGGCGACGAGGTTGCACTGCACCTCGACAGCGCGCGCTTCGAGCCCCAGATAGGCCACCGTCGATACGATCGCGACCATGCGTGCCATCCCCCTTAACCATAAGGCATAGCGGGTTTCGGAAGCGATGGAACCGGGCGCTGCGCACGCGGCCGACGTTGACTTGAAACCGTCACCGGCGTATGGCGCGCCTCACAAGGCCGTCCGCGTGGCGGCCATTTTACGTTTTAGACGCGGCCATGTCGGTGCGCGGTCTAGCTTACAGATGCCAAGGGAATGACCGATGAAGCGGACCTTTCAGCCGAGCAACCTGGTGCGGACGCGCCGGCACGGCTTCTTTGCACGGATGGCGACGGCAGCGGGCCGCAAGATCGTCCGCTCGCGCCGCGCGCGCGGCCGCAAGAAGCTGACGGCCTGACACGCATGACCCTGCGCCGCGAGTATCTCGCGGCGAATCAGGGGAAACGCGCGCCGATGCCGGGCTTCGTGCTGCTGGTGCGCGCGCGCGGCGACGCCGATCCGGCGAAACGGATCGGTATTACCGTATCGAAGAAGGTAGGAAACGCCGTCATCCGCAACCGGATGAAACGGCGTTTTCGCATGCTTGCGCGCGACGTGCTGCCCGAACATGGGGTGGCGGGTGCCGATCATGTGCTGATCGGGCGGCATTCGGGGATCGAGCGGCCCTATGCCGATCTAGTGCGCGAGCTGGCGAAGGCTTGCGCCAAGGTGCGGCGGTGATGTTTGCTGTTGCCGCTGTTGCGCTGGTGGATGCCGGGGATTCCTGCGATCGAAGTGCAGCGTTTGCGGCTCTGGGCCCCGGCTTTCGCCGGGGTGACGGCTGGTTTCGCTGGGGTGACGATCTTTTAGTGGCGACGGCGCGCGTAGCATGATCGCGCGCATCCTCATCCTGATCGCGCGCGGGTGGCAGATCGGGCCTTCGCGTATCCTGCCGCCGAGCTGTCGCTACGCGCCCAGCTGTTCGGCCTATGCAATCGAGGCGCTTGGCCGCTATGGCGCAATCAAAGGCGGCTGGTTGGCCGCACGGCGCATCGCGCGCTGTCATCCATGGGGCGGGCACGGATATGATCCGGTTCCCTGACGCTCCGAACGGGGAAGTTTCGTGAAGGAAGAGCAGAAGAATTTCGTGATCTTCGCGGTGCTCGCGGCGTTCATCCTGTTCGGGTTTCCGCTGGTGTCGGGATATTTCTTCCCGACCGCCAATCCGCCGGTGACCAAGATCGAAGGCGGCAAGACCACCGTCCTTCCCAACCCCAAGGCCGATCCCGCCGCCGATACCGGCGTAGCGGTGCGCGACCGTCGCGCGGTGGTCGCCGAGACGCCGCGCGTTCGCATCGACACGCCGACGCTGGCGGGTTCGATCAACCTGAAGGGCGCGCGGATCGATGACCTGGTCCTGAAGCGCTACGACGAGACGATCGCCAAGGATTCGCCGCCGGTGCACCTGCTGTCGCCCGCGGGCAGCGCCAACGCCTATTTCGCCGGCTTCGGCTGGCGTTCGAGCGGGTTCGCCGCGCCCGATGGCGATACCGTGTGGCGCGCGAGCGGCGAGGTGCTGGCACCCGGCCGCCCGGTGACGCTCGATGCCGATAACGGCCAGGGGCAGCGCTTCCGGATCGAGCTGTCGGTCGACGAGAATTATATGTTCACCGCGCGCCAGACCGTTGCCAATGGCGGCGGTGCGCCGATCGCGGTGACGCCCTATGGCTATCTCAGCCGCCGCGGCGCCTCTACCGATATCGACCAATGGGTCGCGCATGTCGGCCCGATCGCGGTGCGCGACGGCAGCGCGGTGTATCGCGACTATGACGAGGTCGCCGAGGAGGCGACGCGCTATCCCACTACCGGCGGCTGGGCGGGCTTTACCGATCAATATTGGCTGACTGCGCTGGTGCCCGACCAAGGCACCCCGGTCGAGCTGCAACTGCGCTCGGGCGCCAACGGCCAGTTCCAGGCCGATTATGCGCAGCGCGACGCCGTCACCGTCGCCCCCGGCCGCACGACGACGCAGACCGCGCGCTTCTTCGCCGGCGCGAAGGAAGTGCGGCTGCTCGACCGCTACGAAGTCGATCTGGGCATCGTCCAGTTCGACAAGGCGATCGACTGGGGCTGGTTCCGGATCATCGAAAAGCCGATCTTCTATTATCTCGACTGGCTGTTCCGCCTGGTCGGCAATTTCGGCGTCGCGATCATCCTGCTGACGCTGACGATCCGGCTGCTGCTGTTCCCGATCGCGCAGAAGCAGTTCGCGTCGATGGCGAGCATGCGTGCTATCCAGCCCAAGCTGAAGGCGCTGCAGGAGAAGCACAAGGAGGACAAGCCCAAGCTCCAGCAAGAGATGATGGCGCTGTACAAGACCGAGAAGGTGAACCCGCTGGCGGGCTGCCTGCCGATGCTGTTGCAGATCCCGATCATGTTCGCGCTGTACAAGGTGCTGATCCTGACGATCGAAATGCGGCACCAGCCGTTCGTGGCGTGGATCAAGGATCTGTCGGCGCCCGATCCGCTGACCCCGCTCAACCTGTTCGGGCTGCTGGCGTTCACCCCGCCGAGCTTCATCGCGATCGGCGTGGTGCCGATCCTGCTCGGCATTTCGATGTACTTCCAGTTCAAGCTCAACCCAGCGCCGATGGACGAAGTGCAAAAGCAGGTCTTCGCGATCATGCCGTGGATGCTGATGTTCGTGATGGCGCCGTTTGCGGTGGGCTTGCAGGTGTACTGGATCACCTCGAACGTGCTGACGATGGCGCAACAATGGTGGCTGTATCGCCAGCATCCCGCGCTCAAGACGGCCCCCGCCAAGTGACGTCGCCCTTCGACGACGACGCGATCGAGGCGGCGCGCAAGATCTTCTCGGGGCCGATCGCGTTCCTGCGCTCGGCGCCTGCGCTCGAGCACATGCCCGAGCCGGTGGTGCCCGAGGTGGCGTTTGCCGGGCGGTCGAACGTCGGCAAATCGTCGCTTCTCAACGCGCTGACCAACCGCAACGGGCTGGCGCGCACCTCGAACACGCCGGGGCGGACGCAGGAGCTGAACTTCTTCGACGTCGGCGAGCCGCTGGCGTTCCGGCTGGTCGACATGCCGGGTTATGGCTTTGCCAAGGCGCCCAAGGACGTGGTGCGCAAGTGGCGCTTCCTGGTGAATGATTTCCTGCGCGGGCGGCAGGCGCTCAAGCGCAGCCTGTTGCTGATCGATTCGCGTCACGGCATCAAGGATGTCGATCGCGATATCCTCAAGATGCTCGATGCCGCGGCGGTGAGTTATCGCATCGTGCTGACCAAGGCCGACAAGGTGAAGGCGAGCGAGCTTGCCGAGGTCACCGAACGGACGATCGAGGAGGTGCGCAAGCGCCCCGCGGCGCATCCCGACATTCTGGTGACGTCGAGCGAAGGCGGCATGGGGATTCCCGAACTGCGCGCTGCGGTGATCGAGGCGGTCAGCTAGGCGCCGGTTCGTCCGTCGAGCAGGTCGGCGAGCGCCCACACCGCGGCTTCGCGCACGTCGGTCATGGTTGACCAAAGGTGGGTTTGGACCGAGGCCGAACCGATGACGATCGATACCAGCGCCCCCCGCGCCGCGACGCTGGCGTTGCTCGCCCAGCGCGCACCTGGCGCTACGATATGCCCGAGCGAGGTGGCCAGGGCCCTGGCCGCCGCAACCGGCGACGCGGCGGATTGGCGCGGGGCGATGCCTGCGGTTCACGCCGCGGTGGATCGGTTGGTGGCCGACGGGGTGGTGCGGCTCAGCTGGAAGCGCGAGGCGCTGGCATCCAGGCGCGGGCCCTACCGAATCGGCCGTGCGCGGCGCAGCTGATACGGCGAAGGTGCGTCTCGCGACGCTATCGCGTTGCAGCGTGTGCCGGCGGTTTAGCGACTCCGAACGGACCAAAAGCTTCATCGCGGGCGATGTGTGGTTGCGTGCGGCGGCATGAAGGTGTCGAATGGCAGCGCCAGGATTTCAGAGTATGCAAGCAAGGAACGAAGCGTGGCGCGTATCATAGTTGCGGAAGACGACGAGATCTTGGGCGAGATCGCGTGCGATGTGCTGGTGGCCTATGGCCACGCTGCGGGGCTGGTGCAGGATGGCGCCGAGGCGCTGCAGATCGTGAAGACAAGGCGACCCGACCTGCTGGTGCTCGATTGCAACCTGCCGGGCATGTCGGGGGTGACGGTGCTGCGCGAACTGCGCAACATGCCTGCCTTTTGCGATCTGCCGATCATGATGTTGACCGGACGGCGCGGGGCGCAGGACGAGGAACTCGCGCGCTTTGCCGGCGCCGACGATTATATGAAGAAGCCGTTCGATCCCGACGAGTTCGTCTTTCGGGTCGAGGAACTGCTGACGCGCAAGCAGAAGGCGTCGCCCCCAAAGCGCGCCTAGGCGATAGCCGCGCGGCGACGGTCGCGCTGCGCATTGCCGGGCATCGCGCGACCTGATCGAGCGAAAGGCTCGCCGTTCCAGCGGCTGGCGAGCGCGGTTCAGCCTTGCCTGGGCGCGAGCCCATGGCGCAGGAAATCGGCGGCTTCCTCGGCGATGGCCTCGTGCGGCCGGTCCTCGTTCCAGACGCCGTAGCGCAGTCCTAGGAACACGTTCATCCCCATCACCGCCCAGGCATGGACTTCGCCGACATCGGCGCGGATCTCGCCGCGCGCGGCGGCCGCGCGCAGCCGCGCGGTGATCCGCTCGGCGGTGGTCGCATAATGCAGGCGGAAGCTATCGGGATCGACGAATTCGGCCTCGTCGATGATGCGATAGATTTCCTTGTGCTGGCGCACGAAGCCGATGAATTCCTGCAACCCGGCGCGCTCGGCGGCGATGCCGTCGGGGGCGGCGCGGATCGCGGGGGCGACCCGATCGCGCACCTGCGCCGACATGTCGCGCACCAGCGCCCGGAACACCGCGTCCTTCGAATCGAAATAGGTGTAGAAGCTGCCGAGCGCGACGCCCGCGCGCCGCGTGATCCCGCTGATCGATGCGTCGTGGAACCCGCTCTCGCCGAATTCGATCGCCGCGGCATCGAGGATCGCGCGCAGCGTCCGGCGGCCGCGCGCGGTCCGCGGCTCCTTGCCCGCGCTGGCGCCCTGGACCTTGGTCTCGCCCGCAACGCCTTCGCCCAGAACGCTCTCGACTGCCCCGCCTTCGACCAATTTGGATCCCCTCTTCATTCCTAAGTTGAAGCCTGGTTCATGTTTCAGTATAGCGTCGTGCAACGAGGCACAACCCGCGGTGACGGGCGCCCATTTCAAGGAGGGGATACCGCATGGCACGCCTGCATTCGAACATCCGTATCGCGCTGAAACTCTCGGCCGCCGCGCTCGCGCTGTCGGCGGTTCCCGCCTTCGCGCAAGAAGCCGCCGATACCCAGGCGACGCAGGATGCGCAGCAGGACCAGGGCGCGCTCGGCGACCAGGACATCGTCGTCACCGCACGCCGCCGCGCCGAAAGCCTGCTCGACGTGCCGATCGCGATCACCGCCTATTCGGGCGAAGCGCTCGAAGCGCGCGGCGCGATCGACCTGTCGGATATCGGCGCGACCACCCCCAACGTGACGCTCGAGCCGTCGCGCGGCACCAATTCGACGCTGACCGCCTTCATCCGCGGCGTCGGCCAGCAGGACCCGGTGCCCGGGTTCGAAGCTGGCGTGGGGCTGTATCTCGACGACGTGTATCTCAACCGCCCGCAGGCGGCGCTGCTCGATATCTACGATGTCGAGCGGATCGAAGTCCTGCGCGGGCCGCAGGGGACGCTGTACGGGCGCAACACGATCGGCGGCGCGATCAAATATGTCACCCGGCGGCTGCCCGACGAACTCTCGGTGCGGCTGCGCGGTACCTATGGTAGCTATGACCAGGCCGATGGCGTCATCAGCGTCTCGGCGCCGATCACCCAGGGCATCCGCGTCGGGCTGGCCGGCGCGCGGCTGAGCCGCGGCGGCTTTGGCGACAACCTCAATCTGGGGATCGAGAACTACAACAAGGATATCTGGGCGGGGCGCGGGACGATCGAATTCGAGACCCCCGACAGCCGCCTGTTCGTGCGGATCGCGGGCGATTACACGCATGACAAGTCGAACGCGCGCAACGGCCATCGCCTGATCCCCGGGCTGCAATCGGGTGCGCCGGTGCTCGACGACGAGTTCGACACCCGCGCGGGCCTTGCCAACCCGGTCAACGATATCGAGGCGGGCGGGCTGACGATGAACGTCAGCGCGCAGCTGAGCGACGCCTTCACGCTGCGCAGCATCAGCGCGTGGCGGCAGGATCGAAGCTTCACCCCGATCGATTTCGACGCGCTGCCCACGGTCGATGTCGACGTGCCGGCAGTCTATCGCAACGAGCAGATCAGCCAGGAATTCCAGCTATTGTACGAAAGCGACCGGCTGAACGGCCTGGTCGGCTTCTATTATCTGGACGCCGAGGCTTCGACCAAGTTCGACGTGATCCTGGCCACCACCGGGCCCGCGCTGGGGCTGCCGGTGGCGGCGGGCTTCGGCCAGCAGACCGCGGGCGACGTGCGGACCGACACCTGGTCGGTGTTCGGCGACCTGACCTTCGACGTCACCGACTGGCTGAGCATCGCGGGCGGCCTTCGCTACACCAGCGATTCGCGGCGGTCGGACATCTTCAAGGCCAACCGGCTGGGCGGGGCCGACCCTTCGTTTGGCGGCAACGGCGTGAACCTGGGCGCGCCGATCACCGATTTCACCGGCGAGGCCACCTTCAAGAAATGGACCCCGCGCGCGTCGGTGTCGATCAAGCCGACCGAGGACATGCTGGCCTATGCCTCGTACGCCAAGGGCTTCAAGGGCGGCAGCTTCGATCCGCGCGGCAGCGCCAACATCACCCCCAACAGCAACGGCGTGCCGGGGATCCAGTATCAGGACATCTATGACTTCTTCCTGTTCGACCCCGAAGAGGTCGACAGCTACGAGGTCGGGCTCAAGGGATCGCTGTTCGACCGCGCCTTCACCTATCAGCTGACCGGCTTCTATGCCGATTACCAGAATGTCCAGGTGCCCGGATCGGTCGGCGTCGATGCCAACAATGACGGGGTGTTCGAAGGCTTTGCCGGCGTCACCACCAACGCCGCCGCGGCGACCTTCAAGGGGGTCGAGGCCGAGCTGTTCGCGCGGCTTGCGCGCGGCTTCGCGGGGCCGGGATCGCAGGTGACGGTGTCGGGAACGATGGGCTATATCGACGCGAAATATGACAGCTTCGTCGGCCCGACGGGTCGCGATGTCGCCGAGTTCCGCCGCATCCAGAACACCCCCGAATGGACCGCGAGCGGAACGCTGGGGGCGATCGCGCAGGTCGGGCCGGGCGAGGTCAACGCATCGACGACGGTGTCGTATCGCAGCGACACCACCCAGTTCGAAATCCCCAACCCCTTCCTCGACCAGCCGGGCTATGCGCTGTTCGATGCCAGCATCAACTACAGCTTCGGACCCGATCGCGCCTATTCGATCGGGCTGCACGGCAAGAACCTGACCGACGAACGCTACATCACGTCGGGCTATATCTTCGCGGTGGGCAACCCGGTGAACCAGCTGCCGGTGGTTACCCCGAGCGGCGGGATCACCCCGGCGCTGGGGCGCGAGGGGGTGGTGACCGCGTTCTACGGCAACCCGCGCCAGGTGTTCGCGACTTTCGGGGTGAAATTTTGAAGCCTGGCCTTGTCGGCGCATTGGCGCTCCCTCCCTCTCGCGCCTGCGGGCGAGGGAGGGAGCAGCGTAGCCGCGAAAGGGTGAGGGCCTGGCGGGGGGAAAGACGGTGCGGCGGCCATGGCCGGGGAATAGCGGAGATACCGACGGCATGTCACAGGTAATCGGATGACCACAATCGCCTCCCGCCCGGTGACCCCAGCCTATCGCGGGCTCGTGCTCGCGATGCTGTTGCTGGTCTATATCTTCAACTTTCTCGATCGGCAGATCCTCGGCATCCTCGTCCAGCCGATCAAGGCCGATCTGGGGCTGAGCGACACCCAATTGGGGGCGCTGGGCGGGATCGCCTTTGCGATGCTCTATTCGACGCTGGCGATCCCGCTGGCGCTGATCGCCGATCGGACCAGCCGCAGCTGGGTGATCACCGGATCGCTGGTGGTGTGGAGCGCCTTCACCGCCTTGTGCGGCACCGCGACGAGCTTCTGGCAGCTGTTCGCCTATCGGCTGGGCGTCGGCGTCGGCGAGGCGGGCGGGGTGGCGCCGTCCTATGCGATGATCGCCGATTATTTCCCGCCCGAGCGCCGCGCGCGGGCGCTGGCGATCTATTCGCTCGGGGTGCCGCTGGGGCTGGCGGGGGGCGCGATCCTGGGCGGTTATATCGCCGCGACGGTCGACTGGCGCACCGCGTTCATCGTCGTCGGGGTGGCGGGGATCGTCATCGCGCCGATCTTCCGGCTGGTCGTTCGCGAGCCGGTGCGCGGCGGCGCCGACGGCGCGACGGCGGGGCCGATCGTCCGCGCGCCGCTGGGCGAGGTGTTCGCGATCCTCGCGCGCAAGCCAAGCTTCTGGCTGATGGGCTTTGCCGCTGGTTTCAGCTCGATGTGCGGCTATGGCCTGGCGTTCTGGGTCCCCTCGGTGCTGGTGCGCAGCTTCGACTTCGCCTTGTTCGACGCGGCACTGTTCATCGGCACCGTGCTGCTGATCGGCGGATCGACCGGGGTGCTGGTCGGGGGCAGCCTGGCGGACCGCTTCGGCAGCCGCGACCGCGGCGCCTATGCCAAGCTGCCCGCGGTGGCGTGGCTGGTCACCGTCCCGTTCTTTGCGGCGGCGTTGCTCGCGCCCTCGCCGGTGGTAGCGTGGTTCCTGTTCCTGATCCCCAACGGGCTCAACATCCTGTGGCTCGGCCCGGTCAACACCGCGGTGCAGGGGCTGGTGCCAGCGCATATGCGCGCGACCGCGAGCGCGAGCTTCCTGCTGATCAACAATCTGATCGGGCTGGGGCTTGGCTCGTGGGTGATGGGGGCGATGTCCGACGCGATGACCGCGCGCTTCGGCGAGGAGGCGCTGCGCTATTCGACCGTCGCGGCGCTCGGCTTCTACTTGATCGCGGCGGTGCTGATGCTGCTGGCGGTGCGCCCGCTGCGCCGCGATTGGGTGGGGGGATAGCGGCGCGATCGCGCAGCGCGCGGCAGCGGCAATCAACCGACGCTTCGCGATGTCACCGCCGACGGGATCGGCCGATAGGCGGTCGCGCGCAGCCGGCGGTCCCGGCCTATCCGCCCCCAGGCACCTTCGGCCCGCGCGGTGCCGCGTCGACCGGCGCGCTCTCGGACGATTTGCTTCGGCTCCAGTCGATCCGATACAAATCGAAGCGCCGATCGGCGAGGTTGCGAACCGTGCCCTCGGCGCGCGCCCAGGTCAGGTCGGCAAGGTTCACGTCGGCGATCGTCAGCGCCTCGATATTCTCGCTGGCCTCGGCCGCGATCCCGTCGCGCGCGAAGGGGAAGTCGCACGGCGTCAGGATGCACGACTGGGCATATTGGATGTCCATATTGTCGACCCCCGGCAGGTTGCCGACATTGCCCGAAAGCACGACGAAGCACTGGTTCTCGATCGCCCGCGCCTGCGAACAATAGCGCACGCGCATATAGCCCTGTCGATTATCGGTGCAGAAGGGGACGAAGATGATCCGCGCGCCTTCGTCGACCAGGCGACGCGCCAGTTCGGGGAACTCGCTGTCGTAGCAGATCAGCACCCCGACCGGACCGATATCGGTCTGGATGACGTTGACCGAGCTGCCGCCCTTGATCTTCCACCAATAGGCTTCGTTGGGGGTGGGGTGGATCTTTTCCTGCGAATGCACCGACCCATCGCGAAGGCAGGTATAGGCGATGTTCTTGATCGTGCCGTCTTCGGTGCGGGTGGGGTGCGAACCGCCGACGATGTTGATGTTGTAGCGCATCGCCATGCGCGAAAGCTCGGCGACGATCGGCGCGCGATGCTCGGTCAACCGGTCGATCGCCTCCATCGGCGATAGCGTCTCGCTTTCGAACGAGAGCAGCGACAGCGTGAACAATTCGGGGAAGACCACGAAATCGGACCGGTAGTCCGCCGCGACATCGACGAAATATTCGACGTTCTTGACGAACTCGGCAAAGTCCTTGACCGCGCGCGCCTGGAGCTGGACGGTCGCCAGGCGGACGCTCTCGACATGGCGCGGCACGCGGAATTCGGGGGGCTCGTTCGGGTCGACATAGGGATTGCGCCACACCATGTGCGTCGCGAATCCCGCGGATTCCTTGTCGCCGGGCAGATATTTGGGAAGGATGCCGATCGGCGTGAAGCCGTTGGCCAGATGGAAGCCGATCACCGGATCGCGGAACTTCCCCTCGCGAACGCCGGTCAGATAATCCTCGGGCTTGCCCGCCTTCGCTTTCTGCCGCGCATAGCCGGGCATCCGCCCGCCGAACACGATTCCGCGCAGCTCGAGCCGCTCGGCCAACACCCGGCGCGCGTCATACAGGCGCTTGCCGATGCGAAGCCCGCGCTGGCTTTCGTCGACCGCCATCTCGATGCCGTACAGCCAGTCGCCGGTCGGATCGTGACGGCTGCCGAACCCATTGCCCGATATCGTCGGCCAATCGTGCGGCGCCAGCGCAATCGCCTCGTCGATCCGCGACGAAGCGCAATAGCCGACGATCTTCTTCTCGAGGACCGCGACGAACTGGCCTTCGGGGAAATTGTTGATCTGCCCGCGGATTTCACCGGCGGTGTAGTTTTCGGCATCGGGATACGCCGCGCTGATCAGCGCCAGGATGCCGCGAACGTCCCCCGGGACGGCGACGCGGACCTTTAGCTTTGCAGGGCTCTTCTTGGACAATGATCTGCTCCAACGTCTTCCGGATACGCAGGCGGGGGCCGCCACGCGCAGCAATACACCGATCCGGCGAGCGATCCAGGCGGCGCGCGATGATCGGGCAGAGGTTCTCTTAAGGACTGGCGCTTACGAAGGAGCAGCCACAGAAAGCCATCATGTCCGTCTCCGTCCGTACGCGATCGTCCTACCTCGTCCTGCTCAGCTTCGTGCTGCTGCTGAGTTGTGGCCTGGCGGCAGCGGGGCTGCAGTGGCAGCAAAACCGCTCGGACCAGTGGGTGAGCCATACGGTGGAGATGCAAAAGCGTCTGGCGCAGCTGCGTATCATGCGGCTTCGGGCCGAAGTGGCCCGCCGCGGGTTCGTGTTGACCGGCGACCCGCAGGATCGCGCCGCCGCGCACGCCGCGCGCAATTCGCTACGCAAGGAACTGGCCCCCCTCTCGGCGATGAGCGCCGACAATCCCGCCCAGCAAGCCAACATGGCGATGCTCGACCGCGCCACGCAGCGATATTTCCAGGAAATGGAACGCACCTTCGTGCGCATGGACGAAGGCCGGGGGGACGAGGTACGGCGGCAAATCAACGATCCCGCGGCTCGGCACGCGGATGCCCGGATCACGGCGCTGGTAGAGCGAATCAATGACAAGGAGGCGCGTCTCCTGCTGCAGCGCCAGCGGCGTTCGTCGCATTTGGAGAACCTGGCCCGCGGCGTGCTCGGGTCGTGCATCGCGCTGATCCTGCTGCTGGCGGCCATCGTCTGGCGCGACCGGGTGCTGCGGCTGCGGGCGTTGCGCGCTGCGAACGACGAGCTGGCGGCCGATGTCCAGAAGCGCGAGCTGGTCGAGGAGCAGCTACGGTTGCTGGCGACCAACGCCACCGATGCTGTATTCCGGATCAGTCTTGACGGCACTTTTCTGTACGCGTCACCCTCAACGAAGCAGGTCTTCGGGATCGACCCATCGGCGGTGATCGGCGGCGACATCGCGTTCGGCGTTCATCCCGAAGACAAACCCGAGCTCGCAAAAGGGTTCGAAATCCTTCGCACCGGCGAGCGCGATCGTACCTCGCTGACCTATCGCACGATCGAGCGCGGCGGCCCCCAGGCCTGGCGTTGGGTGGAGTCGAATGCCGGGCTGGTGCGCGATGCGGAAGGTCGGCCAGCCGAGATCATTGCTTCGGTGCGCGACGTGAGTAAGCGCAAGCTGCTCCAGCTCGAACTCGAGGCGGCACGCCTCCACGCGGAATCGGCGGCGCACGCAAAATCGAGCTTCCTGGCCAATATGAGCCACGAGATACGCACGCCGATGAACGGCGTGATCGGCTTCACCGATTTGTTGCTCGCGGCCGACCTGGCCCCCGAACAGCGACGGCAGGCCGAACTGATCGCCGATTCGGGTCGAGCGATGATGCGGCTGCTGAACGACATTCTCGACATTTCGAAGGTCGAGGCCGGACAAATGAAGATCGCAAGCGACGCCTTTGACCTACGCCATGCCCTGCGCGCTTGCGTGAAGCTGGTCATGCCTGCGGTCCAGCAGAAGGGCTTGGTGCTGAACGTCGATATTGCCGCCGAATTGCCGGTGATGGTGGTGGGCGACGGACTCCGCCTCCGGCAGATCGTCCTCAACCTGCTCGGTAATGCGGCGAAGTTTACCCCGTGCGGATCGATCACGCTGCGCGTCCGGTCGCAACCGTGCGTCGCCGATCCCGATCCGGATGCCATGGCAACGCTTTCGATCGAGGTCGAGGACACCGGCATCGGAATCGCGCCGGATCGCCAGGCAGCGATCTTCGAAACCTTCGTCCAGGCCGAGGCGACGACCGCGAGTCGCTTCGGGGGTACGGGGTTGGGCTTGCCGATCAGCAAGCAGCTTGCCGAACTGATGGGGGGGCAGCTGGTGCTCGACGACGAGATCGGCGGCGGTTCGCGCTTCGTGTTGACCCTACCCCTGCGCGCCAGTCCCGATAACGACAGCGGCGCACCGGATGTGGGGGCAGAGGCGACCAGCGACCCGGCTTCGACAGCGCTCGGCGCGCCGTCGCTCGTTCCGCAGGATCGCGGGCGCGTACTGGTGGCCGAAGATCACGACGTCAATCAACTGCTGATCACCGCCATGCTGCGCCAGCTGGGCTGGGACGTCGATATCGCGGTCGACGGGTCCGACGCGATCGCCAAAATCGACGCCGCGCTTGCCGCGGGTGCGCCGTACCGGATCGCGCTTATGGATATCCAAATGCCGATCATGGACGGATATGAGGCGACGCGACGATTGCGCGCGCAAGGTGTCGCCGCCAGCGATCTGCCGATTTTAGCGCTGAGCGCCAACGCCTATGCCGATGATATCGCAGCGTGCCTGGCCGCGGGAATGCAGGCGCACATTGCAAAGCCGGTGACGCTTGCCAGCCTGGACAAGGCCATGCGGGAATGGGATCGTCAGCACGCGGTGTCGTATAAGGGCCCCCCCGGAGAGTCGGTCCTGACGCCGGGCGTGACCATCCAGGAACGATACGCTGCTCGAAAGCAGGAGACGCTCGCGATGCTCGACGCGCTGCTGCGGCGCGGCCTGTTTTCCGATGCCGAGCTTACCGAAGCCTCGGGCTTGCTTCACAAGCTGGCCGGCACTGCCGGGATGTTCCGCGAGCCCGATCTCGGCGATCGGGCGCGCGACCTGGAGGACGGGATCGGCAGTTGGACGGGCGAGGATCGGCTGGACCGCGTCCGCGACGCGATCGAGGCGATTCGCGCAGCCGCGTAGCAGCGACGAGGTTTTCAGCGACTGCGGGACGGGGTGGCGGTTACCCCGACGACCCACCCGGCAGCATCACCGTCTATAAATGGGCCAGCCGGCGAAACGTGTCCATCACGCAGACGGGATCGATCGGCTTGTGCAGCACGACGCTCGACGGCTCGCGGGGCAGATAACGTTCGGGCGTCCCGGTGATGAAGATGACCGGTATTTCACCATAATGCGACGTTATCGCCTGCACTGCGCACGGACCTGTGCCCGCCAGCAAAATCACGTCGGAAAGGATGATGTCGGGTCGCCGCTCGTGCGCGGCGCCGACCGCCTTGTCTTCGGTATATGCCATCGCGATCGACTTGGGGCCCGCGCGTTCGGCGAGGCTGGCCAGATATTCGGCGATCAGCCGTTCATCTTCGATTATGAGCGCATGGCACATCGTTGCGACTCGGACCGCGGACGGGTGGATTGGTGTTGCTCGTCGCTTTGCAACGGCGCCGCGATGGCGGATAGCAGCGCATGCGACCGCCACATCGGTGCGCCCGCGTCGTCGGCTGCTTCGGCACGGTCGAATTGTCCGTCGGCGGCGCGTTCGATGATCGCCACCGCCTCACCGCTGCTGAGCATCGCTTTCTCGCAAAGCCCGTGAATCAGACTTTCGGCCAGCAGCAAGGCCGCCTGACCGTAAGCAGAAACTTCCGCTGGGCGTATCGGCCCGATCGCTGGATCATTGTCGTTTGTGGGCGTGGAAACGCCTTCCACACAGGCGGGAGCCCGCATTCGCTCTTGGCCGCTGACGCCTGGTGAAGCATGCCAACGGTAAGGCGCTGATACCCCATCCCGTCCCGTATGTTCGCGACATGCAACAATTCTGGACAATAATTTTCGTTAATATCGAAAGAGCGACACCGGCTCAACGCCTGCAAGTCGAATGGGTTTGTTCCGGGCGGAAACTTTCTGGCGGGGATGAGGCGGGCCATCCGAGCCGACGGGCAGCGCCGGCCCCATTCGCGCGCAGATCGGCGAAGCCGCCGCGTAGCGCAATCAACGGTCGACCGCTGCGGCATTTTTTGAAAGTTTCGGCAGAGCAATGGTGCCGGTTGCAGGAATCGAACCCGCGACATCCAGTTTACAAATCCATTTTTGAGCCGTTTCCACGATCCCCAAGGTTGGCCAAGGTTGGCAAACTCCCAAGATATTCAACCACTTAGGTTGAAACTTTGGGGCGACGCCTCCCACCTTTGGCCAAGCTTCTAACCCACGAGCTAACCCCCGCGTCCGGTGGGATAAACCGTAGGTTTTCAGGTTAAGCGATTTTGGAGAATAGAAATGGCCAACAAGATTCCAGCCCGTCCTACCAATAGGTTTTTCACCGACTTGGAAAGCCGTCCCAAGGATTACCAAATGGGAGATGAAACAGTCTCCAATCTATTTCTCACCATCCGACCCACGGGCGTGAAAAGGTGGAATTATGACGCGGCGAATACTTGCAACATGAACTCGCGCCGGATCAAGATGTCGCTGGGCACATATCCCGCGTACGGGCTCGCTGAGGCGCGAGAGTGGGCGGAAGAGCTTAACCGGTTGCGGGGTCGGGGCATCGATCCACGGGTCGCAAAGGTGGAAGCTGAGGCGGTGCAGGCGCGCAAAAACGCCAACACAATGCGGGCGGTGCACGCAAAATATATCGAGTTCAAAAGTATCGAGGGTGTGCGCACGCTGGACGAAAAGACACGGCTTCTTGAGCGCAATGTGTTTGGCCAGTTTGGCGACCGACCGATTACCGAATTCTCTAAGGCGGACGGGCGAGCCTGCGTGCAGGCCATGAGGGGAAGGGGGAGCTACGGTGCAGCAAATCGGATGCTGTCAGAGCTACGGACATTCCTGACATGGGCGGCGGCTGAAGATCATGTGGAGCATAATGTCGCGCTCGGGATTCTGATGACGAAGGAGGACAACCCGCGCCGCGCTCTCGAAATGCACGAGCTTGTTTGGTTGTGGCGTGCCCTCGACAGCTACCCAGCAGATCAGTCCGATCCCGTGCGGATGCTCATCCTAATGGGTTGCCGCGTCATGGAAAGCCACGGTGCCGCGCTGTCGGAGGTCAAGCGGGGTATCTGGACGATCCCACGGGGGAGGGCGAAGAACGGCAAACCATGCCTGTTGCCGCTGGCACCGATGGCGAAATCAATTTTCGACGGTGCTCGGGAACGGTCCTTCGAATCTCAGCGGGGGTATTTCTTCCACGGTGCGCCTTACAAAGGCATGGCGGTCCCATTCCTAACAGTCCTGCGCGGTGATCTGGACAGGATGGCGCGGCAGGAAGGCGAGACAGTCGAGCCGTGGGATATGCACTGTATCCGCCATGCGGTGCGGACGCACATCGTCAACGGGGACGATACGAAGAAGTGGCTGGCGGAACTGATTCTGAATCATTCCGCAGGGGATGCAGATCGTCGCTACGATCATGGCGACTACCTCGAATCTAAGCTGGCACTGCTAACATCATGGGAAGAACGGTTGATGAAAGCGGTAGATGGTAGAGCAAAGATCGCCGCTTGATCGTATTTGACTTGACAAGTAGCTTGTTGGATATACTCAAGCGTGTCGTTTTTCGTTGCCAACCTTGGTCAGCGTCTGTATCTGGTCGTCAACAGGAACGATTGGATACAGATGATGACTCAAAAAGACGATTGGATTAGCAGTTCGGAAGCTCAACGGATTCTTGATGTAAGCGATGAGTATCTCGCTACTGCGGCGCGGAACGGCCACATTGAGACGGGGCGACTAAAAAACGCCACTACGGGGCGTCCATCGCGCAATGTCCGCTATCGTAAGCTTGATGTCTTGGGGATGATGATCTCGAAGGAGCTACAGCGATGCGAACGGTAATCGATGCTAACACTGATCTGGACACGATCGAGGACTGGTGCGAGCGGCAGCGCATCGCCGGGGATTGGCAACCCGTCTTGAGCAACCGTTTGATTGTAGGGTGGGCTACCGATGCAGACCCGGATGAACGGTTTCTACTCCGCCTGAGATTCGGTTTCGCACCAGTCGAGATAAGTAGGTTGGGGGTAATGGGATGATCGCCGTCAAAGAACAGTCAGCCTGAACAGAATCTCGTTGTCGTCCGACCAAGATAGCTCACCGCTCAGATCATCATAATCAAAATCAAGATTGCGATCTATCGCGAAGATCAAACGCTTCGCTTCTATGGACCAAATCGGATTGGGGTCCGGATCGGCAAAGCCGTGGAGACGAAGCTTAACCGTAAGAGCGTTCATGCGCTCATAAAGTTCCACTCGGCCTACTGCCTCTTGCCGCAATAGAGCGCGCTTATTCTGGTCCATATCTAACTCCTGTGTATCCTGCGGAGTATTTAGACCGTCTTTGCGTTTGGGTGGTCGCGGGCTAGTAGGTCGAGTAGATACTCAGCATCCACGACCGCCAGCATCTTGCGACGATCCTGTCTGACGAACGCGACCGGCTCCAGACCGTCTTTGCGATCAGCCTGCTCCAGCGCTGCATATACCGGGGTAAAGCCGGTCGCCTTGCTCTTAACCTCGATCGAGATCGGCAAAATGGTTTTTGCCATGGCGGAAAGCTGGATATCCGCCCCACCAGAGCCCATCGGACACGATCGGCAATCGTCGGGCGTCATGCTCGGGAATCGCGCTAAGATGGCGTCTCTCACCCATTGCTGGGCATTCCTCCCCTTTGCTTTCGCGGCCTTGATCGAGATACGCGCCATTAGGGGAACGGGTACCGCTTCGGATCAAGCTCCCAATGCGGACCATCCTTGAACGACCGCCAATCGCCTCCCCAGCTTAGCGCTACCTCACACTCCTTCGCCGCCTGCTTAATGAAGGGCGCGAGCTTGTGGTAGTGCGGCCAGTGCCACGAGATTTCTGAATCGCCGTCGCCATCGGTATCGATGAACGGCACAAGATCGACGGCATGTCCGGTAAGATGCTTGGAGCGTAGCGTCTGGGATGCGCCTTGCTTCACAAGCTGGCGCTGGCGCGCAATCGTGCGAAGCCCCTCCAAGACCATAAAATCAATCTGGGTGATGGTGATTGCGTGTTTGACGACGCGAACAAGATCAGGATGGACGCCATCAAGGCGTGAAAGCGATGTTTGAGATAATCGGTAAGCCATACCTCTATTTATGAATAGGCAGCCGATGGCCCGATGGGGATAAATACAAGCAAGCCCCAACGGAGAACTTACCTTACATGCCCATCCATCTTAACAAAGAAATTCATGCCGTCCCTATCTACTCGGTAGACTCAGCGGGTAATCCGACCAACGCCAGCACAAAGCTTGTCGATAACACCGGCGCGACGCCTTTGATTACCAGCAACTATCCCGCCGTAGATGGCTGGATCGGTGGAACGGTCTCCCCCGTATTGGCAACAGGCTCGTTCGGAATGGCGTTCAACGGCACGACTTGGGACCGTGTGCGCGGCGACACATCTGGCGCTTGGACGCACGCTCCGCAGAACACCGTATCGGGAGCGCTGAGCGGTACCATTGCGACAACGGGTGGGACGGCCTCGATTCCGTTCATCAACACCGCTCGGCAGGAAGTGCACAACCCGTCCAACGCCATCCTTTGGGCAAGCTGGGCCGGTGCGCCCACTCCTAATGGTGCAGGATCGTTCCAAATCGCGGCTGGCGCGAGCTACTCGACCGACCGCACGACGGGGACGCTACAGCTACTCTCGACGGCGGATGCTCAGAGCTACACCGTCCATCGATTCTCGTGAGTAAACGCCCCCACTACGATGTCCTCCTAGACATCATGCTCGGTGATTTCCAAAAGACCGCGATCCAGTCGTTCCGCTCTGCCATGGGCGACGATGGCCACAAGGTGGAGCCGAAACAGTCGAGTTCGTATTGTGTCGCGCGAGTGTTGGAGGGGTTGGGCGATCGTAGCGATACGCTGGCAACGGTTCCCTATACGGGTGCCATGCCCACCTATGCCCACATTACCGATCCCGCCCATGCCGCGCAGATGGTCGCACGCGGTCTCGCTAAGGCGGTAGGGAACCGTAAGACCCGCCGCGCTGGACGATGACCGGCGAACCATTCGGGCCGTTCGCCTACGGTCCCTACACCGGGCCAAAACAAGTTTTTGAGGATGGCGGCGGGGATTGGGCCTGTTGGCTCTGGCTATCCGTAAATTTCCAACGCTCGGATTACCTGCATCGGGAACGACGCCTGCGCTGGTCGCTCGATGGGAACCGATATTTTGGCGATTTGTCGATGATCTGGTTCCACGATCTCGACCATGCCGCCCTCTATGTCATGCGATGGCGGGGGCTGGTGTAGGAGCCGCTCCAATGACAGCACTCGCTCACGAGTTAAGGTCTAGTTCTCGATCGATATCGGTTAGCTTAAGCTCAGGAAAAACTTCTGGAAGAGAATTATATTGCTCCCGAATTTCTTCATAAAGCTTTGTCTGCTTGATTATGAGTTCAGCCTGATGCGCGGATGGGGCTTCCGATATGCCTTTTCGCACCAGCCTTCTGACTTCGATATACTGGTTAGCCTTGCTAAACACCTGTAAAAACTGCCCGTAGGTTTCATTAGGGAACAGAAAGGACGCTTGCGAATACGCCACATCTACCTCTTCCAGCAAGTCCTTCGATAAAGCATCAGGTTTTTCCTCTATTATGGTCCGTAGCAATCTGTCGATCGCGCTATATACCCGGTAGCGCTTTTCAAACAGGTCATGCGCCAGTTTCGACCGCTCTAGATAAACTTGATTTTCGAGAATGCGGGTTTGTCGTTTGCCGATCCTGTAAGCGCCGATGACCGCCGCAAGGCCGACGATCAGTCCCGTCAGCGCCTGCATCAACGACGCGAATGTAGGCCAGTCAAACGCACTCCACTGCATCATTCTCATACCCCAATCGATCGGGGCAATTAGGGGGCATTGCGCAGCGCAGCGCAAGCGAGCTTCATGGGGGAGGCGACGCGCCTCCCCCCGATCGATCAGTCAAAAATAAGTTTTAGCCGGTGACCCACTCGCCACCCTGCTCCCGATAGTCAAAGCCGCTGATCAACCAATCGCCGGTAAGGGCCTCCGCGATCTCTTCGGGATCGGCCTCTTCCATATCGAGCGTTGCGGTGGAGGGCAGACCGGGGACGAACTCGTTATCGGTCTCATAGGTAATGTTGCGCACTTCAATCATCATGGTCCGGTCTCCGTTGGTTAGGACGGAGAGCCACATAGTCGCCAAAATTGGCCACTCAAAGTTAAATCATTGTCAAGTGAACATTAGGTCCGATCCAATCTCTTAGCGCGGAGACCAAAATGTGTGCCACCAAAGATAATATTGTCAAACGAAAGAATGGTGTTGCGGGACATATTCTGGCTATGTATTTGATCGATCGACTGAAGCGAACGAAGTCCAAGTTCAGGTAGGTTGTCGCGAGATCGTCTAGGCAAAGGACACACCAAAACGATTTCGCTTCTTCGGATGTTAGGCCCGGACGGCTTGGCATGTGGCTATCTCGTGGGGGCCGGAAGCCCCCACCTTTATAACGGGCTTACGCTGATGATCGACATGAACACGCAAGAGAAAACTATCTACCGTCTACTACGCGACCCCAAGGATTTTGCCGCTAAGGCGATGATCGACAAATGGGTATCGCAGGGCAAGATGAAGCTGGAAGATGTGCGGCTAGCGCCATCGAGCGGCTTAAGCCCGTTCTACCGGCTATATGAGCACGAGCGCGAAGAGAACGCTAGGCTCACGAAACAAATCCGCGAATTTAACGACAAGCTTGAGACGCTCTACGCTAAACTAAAGGTGACCAAGACCCGCCACCATTTTCGCGAAGAGGACCGCGAACTGGAATGGCGCTTCACAACTCGCGAAGCCCTGAGAACAAATCTTGGGCGCAATCTGGGGGCTCACGGGCTGACATCGTGGGAGACCCGCGAATGGGCGATCGACTGGTTCAGGGCGAATCTGTGGACGCTACGCGAGGTATCAACGGCTACCCTACTCGAAGCGATCAAAATCGTGCACCAGAACAAAGGGTGGGAAGAGCGGCACGCTGCCCTGAAGGCGCTGATCGATCCAAATCGTAAGGAGCGGGCAGGGCCACCGTGGCAGGACTGGACGAAAGTGCGCGACCGGTTAGAGCGGAAGACTGAGAAGGCAGGGCAATGACCAAGGCAGTTATCAATATACTACACGAACACTTCACTAGGTTTGTAGACGGTAAAGAGCGGCTGATAGGAAACTCCTATTCCAAGATGCATCTGCTACCAGCATTCTTCATTGACGATAAAGTAAAGTGCGAAGTGGAAATGGTGTATGAGCCGTTCGGGCCGTTGCCCTTTGAACGGCTTTGGGTGGTCTATCAGACAGATAACGGTATCTTCGGGCCAGCAACAAACATCGTGTCGGTTTATGACGGGGATGTTATGACCATGTTTAAGCTATCAGCCCAAGCAGACCTGAAGCCATCTATCATGTTGAGGCTGGACGACCCAAGCAGCGCGGTGGCACCTTCGGCGGTGGACGCGAAGTTGGCTATCATGGAAACCCTGCCTGAGCTTCGTTTTGTTTTTGGAGCGATCATGAAACAGGATCGTGAGATCGTGACCCCAGATGCTCTCACAAAGCTTAACCGCAAACGCGGTTACGCCGGTAAAAGCAAGCTGGCACCATTCATCACGATCAAGAATACCATAACAGCACCCCAGCCCCACCAAGGCGGAACCCATAAGTCGCCGGTGGGCCATGAACGGCGGGAGCATTTTCGCACTTCCCGCAAGACCGGGAAATCCTACCCGGTTAAGGCGTCGAGCGTGAATGGTGGGAGCTATGTCCCCCGGAACTACCGGGTTGAGACCTAACCCCCCGCCAACGCTTCGATGATCGCCTCCAAACGCTCAACCCGACGCTGCAAAATGATTTTGGCCTCGGCTTCGTTTTGCAGGTCACGGCGCAGCGTCTCGATCAGCGCCTCTGCACGACCGGCGGCACGATCTGCCGTGTCGGCGACCCTCGCAACGGTCTTGATGTCCCACCCTTCACAAACTTGATTTGCTTGGATGTAGACCGTCATCAGGGCTTTCGTCGGAGCGTCGAGATCGGTCGTGCCGATGATCGCGAGAGCTTCGCGGTGGGTGGGGGTGCGCATCTGGTATTTAGGTTGCGAGACGGCCTGCGGTGCGTGCAAGCATGGTGTCCACTAAGGAGAGGGGAAATATGCGGGCGATCATTACGGCTCTTGCTGCTTTGACCTTGGCGTCCTGCCAACAGGCAGAACCGGCAGAGTTCGATCCTGAAGAAACGGTCGTGTCGGCACCCGATGCCGAAGGTAATGTGGCCGAAGATACCGTTGCTGCCTGCACTAAGCGGGGCATTGCGTATTTCAAGGAGATCGGGAGCTACCCCACTTTGAGCAGCGCGCCGAACCGTGGCCGTGCTGCCGATGATGTGGCAGCGGAGCGCTGCAATCGGACGCTGACGGCGTTCTGAACACGCTGGGGGAATGTGTGCGCAGCCCCTGTTCGTCGAAGGCTACCGGGAGACGCGAGTGCATCTGGGACGAGTGGGCCGACGAACCGAGATCCAAAGAAACGGTATAGAAGCGCGGCGTTCGCACTCTAAACAGCCAGAGTTTGGCCAGCTATAGGTCGGCAGCATCTGGCACGCGACCTGTCAACCCTATGCGGCCTTTTCCCGATCCGCTATTATTAGCGCTATGCGCAATATCCCTTCACTGCTGGGCGACCGCCGCTTTCGACAAGTCGAGCTAATCCGCCTGTTTACAGAGGGGAGGAAGGGCCACCCTCTCTACGGTCTGGCGGCGCTGTTGTTGCCGCGAGTGATTGGATTTGGAGTGATCGGCCTTATCGGGTGGTCTCAAATCACCTAGCTCAACGAGTTCGACATGGAAATCGTCGGTAAGGATTTATCCTTTTTGCCGGTCTGGCGGGTCAGCGGTGCTGCCACCACCGAACGATCCAATAGCAGCCAAACCCAATTATCAACGACACAACCGCTGTCGGGGCGGTAGCAACCAACCAGAGGCTACGCATTTCGCAAGGGCCGGGGGAGCAGCTACCCATCGAGGTTGCAAGCGCCAAGAGCAACCACAGGGGGATGCCTATAGCCACCGCACTTAGGCACCCGGCGGATCGGGCTTTGCGATCTTGTTCTTCGGCATCCATGTCAGCGGCGATGCCACCACCGAATGAATTTATAAATGCTGAGCCCTGCTAGCGAAGCTACAATCAGTGTCGGGGCTGTAGCCACCACCCACATTTTCACAGGATGACAGGGGCCATGATGGCAGTAGATCATAAACGACAGGCCAATGAGCATGAAAAATAGCGGGAGGCCAACTATCACCGCGCCTAAACAGCCGACTATGCGGGCTTTCCGGATTAGGTAGCGTTCGTGTGCATCCATAGCCCAGCGATGGGGGATTATAGGGGGAGGCGCAATCGAACAGTGCAGGCGCGTCGTAAGTCCGCGCCTGCACCGGTTTGCTCCACCTATCCGGAGTTAGCCCGGTTGGTATGTTATTTAGATGGGCGAGGGGTTTTCACGCCCACCGCATCTTGAACAGCATCGCTTCGTTCTCCTCGGCGAACTCGACCACACAGGCCAACTCGACGGTCTCTTTGGCGGGGTAAGTGGTTCGAATGTTGACGAACGCTATCTCGGTGTCGCCTTTGCAGTTGGCCTCCAGCCACCGTTCGATGATCGCGACGGGTTCTCCCGGCTCCAGATGCACCGCCGTAATGCGATCAGTAGGGGCAATCGGCATCGATCATCTCCCTTACGATCTCCGGCGTGGGGGCGGGTTCGGGACTAGACAGGACGCCCGTGCGCCATCCCGCGTGATCCGAAGGCATCGCGAGACGGCTGCTTAAAACGGCGTTCTTGGGGAGGGGGGTGCCGTTCGCGTAGTGGCGTTCAAACGAGTGGAACTGGATCGATTCCCCCGGATGCCCCATTAGGATACCGATGCGCATGTCGTCCCGCAGCGCTTCGGCTTCGGCTTGATCGATCACGGCGAGCGAGTTCAAAACGAAGGTTGTTCCGTTCCCCTTGGTGGTCGAGTATGCAGGCCCGCCCAAAGTCTCAGGGGGAAGCCCTGCGATCAGCTTGGCGTAATCGGACCAATCTTGCGATACCGGCTCACCGTTCGTGATAACGAAGCCGCCCTTCGATTGTTTTGGGTCTTGATACTTGGCCAGTTTCTCGGTGCGTTCGTCGGCGTCCATAAGGTCGAAGGTGACCTTCACCGCGCGCGACTTGGTGGTCAAAGGCACCGTCGCAGGTGTCGTCCATAGCTCAAGCTGAGCACGGAAGCGCTGCGCGCGCGCGGACGGTTCCTTCTTTTTGCGTGATGGTTTGCGCCCTCCTGTCGCTCGCCAGTTGTCAAACAGGGTAAGCTGCGCGGCGGTGATCTGATCGAGTCGGGGAAGGGTGGTTGTCAGTTCCCGCTTGATCTCTTCGTCTCGATAAAGAAGGGCATTGTAAAATACCGGACATTTGCGCCGTGTCATCGAGACTAGCGTTTGCAGCATATCCGGATCGCTGTCCGCAGTTTCTTCGAGATAAAGTAGTAGTGTTTGAAATTCGTCGTGCTTCATGATGTCCTCTCATAGCTCCGCTGATGGGTCGCCAAACCCTCACAGATTTATTTATCATGAAGCATCGATGGGCCACCTTATTAAAGTGACCTCCGAAGCAAGTTGGCGATTTTCAGTCTGTCTATGAGGTGCCAGTCTATGTGACGGCAAGCGAAGCAGATGGCTTCGGAGGTCATATGTATTTATATCGAAATTAGTGTTGCGTGTCTATTTACGCGGATAGCTATGGCCGGTTTCGCCGGTTCCGAGTTGTTGCATTTCCAGCGCGCCATGCACGGTCTATTCGAGTGGTGCGAGGTGCCACTCTTATATACTAAGGGAAGGAAATAAGGGGCACAAAGTGCCTATATATAAGATTGGCACCTAAGTGCTCAATCTCGAAGCGACATACCGGCTCTGTCGAGCGGGGGAAGAAGAAAGAAGAAGCAGGAAATGGCGTATTTCCGCCATTTTAGTCGAGTAAAACTCGATTTAAGAGCAAGCTGCCGCGTCGATCTGAAGCATTTACTTACGCTGGATCAACGGTTCTACGGCGCGGTGCCGGTCTACCCTAGATTGGCACCCAACCTATGGAAGGGTGCCAATCAACTGACATTGGCACCCTACAGGTGCCAATCTACCCTAGATCGGTCCCTCGGGTGCCCATCCGGGTAGATTGGCACCTAATCATAGCAAGGTGCCAATCCACCCTAGATTGACACCTTGCTGCTGATACTGGTCAATCGACCACATAATGCATTCCAGCACCATCGATCCCGGTGATGGTGAGCTTTACATCCTTAAAGGCTACTGGCTGTGGAAACTGTGTGCCTAGGGGAAAGGTATATTCCTCTGTAAACGCTGGTCGGGCCATGTCATCGACGAATTCGCGGTATGAGAGGCGCAGCGTGTCCTTCGTGGACCCAAGGTAGATCAGAACTTGCTTCAGGCTGCCGGGCGCACCATCGATATACTCGCTCTCGATGTATGGTAATGGCTTCGGCAGTTTCTTCCCGCTTTGAACTTCATTACCCGCTACCCTGTCGAAAGTCCCGTTCCCGTCGTCATCCATAAGGCAACCGACATAGTACTTTTTGGCAAATGCTTCCATTGTCGGTGAGGCACACGCCTTTAGTTTCGCCTTGCTGTCGATCCGCATAAGTTGCGTTCCAGCAGGAAGATCAACCTGTGCAAACAAAATCTTTGCTTTAACCGGTTCGTCGATGCGATAGGATTTGGCAGCCCTGTATTTTTGATGAACATATACATTGCTTCCAACCGTGGCTGTCGATTTTATGCCCTTGCTTGGTGTTACCAGTTCCCGCATTTCTTGAGCGTTAGCAGCGCCATTGGCCGATACCAAAGCGATGGCCCAAGCAAACCCCATCTTCTTCATTATTCATCCCCCGACTCACCATCATGGTAGGGCCATCGCCCCCGGCGTCAATCAGCACCAGCCAACGCGGCGCGGGGCGCGTGAGGTTAGCTAATTAGCGATCTGCCGTGCCCGATAAAATACGGTTCGAGAAAGAAAATTGCTCTGGGTGGCTATTTGTTAAGTCACAATATGACGACCCGCATTCGAAACGCGCGACTCGACCTCGGTTAAAAAAGATGGGGAAATATCATTGCCCATCAGTGGACCGCGAGTATTCCGCTCTTCATGCATATAGTCCCTGCTATATTCATGGTCATACTTTGCATGAACGACGGGTTGGGTCATAGCTGCTTTCAGGGTGGCGATTACATTCGAAGCTTTAGTTCGTTTTTCCGTCGTGTGCCCCCGTGTCATATCAATATTCTTTAAGGGCGGTAGCCGCCATTCTTCGAAGGAAGCCATGTATGGGTCTTCTGTGCTACGGCTCTGATTAGAGTCATTCCCAAAAGTGTAAAATTCACCAACTGCTTTGAGTAGAGTAAGTGGCTCGACCTTGATCCTATAATTCCAACTCGCAACATAGGTGGCAATAATATCGAACATCTGTTCCAAATCGCGGTTCGACCATTTGAAAGAACTTGTCCATGTTTCAAAGATATCAACCGGGCTTAAGCCAAGGGTGGGGTAGAAGCTGGCAGACAGATCGATATCGAATGAGAGCGCAAGGTTTTCCAAATACCGTCTCTTCGATGGCTTTGGAAAAACAAATACACGATCAAAGAAGCGGCGAAGGTAGCGGTTGCTATCGAAACCCTCGCCGTAGATCGCTTTCACCGAATGTGCCAACTGCTCACTATCAGTTGCCACGATGAATATAAGCCCCTCTATCGAAAAGAGGTGTTTGATGTCTTCGAGCATTTTGATCGCGTAAAGCGGACGGCAACGATCAAGCTCGTCAATAAACACGAACATGGGCAGCGTCGCTCCGCCGCTGGCTGACGCGGCGGCTATCGTCTCTCGGATTCGGCTACGGAAAGTTTCGATGGCACGGGATGCGGCCTTGTGATTTGCGACTCGTTCCGCCGCAATCTTCGCTGCAACGGCGTTCAGTGCCGCGTCTGCGCCCTTTTCAAAGGCGGCGGCGTCCAGCGTCTCGGCTCCATCGCTGGCCTGCTCGATCAGCTTTTCTAAGCCTATTCCGGTAGCCATCTTTATGAAATGAAATCCCACTTGCTTCAGGGCTTCCGTGCCAATGGCGGCAGCGGCGCGCTTAGCGTGATCGAATGGCACGGTTACGCTGTCTTTATGGGCAAATGGCAGCAGCATCTCGTCGATAGCCGCGATCACCGATGTGAGGGGGTCATCGCCATGGTCATCCTGCCATGCATTGACCATGGCGACGGTTCTGCCGTCTTCGGCTAATTGTGCCTGAAGATTTTGGAGGAAGTAGGTTTTACCCTCTCCCCAACGCGCATCCAGATTTAGGGTGTAACCGGCGCTTCCAGCCTTTCTGCGGGCTTCGTATCGCTCAAGAACCATCTGAAGAAGATGCTCGGCATCTGCCTTGCGATTGAGGTGGTCGCCTGACCAAGGTTCGTGGATCATACCTACACGCTAAATGGCACGCGCTCGGTTGGGTAGCCCCTCTCGCAATGGTAGCGGAAGCGGCTTTGCGACCCGATCGATAGATACGGTATGAGCAAATCATCCCCGACCGTATCGCCCGCCGTCGAGCCAATCGTCTATATGACGCGCTCAAGCGCTCTGGACATGATCCAGCAGATTATGACGCTGTAGAGTTAGCGAGATCATATCGAAGCATCGGGGGAAGTTTGAAGAGCTTTGTGGGGATGCTGGACCGATGATCAGCTAGAATTTGCGTGCGGGAAATCCAGAGAATGGGGCGCGCTTGCATTCAAGCTTAGATACATCTTTGATAGGGTCGGTCGGCTTTGTCGCATTACGCAGACGGTATGTCCTCTCAGCGTAGTACTTTCCCGACTCCCTATTGACATATCTAATGAGTTTTTCACCTTCATTGTCGCTATTTACGAATAGGATCATGCGGTCATCAAAAGCTGCAATGTCGAAGGTTTCAGGGCACGCCTGAGCGCAATAGCGCTTAAGCTTTAAATCAACCCGAAACTCAATAGAAACAGGGCGCTCCTTGCCCATAAGCCCTTCTGTTAGGGTGCCACTACAGATTAGGTTAAATGCTAATGCCGCCTGTAGGATCATTTCCGCCCCCTGTAAGATTGCGCCATAGCTCCACGGCTTCCAATGCGGCGCGTTCATCGCGGCCATGCCCCATATAATGGGATACCGCGAGCAGTGCCTTTCCGCGCAGTTCGTTAGCTGAATGCGACCATCGCATCATGGTTCGGCGGTCCTTCATGTCGATCGCCGCGCATAGCTCGTCGATACTCATACCAAGGGCTACGCGCATTTCCTTCAGGTGGGTTCCGGTTAGCGTCATATGTCCCCATACGAGCCCGTAGGAGCCCGACACGCATAGAGGGGCGCAATGCCCCTCCATGTTTCTCCTAGCGCTGTATCGGCCCGGATGGGCACTAGGCAACCATCCTCCCGACGAACTTGGCGAATGTCCGTTCGCTCGCCTGATATCCCTTCCTATGGCTGGGGTACCGAACCCCGCACGATCGAGCGATCGAGCATTCGCGCGACCGAAAATAGCCATCCGCCCGAAAGGTCATCGACCAGACCGGCTTACCGGTGCGGCGATCCTCGCCAAGCGCGGCTGTCCATCCCTCGCCAAGAATCTGGGGAGCCCATCCCCTGTTGTTCATCGGCACCTTAAGGGCGCGCAGTAGCTCGACAGCCTCAACAAGGGGCAGGGTCTCATACGACAAGGCATGGTCCCCAATGCGGTAGTAGGCGACGCGGGCGATCATCGACCCATCCCCGCGAAGATAGCTTCAGCAGCCGCGACAGAGCCATGGGCGCGCGATGCCTCAGCCCATTCGCTAAGCGTGCGGCCGGTTTTGAATGAGGCATCGCGTTCGATGCGCAATCCGAAAGGAAGATGGATTCGGGCGATCTCGCCAAGGCTGAAATAGCCCAATTCGGGGCATTGGAAGCCCAAGTCGGCCAGCCCGAATAGTGTCATGCCATCGATCTCGGTGGCGAGCCATGTGGCGGCACCCACGGGATTATATAATTTCAGCACGGGAACGGCGTTGTCGGTGCCACGATTGGCAACAAGCTTAGCGCGAAGTTCGACGGTCAATAGCTGCACGGTAGGTCTCCAGAGTGTCGGGCTTGGCCCGGTTGACGGTGAGGGGGCGGCGCTAACCGCCCCCAAGGCATTAGGCGGCGAGTTGCTCGACATCCTCCCCGGCGCACGCTTCAATCCACTGTGCGGCCTTGCTGGCCAGCGATGCCGCCTTAAAGATGGCGCGATCATCTTCGCGAAGGACGGCTAACCAGTTGCCGACATAATCCGCGTGACGGGTCGTGTATTCGATGCCGACCCCTGCGCAGACATATGCCGCGCCGATCTCCGCGACGAGTTCCTCGCGAGCGTAGTCTTTGCTCCCAAATTTATTGAGGATGGCGCGATCAAGGCGGCTCTTATGCCCGGTCGAATGAACCAGTTCATGGCTAAGGGTGCGGTAGTAATCGAGCAGATCGGGGAATGCCGCACTTTCGGGCATTTGGACGAAATCTTGAGAGGGCGAATAGAATGCCTTGTCGCCGCCGTGCTGCACCTTAACGCCGGTTGCCTGAAATAGGCTGTCGGCGAGTGCCACTCGGTCGCGCTCATCATTGGTTGGGAGGGGGGCCTCAAAGGTGCCGATGCCTTCACATTGCTGGATATTAAAAACCGACATCGATTTGAGGAAAAACACGCTAGCAGCATCCTTGCCAGTCTGAGCGGCCTTCGCCTTTTCGCTCTCTGGGACGAACGACCCCGCATAAACGATCGTGGTGCCGCGCTCGCCTTTGCGGACATGCCCGCCGAGATCGGTAGCTTGCTTGTATGTAAGCCACCGATTGACCGCATAATTACCCTTAGACATCGCCGACCAAATCAACAGGATGTTGACGCCTGAATAGACGCGACCGCTAATGTGGTTTCTTGGCATCGTCATAGGGCTAGCTCCAGCCGTCCAAGGCCGAGCCCAAGGGGCAATGCCTTGCTTCAGATCGGCAATGATTTGAGCGGTGACGGTTGCGTAGATATCGCGCTTCATGATGTGTCTCCGAATGTCGGGCTTGGCCCGGTTGACAGTCAGTCTCAGTTAAGGATGTCGGCGCATTCCAGCAGTTCAATAAGCTTGCGCGCCCACTCATTGGCAGCGGCATCCTTGCCGCAAGCTTTGAACGCGATGGCCTTGGCCAATGCACGGTTGACTTCAGATCGGTCAATCATTCTGGGAGGGTCTCCATTGGTCGGGCTTGGCCCGGTTGACGCCTTTATTAATGTCGATGGCTCGCTATACTGTCAAGCGGAAATAGTCAGGGGAGCGAATATTTCCCAAGTATTCCCCGCAGGCGAGGTGTCAACTAAAATGGACACATTAGGTGTATGGTCAGACTAACACACCACATGTCAGCGGCGCGGCAGCTTCGGCGGTGTCTGATGCTGTTAACGCTACCAATACCGCAATCGTCCCCGAAAGCTCGCCCGAAACCTTTCATACGGTTATGCAAACCGTATGAAACCCGCAGAAAACCGTCATTTATTGACGATCTGAGACGATTCAGGGGTTAATCTGGGGATGATTGGGCGATCGTCCCAACACCGTTTGAGGCACGATCTGGGGCGATGATGAGGGGAAAGGATAGGGGAGACGATAGGACAGGGATCAGGGGACGATCAGGGACAAGCTGGGGAATATCCCCGGCGATGCCGCGCGCGGTGGTATCTATCTATGATGGGGCGAGGATCGGGGCACATCATGGGGCAGATCGTCGGGGAGACGGTCGGGGAGACGATCCGCGACCCCACCCCCACCCGTGTCCCTCTCGCGAAGGACCGGGGCGAAATTTCCCCACCACATACATCCACGATTCTAAAAATTGTTAAGTTCCGAAGGTGGGGCTCTCCCAAGCTTTAGCTTGTTTCTCTAAAACATCGTTTTCATGTTTGGCTGCGGTCTCGTGATCGTTCTCACTGGCATAGGATGAGCTTAACGCCAGCGCGTGTCGCGCAGCTTCATATACTGCTTCGAGTAGTTCGATTGTGGGCCGATTTTCATCGAAGCTTAACCGGACGGTCAAGTTAGCTACTTGAGCGACGGAGCGGCCAGCAACATCCTCAACCGTCCTGAAGGATACAACGGCCTTCCAGAAGTTGGGGTAGGCTGGCACGATACTGTCAATCTGAAATCGATCCATTTGGGCGTCCTTGCTGTGAGGCTTTAACGGTAGCGGGTCACGCTAGGGGCGTGAAGGGCAGCCTTGGCAGAGCGCTCAGACCCACCCCCTTCAAATCGTAAAACCAAAGCCGCCTATTGTTGTTCGTCAGTTTTTGGTTTTGGGTCGAACGATGTATCATCGACCCTTGGGCCTGACGCGCTTACCGCTACGGCAAACTCCTCAA